>NZ_JAMYUW010000009.1:0-212983 GCF_040323315.1 Mesorhizobium sp. M0047 | reverse complement strand
GGCGACGAGATCGTTGTCGCCAAGTCCGGCAAGTCTTCGCGCGTCAAGCGGATCGTCTCGCATGGCGGCGACCTCGCCCAGGCGGCTGCCGGCCAGGCCGTCACACTGGTTCTTGACGACGAGGTCGAGATCTCGCGCGGCAACATGCTGGTTTCGCCGGCCGCACGGCCGCAGGTCGCCGACCAGTTCGCCGCCAACATCGTCTGGTTCGACGAGCATGCGCTGCTGCCCGGCCGCTCCTACATCCTGCGCACCGAGACCGACCAGACCAGCGCCACCGTCACCGACCTGAAATACCGGATCAACGTCAACGACTTTGCCCATGAGGCGGCCAAGTCGCTCGAAATGAACGAAGTCGGCATCTGCAACATCTCGACGCGGACGCCGATCGCCTTCGATCCCTTCGCCGAGAACCGCACCACCGGCGCCTTCATCCTGATCGATCGCATCTCGAATGCCACCGTCGGCGCCGGCATGATCCTGCACACGCTGCGCCGCGCCGAAAACATCCATTGGCAGTCGCTCGACGTCGGCAAGCGTGTGCGCGCCGACATGAAGAACCAGCGGCCCGCCGTGTTCTGGTTCACCGGACTGTCGGGCTCCGGCAAGTCGACCATCGCCAACCTGTTCGAAAGGAAGCTGTTCGCCACCGGCCGCCATACCTATATCCTGGACGGCGACAACGTCCGGCACGGTCTCAACCGCGATCTTGGTTTCACCGACGCCGATCGCGTCGAGAACATCCGCCGCGTCGCCGAAGTGGCGCGTTTGATGGCCGATGCCGGGTTGGTGGTCATCGTGTCGTTCATTTCGCCGTTCAGCGCCGAGCGGCGCATGGCACGCGAATTGATGGCCGATGGCGAGTTCATCGAGGTGTTCGTCGACACGCCGTTCGAGGAATGCGCCAGGCGTGAACCGAAGGGCCTCTATGCGCGCGCGCTGAATGGCGAGATCAAGAATTTCACCGGCGTCGATTCTCCCTACGAAGCGCCGCAAAACCCGGAAATCCATCTCCAGACACTCGGCAAATCGGCCGAACAGATGGTAGACGCCCTGGAACACTGGCTGAACGAGCGCGACATTGCCGAAGACCAATACGACAGCGGCGGCGGCATCTGACGACAGGGAGGTGAAACTTAAAGGCCCCGGCGCATCACCAGCACCGGGGCCCTTGAGGCATGTACGAGCTACCTAGCATGTCTGCATATGATCGTAGCCTAATATGATGAATGAACAGTGAATGACCACCATCTAGCTTGGGGGCAATGACCGGTGCAGCGGGCGACCTTGGAGGGACTGATGACCCGCCGCACTTGTCACTCTCCCCACGGGATATCCGCGATTTGACGGTACCTTAGCGTTTAACGCAATTGCGTCAAAAGGATTACCCCAGTCAAAGGGGATGATCGCCGCTGCTACCGGGTGAACTTTCGTATCGCCAGTGTCTCGCGGCGGACTTGGAGGGCGGCAGCCGGCGCTTCGCTGTCCGATTCAGGTCCAACTGTTGGCTGCATGCCCACTATGCCATCTCTGCCCCGGACCGTCGCAAGCGTAAAGCCGGGGGGACGCCTCTTGCAAATAGTCCTTCGAACACCATCTGCTTCGCTAGCATTCGGACGGAGGAAAGGATGAGCATGACACGCCAAGACGTTCTCTCGATCCTCGGACGCGTAGACGACGCAACGATTGCTGAAATCATTGCGTCCGGTGCTTCGCTCGAGGAGTTGAGAGAGGCATGGGCCTGGGCTTTTGCCGATGAGGCGCTGATGAGCGAGGGACGACCGCTGCCAGGAACACGGATGGCAAATCTAATCGATCTGATCCAACCTGACGAAGAAGGAGACCTGGCGGATCCGGCCCAAGGGAATCCCAGCGGCAGCCATTAATTCTGAGAAGCCGGCTACAGCCTTTTCGAAGACCAATCCCGATTTCGCGTGAGCCCCTAACTCTGCGAGCCTTGCCGTCGTACGACGAGGCATCGGGCGGCGATTCGAATTGCCCCCGTCTTTAGCCGCTGGATGACGGGCTAGCCGTCAATGTCCATAGGCTGATTTACGCCGCCAATCTTCGGCCCTGTCATCCAGTGCGGCGCCACAGGCACATTGTCGATCACACCGACCCTGCGTGCCCAAGCCGTAAACGTCTTGTGCGCCGCCTCGACGGACTTCCGACCATCATACGCAGCGTAGCAAGTGTCACATGCCGCCGCGTGAAGGAGGCCTCGCCTTTCGACCGGCCATTCCTCCAGAAACTCTATCGCATCCATGAGACAAACGATCTTTCGGAGAGCAAAGGTATCGTCCCGTACGAAAATCGCATGTTTGAACATCTCACTTTCCATAATGACCTCCCTTCGAATTGTGCGCCAACCGATTTCTGCTCGTCCTGTCGCCAAGATGAGGGGTAAGCCGACGAACTCGGCAGACCACGAGGCAGCTGTGGAAAAGATCGGAATCGCCTCTTTTCAGTTCAAGAGGAAATGGCGAGACGAACAGCCAGAATCTTAAGGCGCCTTGCGAGCGCAGGGCCAGCATGGCAAGCAAGGGAGGGATAATGATCAAGTCTCACGCGTTCTCCACGGTGAGGCTGTGGCGCAATGTGTCGATAAACGTCTACTCGTCAGGGCTGATCGCGTCCGGCAGTGAAGGGTTGTCAGCAATTGAAACACGCTCACTCATCACCACCTCGATCGGCGATGCATAAATCGCGTCAAGGTTCTGCCAACGCTGGCCCATAATGCGACGCCTGCAAAGCAGCGCCGTAGCTGGTCTGCAGCAAGGCCAGTTGAAGCCGGTTCCAGAAAGATCCGCCCCGGCAATTTTCCACGACTCGTTCGCGTGCTTGGACTTGAGTGACTTCACTTGCTTGCACCTGCATCATTCGTCTCTTCGATGGAGCGAAAGGATGCGCCGGAGACGGCGACGTGCCGCCTCCGGCTTACTCTGCGCGTCAGTGGGTGCCTGTCGCTTCTGATTCACGCTGACTTCAGGCCGCGCTCTTTTCGGCTTCGATCTGTCGCGGCGCTGCCTTTGCCGTGCTGCCGGCGATGGCGATCCGGCGCGGTTTCATCTCTTCGGGAAGCTCGCGCTTGAGATCGATGTTCAGCAACCCATTGTCCAGGCCGGCGCCGACGACCTTCACATGGTCGGCCAGTTCGAACCGACGCTCGAAAGCGGGCCCGGCAATGCCGCGATAGAGGTACTGGCCATTGTCCTCGCCAGGTTGCGACCCACTCACAACCAACAGGTTAGGCTGATGAGTGATTGTCAGCTGATCCTGCGAGAAGCCGGCAACCGCCATGGTGATGCGATAGTCGTCCTCACCTGTCTTGGCGATGTCGTAGGGCGGCCAATTGTCTGTCGCAGTGACGCGGCTCGCATTTTCCAGCATGTCGAAGACGCGGTCGAAGCCGATGCTGGACCGGAACAGGGGGGCAAAATCAAGGTTTGTCCTCATAGCCATATCCTCCTTTGAGCAACATGGTTTACAAGAAGGTGCCAAAAAGGCTTGGCGCCTCCTCGGCTCATGCCGGCCCCTTTTGGCGGCCGGCCAACATGAATCTAAAAATCCGTTCCTGCGCCTTCAAGAGGATAGGAAAATTTTCACGTGGCGGGTAGCTTCCCGCGCCGTGACTTGCCGCTGAGTGAGAAGGATCCGCCGGCGGAACGGTCCGCCGATGCCGGCTGACCGTATTTCGCGAGTCCATTCAGGTCGGACTCTGCTGACGTCCTAGAAGAGCGCGATGATCCGCCTCTTTGAACAATCTCCTTTGTTGTCGTGGATCGGCAGCTTTCGCGAACCGGTGTGATTTTTGGCGTTTTCGATCGATTTTCAATGGCCGAGGTAGGTTTCAGGGGCAGGATTTCAGCCCTTTGAGCGCCATTTTTTCGGTCCGGTGAAACAATCAGCGTGGATCGCAGTTCTCGCGTTCGTAGGGGCATAGTCACGCAGCGGCGCCGGGGCGGCCCGGGCAGGAGAACCAATCATGTCCTACATTTCGAAGAAGCAATTATGGGCTGGGCTCGTGGCGGGAACGCTGATCCTCTCGGTCGGCGACTTTGCTCCGACCGTAGCTCAGGAGATCCCGAACGATTTCACCGAAATCGTGCGGCAAAAGCTGCCGGCAGTTGTCGCGATCACGACGAGACAGATTATCCAGGACCAGACAACACTCAACGATTTTCTCGACCCGTTCGATAGTCGCGGCTTGGGACCTGCCCAACCGCAGGTACGAGAAGCCCTTGGCTCCGGGTTCGTGATCAGCCCCGAGGGCTATATTGTCACCAACAATCATGTTGTCGCCGACGCTACCGAAGTTCACGTCCTGTTTTCCGACAAGGAATCTAAGCCCGCTCGCCTTGTAGGCCGGGACCCGGCCACGGATATCGCCGTGCTGAAGATTGAGCCGCGGCCCAACATGACAACAGTCGCTTGGGGCGACTCGGACGCAATGCAGCCGGGCGCCTGGACAATCGCGATCGGCAGTCCATTCGGGCTCGGCGGAACCGTCACAGTTGGTGTGCTTTCTGCCCGTTCACGCGACATCCAATCCGGGCCTTTTGATGATTTCCTGCAAACAGACGCCTCCATCAACAGGGGCAATTCCGGCGGACCGTTGTTTAACGTGCGCGGCGAAGTGATCGGGGTCAATGCCGCCATCGTCTCGCCGTCCGGGGGCAGCATCGGCATCGGATTCGCCGTGCCTTCGCGAACTGCCCAGAGTGTCGTCGACCAGTTGATCCGCACCGGCCGCATCGAACGCGGCTTCATTGGAGTGCGGCTCCAGGAAGTCTCGCCGTCAATTGCCGAGGCTCTTGGAATGCCAGGGCCAATGGGCGTGCTGGTTGCTTCCGTCGAGCCCGGCAGTCCGGCCGACAAAGCAGGTTTACAGTCGGGTGACGTCATCACCCGTTTCAACGGCAAGGACATTCAAAGTGTTCACGATCTGACTCTTGCAGCAGCAAATCAGAAGCCAGGGTCAAAGGCGACGCTGACTAGAATCCGCGATGGCAGCCCGCAGGAACTGGCCCTGACAGTTGGTCAACGCAAGGACGAAGAGGTGCAGACGGGCGCTGTTCCTCCCCCCGCGGCCGCAGACCAACATCTTGGACTTTCGCTCAGCCCGATCCCGGACGAGGCGCGTCAGCAACTGGGTCTACAGCCGGGCACGACCGGCGTGTACATCCAGCGAGTGGCACCCAACAGCCTTGCCGAGGAAGGCGGCCTGAGGCCTGGCGACGTGATCGTCTCGGCCAACAACAGGAATGTGGCGCAGCCTTCGGATATCCAGCAAGAGTGGTCGAAATCCCGTCAGCGGAACAAGCCAATTTTGCTGCGCATCGACAGGCAGGGACAATCACTTTTCGTAGCCCTGGCGGCCTCCTGATATACAATGCGTCAGAACTGCTGCGTAGACTGCTGTGCCAAGTCCGAGCGAGTGCCAGGTGCCTGACGGAGCATCGGGTTCGACGGCGCCATAGGTCGCGCCTTCGCCAGTACGCGATCTGCTCAAAAGATTGGGATACGCATCAAGGCTGCCGCTGCCCTTGTTCCCCGATCGCCTTCAAGCGGACGATCAAAACCGAGCAAAGGCCCTGCGCCATGACTTGCGTCGAGACGCTGCCGAGGTGACGGCGGATTGCCGAGTGCGGGCAATCACTATTCTTCGATTTGTATTGATGTTTTATACTCCAATGATACCGTGCTGAATATCATTTCTCATATCAGACACCAGCACCTCGATGATCACTGCTTCCCAGCTTCGTGCCGCCGCGGCGTCAGGTTCCGGCACCCAGACATGCTGTTGGGCAGGCCAAACTAGATAATACAAAGCGCTTGGCGCCACGCATTCACCGTCCTTCGTCCTCCTTTCCTTCCAGAAACACCAATGAGCCTCTCCCAGCACGTCAGCTTGCGGTCCCGCTTTTCCGCTTGGAAAGGCAAGGGTCGCTCATGATCATGTATCTGCGCCGATTGACCGGAAAGGAACGAAGCGAAAGAACCGATCGGCATCTCGCCCGTTTCTTGACCTTTGTCGCAGGGGCAGCCAATGCCGGCGGCTTTCTGGCGGTTCAGCAGTACACGTCCCACATGTCCGGCATCGTTTCTTCGATGGCTGATCATTTGGCGCTCGGCAACGTCGAACTGGCGCTCTCCGGGTTGGGGGCCTTGTCGTCATTCGTCGCTGGTGCCGCCTGTTCGGCAGTCCTGGTCAATTGGGGAAGGCGGCAGAGCCTGCAGGGCGAGTATGCGTTCCCGCTGGTCCTGGAAGCGATCCTGCTGATCTGCTTCGGTCTGCTCGGCAGTCATCTTGCCCGCCATGAAGCCCTATTTGTGCCAATGACGGTGATGCTGCTTTGCTTCATCATGGGCTTGCAGAACGCCATCATCACCAAGCTGTCGGAAGCCAGAATTCGGACGACGCATGTCACTGGCCTGGTGACTGACATGGGCATCGAACTGGGCAAGCTGCTCTATTGGAACATCCCAGGCAATGACTCGGACGAACTGTTCGTGAAAGCAGATCGAAGGAAGCTGAGGCTGCTAGCGTCGCTTGTTTCATTGTTCTTTATCGGCGGCATCATCGGCGCCGTGGGTTTCAAACACGTCGGTTTTGCAGTGACGCTATTTCTCGCGGCCATGCTCCTCGTGCTTGCCTCCATGCCCGTCCTGGAGGATGTGTCCGTTCGCATGAGGCGGCTCTGGCCGTAGTTCGACAGACCTTTGCTACATGCCGGATTTTGCCGCGTGCCGGATTTGGCTGCACTGCCGCACCGACTTCACGAACTTTGTTCTGTGAGCACCTAATGGGGCTTCGTCATGCGGCGCTTCGCACAAAGGCCGTAGCGGCCAAGGCAGATGCGTCACGCATCATTATTTGAATGCTCTACATTTTAATATATGCTGCAACTCGTAGAGATAATATCTCAACGCTGGGTAAGAGGGGATGCGACCGTGATAACCGCTCCACAGTTGCGTGCTGCGAGGGCACTCCTTGGCATCGATCAGCGCAGGCTTGCCGAATTGTCCGGCCTCTCCGTGCCGACAATTCAACGCATGGAAGCCAGCGAGTCGATTATCCGGGGCAATGTCGATTCCCTCATGAAGTTGATCGGGGCACTCGATCTCGCCGGCGTCGAATTGATTGCCGAAGGCGCCTCTAGCCAAACGGGCGGGCGCGGCGTGCGGCTGAAGGCAGATTTTGACCCTGCCATGGTTCTGGGCCGGGTCGATGCGGATGCCAAAATTCCCGTGAGGAGCGTGGCGTGATTTCAGGGGCCGCGGTCCTCCTATGGAGCGTTGCTGCGCTCCTGGGGACTGCGGTGCTTGCGATTGCGGAAAGCCGCAGGTCGGGCTCGGGAACACACCTGATCTACAGCTTGACGCTCGGTATATCGGCGGCTGTGCTCCTGGTTCTCGCCAGCCGCATCTTCGATGATCCCGTCACTCCATCGACTGCCGCGTTGCCTCTTGGGTTGCCATGGATTGGCGCTCATTTCCGCCTGGATGCGCTCTCCATGTTTTTCCTCGTCGTCGTCAACTTCGGCGGCGCCATGGCCAGTCTTTACGGCCTCGGATACGGCAGGCATGAATCCGCGCCACATCGGGTGTTGCCGTTCTTCCCGGCCTTCCTCGCAGGAATGAATCTTGTCGTGTTGGCCGACGATGCCTTCACCTTCCTGCTTTCCTGGGAATTCATGTCACTCGCCTCCTGGGCGCTCGTCATGGCGCACCATCGCGAACAGGACAATGCACGGGCGGGTTACATCTATCTCGTGATGGCGAGCTTCGGCACACTCGCGCTGCTGCTTGCATTCGGCCTCCTGTCGGGCCCTGGCGGGAACTACACGTTCGAAGCGATGCGTGCTGCCGCTCCCACCCCTTTCGTCGCAACTTTCGTCCTGGCGCTCATGTTGCTGGGCGCGGGCTCCAAGGCGGGACTGGTCCCTTTACACGTCTGGCTCCCACTCGCTCACCCGGCCGCGCCAAGCCACGTCTCGGCTCTGATGAGCGGCGTCATGACGAAGGTGGCCATCTATGGTTTCATACGCGTTACCTTCGATCTGCTCGGTGAGCCGGCATGGTGGTCGGGCGTTGCAGTGCTTTTTCTCGGAGGCCTGACGGCGGTTCTCGGCATCCTTTACGCCTTGATGGAAAAGGACCTGAAGCGGCTTCTTGCCTATAGCACCATCGAAAACGTCGGCGTGATCTTCGTAAGCCTTGGACTGGCGCTGGCCTTTAAGGCGAACGCGATGCCATCGGCTGCAGCGTTGGCCCTGACCGCCGCGCTGTTCCACGTCCTCAACCATTCCTTTTTCAAGAGCCTGCTGTTTTTCGGTGCGGGCGCCGTGCTGACAGCCACCGGCGAGCGGGACATGGAGAAGCTTGGCGGGCTCATACATCGCATGCCCCTAACAAGTTTTGCCTTTCTTGTCGGCTGCGTCGCGATCTCGGCACTTCCACCTTTCAACGGGTTCGTCTCCGAGTGGCTGGCCTTTCAGGCCATTTTGCAGAGTCCCGATCTGCCACAATGGGGGCTGAAAGTCATGGTGCCTGCCGTTGGTGGTTTGCTGGCTCTCTCGGCGGCACTGGCCGCGGCCTGCTTCGTGAAGGCGTTCGGGATCACATTCCTCGGCAGGCCACGCTCGGCCGCAGTTGAACGCGCGCACGAGGTCGATCGGTACTCGCTGGCGGCAATGTTCGCCCTCGCGGCACTTTGCCTGTTTGCAGGAATACTTCCAGGTCTTGTCATAGACGGCCTCTCGTCGGTGACGCTCCCGCTGGTTGGCAGCCGCATGCCTGTGCAGATGGCGCAGGCCTGGCTGTCGATCGTGCCGATTGCAGCAAGCCGCAGTTCCTACAACGGCCTGCTGGTGTTCCTGTTCATCGCCTTTTCCGCCTCCGCCGCGGCATATGTGATCCATCGCTTCGCGTCGCATGCACTCCGCCGGGGTCCGGCCTGGGGTTGTGGTTTTCCGGATGTGATCCCAAGCTCGCAGTACACGGCCGTCAGCTTCGCGCAGCCGATCCGCCGCGTCTTCGGTACATTCGTATTCCGCGCAAGGGAAACGGTCGAAATGCCGGCCCCTGGTGAGATCGGCCCATCTCGTTTGAATGTCGAAATGCATGATGTGATCTGGGAGGTGATCTACCAGCCCATCGCCAGGGGCATCGACTTTGCGACCGAGCACCTCAACCATCTGCAGTTCCTGACGATCAGGCGTTACCTGACCCTCGTCTTTCTTTTTCTCGTGGCCTTGCTTCTGGTGCTCGCACTATGGCCCTGATCCTTGAGTTGGGTGTTCAAGGTGCGCAGATGGCGCTCGTGCTTTTGCTGGCACCGCTCCTGACCGGCTTCGTGCGCAAGGCAAAGGCACGACTGTTGCGCCGCCAGGGTCCCTCCCTGATCCAACCCTACCGCGATCTCCTGCGGCTGATGCGCAAGGAAGTCGTTCTGGCGGATAATGCATCCTGGCTGTTTCGCGTGACACCCTATCTGATCTTTGCCGCTACCTGGGTCGCCGCCGCACTCATCCCGACATTCGCCACCGGCCTCACATTCAGTTGGACCGCCGATCTCATAGCCATCGTCGCACTGCTTGGAAGCGCACGGTTCTTCCTGGCGCTGGCGGGGTTGGATGTCGGTACGAGCTTTGGCGGCATCGGCGCAAGCCGCGAGGTGATGATCGCTTCCCTGGCCGAGCCCGCCATGCTGCTGATCGTGTTCAGCCTGGCGCTCGTCGCCGGCGCCACGCAGTTGTCCACAGTCGCTGCCTTCATGGGCTCGCCACAGGTTGGCCTGCGCGTATCGCTCGGGATGTCCCTCATCGCTCTCGTGATGGTGGCGCTTGCCGAAAATGCCCGCATACCGGTGGACAACCCATCGACCCACCTGGAACTCACCATGGTTCATGAAGCGATGGTGCTGGAATATTCGGGTCGACATCTGGCGATGATCGAGTTCGCGGCCTTCCTCAAACTCCTGCTTTATATGTCGTTGATTTCCTGTGTCTTCCTGCCTTGGGGGCTGGTGACCGCCCGAGCCGGACCGGGATCTTATGTTCTGGGCGTCGTTTTTTATATCGGCAAACTTACCGTCAGCGGCACTCTCCTCGCCCTGTTTGAGACTGCCATCGCCAAGATGCGGGTCTTCCGCGTCCCGGATTTCCTGGGCGCCGCTTTGATGCTGGCCCTGCTCGGCACGCTTCTGCTGTTCGTCTCGCGGAGCCTGTGATGCACAGCCTCACCTTCGACATCGCTCACCTGCTCGCCGGCGGCCTGGTGCTGGTCAGCTTCATGATGCTGTACCAGGATCGCCTCTTTGCTCTGATCAACGTTTTTGCGCTTCATGCGATCGTCCTCGCCATGTCCGTGGCCTGGCAGGCATACATTCAGGACGCCCATCATCTCTATGTCACTGCGGCGATCGCTCTCGTTTTCAAGGCGATCGTAATTCCCGTTGGGCTTCATCGCATCATTCAGCGGCTCGGCATCCATCGCGACATCGAGACCGCCGTCGGCATCGGTCCGACCATGCTTGCCGGAATAGGCCTGGTGACGCTCTCGATGGTACTGATGCTGCGGGTCACTCCCGAGGCTGACCCCCTCGCCCGTGAGGACCTGGCCTTCGCGCTGTCGATCATATTGTTGGGGCTTCTGGTGATGGTCACCCGCCGTAATGCCGTCAGCCAGGTTGTCGGCTTCATGTCGCTCGAGAACGGCCTGGTGCTGGCCGCCACGGGAGCCAAGGGCATGCCGCTGGTCGTCGAGATAAGTGTCGCCTTCTCGATCCTAATCGCCTTCATCGTCATCGGCGTCTTCTTGTTTCGCATCCGCGAAAGGTTTGACTCGGTGGATGTCGGCGCGCTCGATGACTACAGGGGCGAACGCCGATGACCGCGTTTTCCTTCGATGCCGTGGCCGCCATTCTGGTGATACCAGTCGTGGCGGCCGCGCTTTTCGCGGCGCTGCCGAACTATCGGCTGACGGCCGGCCTGAATGTCGCTGCGAGCTTCCTGACCTTGGTCGCCGCGCTGTCACTGTTCGTGATGGACCGACCAGAGCCCGGCCAGTATCTGCTCGTCGACGATCTCAACATCGTATTCATTGTGCTCAACACGTTCGTAGCTTTCACGACCAGCGTTTTCAGCGCCTCCTACATTGCGCACGAACTGCACACCGGACGACTGACCGCGCCGAATTTGCGGTTCTACCACGCAATGTACCAGATCATGATGTTCGGCATGAACCTCGCCTTCGTGTCGAACAATATCGGTTTGATGTGGGTGGCGGTGGAGCTTGCCACGCTGACCACCGTGCTCATGGTCGGCATCTATCGCACGCATGAAGCACTGGAGGCCGCCTGGAAATATTTCATTCTGGGAAGCGTCGGCATAGCACTTGCCCTCTTCGGCACCATCCTCGTCTACATGGCCGCCCAGCCGGTTGTCGGCGAGGGCACCAATGCCATGGTCTGGACAGTGCTTATCGAGCACGCCTCGCGCTTCGATCCGGCATTGCTCAACGTCGCTTTTGTCTTCTTGCTGCTCGGCTACGGCACCAAGGTTGGGCTCGCGCCCTTGCATGCCTGGCTGCCCGATGCGCACGCGGAAGGCCCGACGCCGATTTCCGCAGTGCTGTCGGGCTTGCTGCTGAACGTCGCGCTCTATGCCGTCCTGCGCTTTAAGCTGCTGCTCGCGGCAAGCCCCGAAGCAATCGCGCCTGGGCCACTGATGATCACGATGGGGCTGACATCGCTTGTTTTCGCAGCCTTCATGCTCTATCGCCGCCGCGACATCAAACGCCTGTTCGCGTACTCCTCGATCGAGCACATGGGCATCATCGTGTTCGCTTTCGGCATGGGTGGCCCGCTCGCCAACTTTGCCGGCCTGCTGCACATGGTCATGCACAGCCTGACCAAGTCGGCGATCTTTTTCACGGTCGGACATATTGCACAGGTCAAGGGAACGCAAAACATAGCGGAGATCCGAGGACTGACGGAGACGCATCCAGGGCTTGGCTGGGCGCTCGTCATCGGCGTCGTCGCCATTGCCGGCCTCCCCCCGCTCGGCATCTTCATGAGCGAATTCCTGGTCGTGAGTTCGACATTTGCAAGACACCCCCTTTTGGCGATGCCGTTGGTATTCGGGATTCTGCTCGCTTTCGGAGCCTTGCTGCTTCGACTGACCGGCGTCGCTTTCGGCGAACCGCACGGCAGCACCGCGCCCGCCAAAGCGTCCTACGTTCCGATGTATTCCCATTTGGCGTTGGTGTTTGCCGCCGGCATCTATCTGCCGCCTCCACTGGTCACATGGTTCCAGCATGTCGCAATTATCCTGGGGTGAAGCGGACGGAAGAAAAAGCATGCCCGCACTGATCGACTTCATTCTCGCTGGCCAACGCGTCGAGAAGCATGCCCCGTGGCCGCGTGCTGTGGTGACCCCGAGAACATGGAGCTTTGCCATCGATCAACTGGTCGAGGGTCACTGGAGCTTGCTTGGTCTGTGGGGCGAGCCAAGCACCGTCCACATGGCGCTTCTCGATGAAAATGCCAAGGACATCGGCGTTGTCAGCCTGGAATGCCGGGATGGCCGCTACCCGTCGGTCGGCCGGCTACATGCGCCCGCGTTGCGCCTCGAACGCGCGGCCGCTGACCTGTTTGGGCTCTTGCCGCAAGGCGCGCCCGATACACGACCGTGGCTTGATCATGGCCACTGGGGTGTCAGCTATCCATTGGCCACCAGCGTCCGGACATCCGCCCCGACAGCATCCCCCTACCCCTTCCTGCATGCCGAGGGGGAAAGCCTGCATCAGATCCCGGTCGGGCCCGTGCATGCCGGCATCATAGAGCCGGGGCATTTCCGGTTCACGGCGAGCGGCGAAACGGTCGTCCGGCTCGAGGAGCGCCTCGGATACACCCACAAGGGCATAGAAGGTCTGATGGCGGGGTCCGATATCGATCGCGCCGGTAAGCTGGCGGGCAGAATCTCGGGTGACAGCACGGTGGCATACTCCCTTGCATTTGCCCGCGCGGTCGAAGCGGCGCTTTGTATCCAGGTTCCATCGCGTGCGGTCTGGTTGCGAGCGCTCATGGCCGAGTTGGAGCGCCTGGCCAATCATCTGGGCGACATCGGCGCCATCTGCAATGATGCTGCCTTCGCGCTCATGCATGCCCACTGCGGGGTATTGCGCGAGCGTGTATTGCGGGCAAACGATGCTGCTTTCGGCCATCGTTTGGTGCGCGACCTTATCGTACCCGGAGGGGTGGCAAGCGAACTAGGCGAGGAGGGAGCGCGCGCGGTTCGGTCGGTGATCGCGGAGATCAGGCAACGCTTCCCTCACCTGATTGAACTTTACGACAACACTGCCTCGCTGCAGGACCGGACCGTCGGAACCGGCCGACTTAACGTCCAGCTTGCCCGGCAATACGCAGCCGGCGGCTATGTCGGTCGCGCCTCTGGTCGCGACTTCGACGCGCGGCGCAGTCCGGGCTACCCCCCTTACGACGAACTCACTTTCGACATAGCTGTCCTTAAGGAGGGCGACGTTAATGCCCGCGTCTGGATCCGCATCCGCGAGGTCGAACAGAGCCTGTCGCTCATCGAGCAAATCCTGGAGCGGCTGCCCGGCGGTCCGATCCGCGTTGATCTCGCCGCAGCAGATGGGCCGCGCGAGGGCATGGCGCTGGTCGAGGGTTTTCGGGGCGACATTCTGGCCTGGCTGCGTATCGGCAAAGGCGGCTTGGTCGAGCGCTGTCACCTGCGCGATCCGTCATGGTTTCAATGGCCTCTGCTTGAAGCGGCGATCGAAGGAAACATCGTCGCCGACTTCCCGCTGTGCAACAAATCCTTCAACTGCTCTTATTCAGGCCATGATCTCTGAGGGTACGCTGTCATGCGCAAGCTGCTTTTTGAAAGCCTGATACGTCCGCCGCTGACAGAGCGTCCGCCGGTGGCGAGCGACACGGCGGTCGACGAACTCGCGCGCGCGCTCGATGGCGCTGCTCACAAGCGATTGGGGCGCAGCCTGTCGATCCGGGCAGTCGACGCCGGTTCCTGCAATGGCTGCGAGCTTGAGATGAACGCTCTCAGCAACGCCTTCTATGACATCGAGCGTTTTGGAATCCGCTTCGTCGCGTCGCCTCGCCATGCCGATGTACTGCTCATCACCGGGCCCGTGACCAAGAACATGCGAGAGGCGTTGAAGCGAACCTACGACGCAACTCCCAATCCCAAATGGGTGGTCGCACTCGGAGATTGCGCCAGGAACGGCGGCTGTTTCGCCGGCAGCTATGCCGTATTGGGCGGCGTGTCGGAGGCTCTGCCCGTCGACCTGCACATTCCGGGGTGCCCGCCACCGCCAATCGAAATTCTGAAAGGCCTGCTCGCCTTGCTTGAGGGCGTGAATTCAAAGAGCGGTCACTGAGGTTGAATATCGATGTGGAGGCTTACCAGGCCGGCCAACGTCCACTTCCTTACGCGACCAGATCAGTGGTGGACGGAGCTTGAGGGTGTTGGGCGTCCCTTTGCCGATGAGGATGTTCCGGGCAAGCATGTCTTCTATAAGGCGATCGGTTTGCTGAATTGCCGGTTCTTTGGTGAGGCGATCGGTCACCAGTTCAACGCCGGTCATCATACCACGGCCGCGTATGTCGCCGATGATTTCGTACCGTTCAGCTAGGCGGCGCAGTTCATGCCGCAGATACTCACCTGTCTCGGCGCTTCGCTTTACCAAGTCTTCTCGCTCGATGACATCAAGCACGGCCATGCCGGCCGCGCATGCGACGGTGTTGCCGCCAAAGGTGCTGAACAGAAGCGGATATGTGCCGGTGAGGAACCGCTTCATGAGTGTCGAGCTAAAAATGACAACGCCGAGAGGGTGGCCGTTTCCGACCGGTTTGCCCATTGTTATGAAGTCGACATTGTCGTCCTTTAGTCCATTTGCCCTGAACCCCCAGAATGTCCCCATGCGGCCGCAGCCGGCCTGTACCTCGTCCGCAATGACGAAGCCGCCCGCAGCGCGAACCTTCTCCGCAACGAGATTGAAATAGTTTTCAGGCGCCTGCAAAACCCCGCTCGAGCACAAGGCGGTGTCTACCATGAATGCTGCGGGCCTGTGGCCCCTTTCGCTCAAGGTGGCTATCGCCCGGTCGGCGTCGGCTGCATACCTTTCAGCGGCTTGCGGGTCGCTGGCGTAAGGCCCCCTGTACATATCCGGTGCGATCAGGGTTTCAATCCGTTTGGGATGCTCTTCTGCAGGAAGATGACGCCAGCTTTCATTGGAGAGCGCCGTCGTGAGCTCGGTGCATCCGTGGTAAGCTTGGTCGATAATCAAGCCGCCATCATGCCGGCTGAGCGACACGGCTATCTGCATCGCCAGGTCGTTGGCTTCGCTGCCCGAGTTGACGAAGATGCAGGTGTCGAGGTGATCAGGCAGGTCGCCGGTCAGGCGCGCTGCGTACTCGACCGCCACGTCGCACATGTAGCGCGTATTGGTGTTCAGGCGCTGGCCTGGCGGTAGATCGCTCTCGCCACATGCGGATGGCAATGACCAATCTGGGGGAGGAGATCGTTGGCTGGCTGAGCGACAGCTCCATTTGTGCTGCAGATATGCCGCCATTGCGAACCACGCTTTCAAAGACACGAAACAAGTGGAGATCGGGGCCGGATATCTTCATGAATGCAAATTGCACCAAATGCGCTGGACGGCAAATTCGGCGCGACACCCGCGTGTGGCGAGATCTGGGCGCAGCAGCCTTTCCACGCGGAACTAGGTCGAGCCAGCTTGTCTGTCGGCGCGCTTAGAGAAACGTTTACTCCGCCGATATTCGATTGGCGAGCAATAGCTGTCGAACGGCTGGAGGGGGGTTCTGCTTGCGCCAAGCGAGCCAGAAATCGACGGTATGGGTCCACCACGACAAGGATCGGAATTTGACGCCGGGTACTTGCGCCCGCGTGGCGCTCGCGGGGACGAAGCCTCGGCCTACGCCGGCCTCGACTAGCCCAAGCATCGCCGAAAGCTGAGACACTTCGTAACGAATTTCGGGCCGAAAGCCGGCGCTGGCACATTGCTGAGCAAACCGGACCTGCCAGTTGGTGTCCTCTTCCCGTGGCACAACGACCCATGCTGCCCCGTCCAGATCGGGCGGCCGGATCTGCCGCTTCCCAGCCAGCCTGTCGTCCACCGGCAGTGCTAGGAGAAGGCGATCCGCCAGCAGCTTGTGAACCACAACATCATCGTTTTCAGAGCGTGGCGTGTAGACGATCCCGGCATCGATCACTCCATCCGCGAGCGCCTTTAGCTGCAGCTCGCTATTGAGCGGTACGAGATCTACTGCGAGCGACGGGCAGCGCGCGCGCAGTTCCCGCAGGTGCTTCGACAGAAGGCCTCCTTGCATAGCTCCATCGACGTATCCAACCCGTATGCGACCCTGCTCTCCGGATGACAGCGATTGGGCCCGCTGCTTGAAGCCGTTGACCCGACTGAGGATCGCCTTCGCGTCATCCAGCAGCACCGCGCCGACGGCCGTCAAAGTCAAGCGCTGCTTCTGTCTCCGGAACAGGTCGACGCCCAACTCGCTTTCGAATTCCCGAATGGCCCTGCTCAGCGGCGGTTGCGACACGCGCAGGCGCTGCGCAGCCCTTGTCACAAGCTCGTTCTCCGCAACCGCGACGAAATATCTCAAATGACGCAGATCCATCTCATACCCTGTTGATCTGAACTCATATCAAGAAAGTCCTTTTCGGTATAGCATGCCGCGCCTAGATTGTCGCGAAATTTGCCAAAGGAGGCCCTTGTGAAGGCGATTGTGTTCGATCGGGCCGGCGCGGCCGAAGATGTTCTTCGCTACAGAGAGGTGCCGAAGCCCGCGTGCGGTCCTCGGCAGGTCCTGCTGCGCGTTACCGCCCGTGTGATCCAGCCGGCCGACCGGCTGTTCATCGCCGGCAAATACGGCACGAAACCTGTCTATCCGCAGGTTGCCGGGTACGACGGTGCCGGCGTTGTCGAACAAGTCGGTGCCGAAGTCCGCGAGATCGAGATTGGGCGTCGCGTGGCATTTCGCAGCCCCGGTGCATGGGCCGAATACGCTGCCGTTCCGGTCGAACAGGTGCATGCTGTACCCATTGAGCTCTCCGAGCGTCTGGCCGACGAGGTGGTCTGTCAGTTTCCGCTCAACCCGCTAACCGCCTGGGGCATGCTGGACCTGGCTCCGGCGGTGCCCGGCCATCGTGTTCTGCTCACTGCGGCGCACTCCGCGGTTGCCGCCGTCGCCGATCATTTGGCAAGCACGCGAGGCATGACTGTCGAACGCCTCGTGCGCGAGGGCGCGAGCTACCGTCTTCTTGATGCCGAAAACGGAGCTATCGGGCTCGGTGCCAGCATTGCGGAAGCCCTCAGCAAGGTGGAGCCCTATCACCTTGTGCTCGATCCGGTCGGCGGCCCCGATACGCTCGCGCTCATCGAACGGATTGCTCCCGGAGGGTCGCTGTTCTCCTACGGAGTCCTGGACGACCGGCCGGTTGAAGTTAAGGCCTCCACCCTGCTCTACAAGTCCCTGCGGTGGCAGGGTTTCGCGATCAGTGCCTGGCAGCGCAACGGTGGCAGGGAGACGCTCGCGAAGGCGACACGAGAATGTTGGGCGCTGCTTGCCGAACATCCAGGCAAGCTGCCCATCGTCGCCCGCTACGGGCTGGAACAGTTCGGCGCCGCAATCGAACACGCGGCGAAGTCCGCGGGCGAAGGCAAGATTGTGCTGGTCTGAATGCGCGAGCAACTCATGTCGAACTCATCTCCAGACGCAGTCCGCGGGTACCCTGCTTTATCCTCGGCTACGCGAGGCGCCCGAAGTATGCTGTTCCCTCCCCTATCCCGCACCACTTTGAATGTCGGAAAAAGATGTGACTCGATAAGGATGTCATCTCCACGTCGGAGCAGGATTGAATTGAAGCCCTGTCGACTGTGTCGTCCTTCGTCGTCCGCCAGTTCGCCCCGCGATTATTATCCATTGCTGATTGCCAGCAAATGTTCAGCGTTACGTGGGCCTTTCTGGCGCAATCGCGCAACATCTCTCGACGGCGGCAACCCGAACTGACGAGCATATTCGCGGCTGAACTGGTTTGGGCTTTCGTAACCCACACCGAACGCGATAGACGTGGCGTTGCCTTCTCCGGCAATGAGCAGGGACCGGGCGTGTAGCAAGCGCACGTGCTTTTGGTACTGCAGCGGGCTGAGCGCCGTCACGGCCTTGAAATGGCGGTGGAACGCGGAAACACTGAGAGCCGCCATCTCCGCTAAAGCCTCGACGCGCAACGGCTTGGCGAAGTTCCCCCTGATCCACTGGATGGCGATCCCGATCCGCGACAGAGCAGTGTCAGGCGTGGCGATGTCACGGAGCAACCAGCCGAGCGGCCCCTGCAGCACGCGGAAAAGAATTTCGCGCTCGTAGGCAGGCGCCAGGGCTGCGATCTCGTTCGGACGCTCCATCAAGCGCAGCATGCGAAGCCAGGCGTCGAGCAGGTCCGGTGTGACCGGCGCGACGGAGAAACCGGGGCTGTAGAGTTCACCTCCAGCAGGTTTGGGCAGGTCGGCCAGCAGATTGGCAAGGATGGCCGGCTCCAGCGTCAGACTGATCGCCAGATAGGGTTCTCCGTTTTCAGATGGGTGCACGGAGCCAACCGCTGGCAGATCGACCGACATCACGAAATAGGTCGCGGGATCGTAGCGGAACGTCCGGTCGCCGACCGTCATCGTCTTCGACCCTCTCAGGATCAGATTGACCATGGGATCGTAGACGGCGGCAAGCTGATGTTCCGGTATCTCGCCCTGAACCATGGCGACGCGCGGAATGCCCGTCTCCGTGCGGCGGTTCTCCGCCCGAGAAGCCAGTTGCCTGAGTTCCTGAAGCTGCGTTCTCATGGGCAGCGTTGTTTCACAGCGATGCACGCGGATCAACGGGAAAGCAGAAATAGGCAAGATCCGAAGAGGATCGTGCGAGCGGCCGCGATCCCCCGCGCCTATCACCTGGTCAGCGAATCCAAGGAGCACCAAATGAGCATCGTCATCATCACCGGCGGGAGCCGCGGTCTCGGCGCCAGCGTCGCCATCCAGTGCGCCAGGCGCAGCATGGGTGTCATCCTGACTTACAACAGCAATCCAGATGCGGCAGCGAAGGTCGTCAAAGCGATCATAGCGGATGGCGGCAAGGCAGTCGCCATAAAGCTGGACGTCAGCGACAGTGCGGCGTTCCTTGCGTTTCGCGACGCAGTCGGCGAAGCGCTAGCAAAGACCTGGAACAGAAAGACCTTCGATTTCCTCGTCAATAATGCCGGGCACGGGCTCTACAACCCCATCGCGACGGTGACCGAAGAACAGTTCGAGGGACTGTTCCGCGTGCATCTCAAGGGGCCGTTCTTCCTCACGCAGGCCCTGCTTCCCCTGATCGCCGATGGCGGTCACATCGTAAACGTGACGAGCGCGACCAGCCGTGTGGCGACCGCCGGCGTCGCGCCATACGCCTCCTTCAAGGGCGGCCTTGAAGTCCTGACCCGCTACATGGCCAAGGAGTTCGGCGAGCGCCGCATCCGCGCCAATTCCATCGCACCGGGACCGATCCGCACCGAACTCGGCGGAGGCCTCAGCGAAGAATTCGAGGCGCTGCTCGCCGGGCAGACTGCGCTCGGTCGCGTCGGCGAACCGGGCGATATCGGCTGCATGGTCGCCGGCCTGCTGTCGGACGAGAACCGCTGGATCAACGCCCAGAACATCGAAATCGGCGGCGGCTATATGATTTGAGGAGGCTCACATGCTCGAACATATCTTCCTGACAGTAAATGACACGGCGCGCTCGATCGCCTTTTACGAGAGGATACTCCCGATCCTCGGCATCACCGCTCGCCTCGACTACGACGGCAAGGACGGCCCGGCCGGGCACCCCGACCTCAAGGGCTTCGGTTCGAAGGGCCGCATGTTCTTCTGGCTGAGGCAAGGCACAGCAACACCCGGCGCGGCGCATGTCGGCTTCGTCGACGATTCCGAAGCGATGGTGAATTCCGCCCATGCCGAAGCCTTGGCGGCCGGCGCGACCGAGATCCACGCACCGGGACCGCAGCTTCACTACGATCCCCGCTACTATGCGGCGCAGGTCAGAGACCCGGACGGTTACAGCCTCGAATTCGTCTTCAAGAGCTGGCAGCACCGGAGCTGAAGCGATGACCACCAACACTTTGCGCAAAGCGGCAGATGCGCTGATCGCGGCAAGCAACGCCTTCGACGCCGACACGGCAGTGACCTTGTTCACGCCAGATGCGGTGATCGACGACCCGTCGACCGGCCACCGCTTCGACGGTCATGCCGGCGTCCGCGACTACATCGAGCGGTATTTCGTAGGCTATCACACGGTCACCCGCTTCCTCTCGATCGAGAGCATCGGCGATGGCCGAGCGCGCGTGCGGGTCGATTTCACCGGAGACTTTGGTCACGAGATCGGCCTTCTGGACATCTCAGTCAATGCCGCCGGGCTGATCGTTCGCATTGACGCCGATCTCGAATAACTCGGCTAACCCTACGCGCCCAGGCCGCCGCGATATGCCGGTCAGGGTCCTTGGAGCGTGGGGGCCACGCCTTGCTGGCGTGGACGTAAATGCGAACGTCTCCTCGACGCGACAACGGCGTGCACCACCGAATGGAATCGACAAGAGATCAATTTGCGAGCCGCTCTATCACCAGGTCGAGCAAGGCTCGTAACCGTGCGAGCCGCCGTAAGTCCCGGTGGTAGCCCACATAGGTATCCCGGCCGGGTGGCGTTTCGCCGATGTCCATCGCTGCGATCCCAGGCGTGCGGTCGCCCAGTGGCCTCGGCAAAACCGCAAGCCCGGCACCCTGCGCACAAAGCTGTGCCTGGACCTCGCGATTGTTGCTGCGCAGGCAGACTTCAGCATTGGGCAGCTTCTGTTTAAGCCACACTGCGTCGGGCATTTCTGCGTATGCCATATCCATGGTGATCAGACGCGCGCCCGCACCGTCCCCCAGCATCGGGCAGGCCATGCCTGGAGGTGCGTAGAGCGCATAGGGAATGTGCATCAGTCGACGCGAGATCACTTCCGCGTCGCTGAATGGGGCAATCCGAAAAACCAGATCGGCCTCTCGCCGGGGGAGGCTGTAGAGGCGCGCGTCGGTGAGCAATTCCACGCACAGCTTCGGATGGCGGCGGCCAAACTCGGCTAGAACGGGAGCCAGCATGATGTGACCGAACCAATCCGACGACGATACGCGCAAGTTGCCCTCAAGATGTGCCTCGGCACCGGCAAGCTGCCGCTCGAAGGCCAGCGCCTCTTCCTCGATCCTTTCGGCATGACCGAGCACCGCTTGACCTTCGTCGGTCAGAACAAAACCGTCGGAGTTGCGTTGGAAAAGCGTATGGCCGACAGCCTCTTCCAGCGCGCGCAACCGCCGACCCATTGTCGGCTGCGTCTGCCCAAGTCGGCGCGCTGCCGCGCCCAAGGTGCCCTCGCGGGAAATAGCCAAAAATATCTTTAAATCGCTCCATTCCATCCTTGATACTCAAACGTGTTCGCATGGACTTTCACGAATATCGCTCAACTTCATGCGATTTCATATGCAGCAAACCGAGGTGGGGCGCATGGGAGGCGCGATATTTTCGAGCCGGGAATGCAGGCGCCGGCTCGAATTGTGGGATTCTTGAGAGCCCACGCTCCCCGTCACGCAGTTATGGGTGGGGCCAACCGAGCAAATTCCTCCCGCGTCGCGGGAGTTCCGTCAATCGACTCGTAAACCTTCTTGCTTCGTTCGAGCATGCCCATCAGAGACTTCGGACCTTCGAACGGACATGATGTTTTCCTTTTAGGTTCTTGGGATCCATGAACGGAGACGTCGACTGGGGGGCTGTCACGGTCCCGGAACAGCCCGCTTCGACGTTGCGCATCAAACGTCTATGTCGACGACCAGCTTGCCCTGGGCATTGCCATCTTCGATGACTGCGTAGGCATCGCTCGCTGTTTCGAGTGTGAAGAGACGCGGATCGACGATCGGGACAAGCTCGCCAGCCTCCGCTAGCCGCGTGGCCTCCCGCATGATCTCGCCGTGGTGTTCACGACCAATGCCTGTCAGCAGCGGAAGAAGCGTGAACACGCCCGAATAGGTCGCCGCCTTGAACGACAGTGGCGCCAGCGCGTGACTAGCCCAACCGAGGGAACTGACGACATGGCCAAACCGCTTCACGGAGGCGAATGACGCGTCCAGCACCGCCCCGCCGCCGGTGTCGTAGACGACATCGAAGCCGAGACCGTCCGTGTATTCGGCGACATATTGCTCCACCGTCTTCTCGCGATAATCGATCGCGACCGCTCCGAGGCGCTCGATCAACGGCTTCTTAGCGGCTGCGTCAGTGGCGTACACTTCGGCGCCGAACGCCTTCGCGATCTGGATCGCGACATGCCCGACGCCGCCCGCGCCGCCCTGGACCAGGACCTTCTGACCTGCTGAAACCTTGGCACGATCGACGAGGCCCTCCCATGCGGTGATGAAGACCAGCGGCAGCGCTGCCGCCTCGCGCATGGACAGGTTCGCGGGCTTCGGTGCAAGCAGCCGCGCATCGACTGCTGCGAACTGGGCCAGCGAACCTTGGTTGCCGCCCACGCCTCCGGTCATGCCAAAGACCTCGTCTCCGCGTTTGAACGCGGTGACACCCGGACCAACCTGCTCGACGACGCCGGCAAGGTCGATGCCGAGGATCCCCGGAAGCGGATGTTTCGCATGTGCCGCCGCGCCGGCGCGGATCTTGGTGTCGAGAGGATTGACGCCGCTCGCTCTGACCCTGACGAGAACCTCGCCATCGCCGGGAACGGGCCGCGTGACTTCCGACAGCCTGAAGGGCTGCTTGAATTGATCCAAGATCAGCGCATTCATGGTATGAGTGGATTGGGACATTGACGTGCTCCGTCGTTTGTTGGCGGAGTTACGTTGCCCCGTTTAAAGCCGCTTGGAAATTAACGATACTGCACGGCGTCCAAACATAAATGTTTGGCCCGAGCGCAGCCCTTGCGCACCACTGCCTGACCGAAGCTGAGGGCACTCCGTGACTTGACTTGTTGCTGCGGCTGTCGCAGCACCGATGCCGCATTTGTGGACGGCGCCCGGGACATAATTGTCCTTGCCGCCGAGCTTGTCGATGTCGAGCGGCAGGATCAGGCCTTCCTGGCAGGCGATCTCGAGCTCTTCGCTTTCGGCATTGACGATGTCCCAGCCGCTGTCGCCGCCCTCCACCTTTCGTTAGTCGATCGTCTTGCGCGTGACGCCGGTCTCGGCGGTTACGGATTTGTCGAGCGTGCGAACGCCAGCTGAGGAAGGCGGCCTTCTCGGAACCATACCGGCCATGCCCTTGCCAAGGGACCTGCGGCCGCTGAACGCTACGGCCAGCGAATACATTGTCGTTCTTGCGCCGCCGGCGCGCTTGATGGACTGGGGGATGCCGAACGCGATACAGCACCGGGCTGTCGCTTTCGTATGATCGGTTTCGCAGCATGTGACGACAATCATGCTTTCAGGCCTAAGCGTCTCGACCGATTTGCCGGCGACATCTTCAAACAGAACCACACAGGATGCCGTGATCTCATCGTTGACGATCATGCGGCAGGAGCCGCATTGAGCCAGTCCGCAGCCGAATTTCGGGCCGCTGAGCTCGAAGTCATTTCGCAGCACGTAGAGGAGAGGCGTGCCTGCTTTCGCGTTTGCCAAAACCCTCGACCGTTGAATCGGAAAGGCACCTTCATGGTCCGGCACCATCGGGTTTCGGCCCTGTGTAGCGGAGTGTCCAGAGCCCCTGGTTTTTGTCGCTGATATAGATGAAGCCGCGGCGATCCACGACGACATCCTCGGTCTGCAGGACCAGCTTGTCCTCGGGCATTGGCCCGTAGCGGCGGGTGGGTTCCGGCGGGATGAAATAGCCGACCTCACGCGGAAGCCGGGTGTTCGAAACGTCGTAGATCCTGAGCCCGGCATTGAAGTGCGCGATGTAGAACAGATCGCCCTGTTTCTGGACATCGGGATGATGCTGGTGGTGGTTGATGTTGTGCGGCCCGCGCCAGCCGCCACGCGTTGTGAAATCCGAATAGGGAGCGCCTTCGGGCGGCACGGGTTCGGGCAACAGCGACAGTAGAAAGGGTTCGCTTGGATCTGAAATGTCGATGATCGACGCGTGATGCATCGGACCACGTCCATAGGTGACGTTCTCCGAATTGGCGAAGGCGATGCCGCGTTCTGGGATCGGCAGCACGCCATGCACACCGAAGCGCGAATGAAACGGAGGGCTGAAGCTTAGGCCGCCGACCTGCCTCGGCCGCGAGACGTCGCTGATGTCGAGCACAATTATACCGGCCGCGCCGTAAGGCAAATAGACGAGATCGCCGGTGACATAGGGCGGGCCGTGCAGCGAGACATCCGCGCCCGTGCTGGCGCAGAAGGCGCCGCACATGCATTGCGGCTTCAGTCGCAACTGGTAGCGATCGGAGGTCTTCTGGTCGGCGGCGGGCTCCGCGACTGCGAAGCTCTCGCCGCCGGCCTCATGCTGGCCCGGCACCCACCAACGTCCGGCTTCGCGCGGCTTGGAGCGATCCGAGATATCGAGAATGACGTAGATGTTGCCCTTGTACCCCGGCATGCCGGCGGCAAGGTGAACGTAGCGCCCGCCGGGATAAAGATTGCGGTGAGTGCCGTTTCCGCCAGTTCGGTAGTGGCTCAGTTGTTTCGGATTGACGGGATCGGCGATATCCCAGATCAGAACCCCTTCTCCGAACGGCGCATCGGGATCGCCACCGAAATTCGCGAATGGCTTTTCGAGTGCGGTCACCATCGTGTCGCCGGACAAATCGATCTGCAGCGTCCAGGTGTTCGTGCCGGGATAAGGCACGAATTTGAGGACCTCCGGCTTTGCCGGGTCGGTTACGTCGATGATGCTCCATCCGGAGTGCCAGAAGTGCCCGGTATAAAGATACCATCGCTCGCCTACCTGCCTGATCGCCATCTTGAAGGCCGGGCGATGATCGAGATCGGTATAGCCAACCGCTTCGACATTATGGGCGAAGGCGCCGGAAGGTGCCGGCGACGAAGCTGGAACCGGCTGTGCAAGTGCCTCGCAGACAAGCCCGGATTGAGATGCTGCTGCGAGCGCCGCTCCGGCAAGCGGCACCTTGAGCATCTGGCGGCGTGAAATCTCGGAATTCTTCAAAATCCTGCCTCCTTCTTTTGCGGCTTTTCAGATTTTGCAGGCTCCAATACTTTCAGTCCAATATCGATTGGACTCGCAGTAATTCGATTTGGGAAACTAGAAATGGACCACAAGCTCATGCAGTCCTTCGTGGCTGTAGCGGAAGAACTGCATTTCGGGCGCGCCGCAATACGCCTGCACATCTCCCAACCCCCTCTGACAAAGCAGATCCAGCAGCTGGAGCAGGCCATCGGCGTGCGCCTACTCGATCGCACCAAGCGCAAGGTCGAACTGACTGCTGCCGGCCGTGTGTTTCTGGACGAAGCGCGGGCAGTGCTTCATCAGACGGGGCAAGCGGTGGAGCTTGCCCGCAAAGCCGATCGTGGTGAAACCGGCCATCTGTCCGTCGGTTTCATCGATGCGGCGATCTACAGTGTCGTGCCTGCAATCGTTCAGCGCTTTGTTGAAGCCTATCCCGAGGTCGAGCTGAGCCTGACGGACCTGCGTATTCCCAGTCAGATCAAACTCGTGGCTGAAGGCCAACTAGATATCGGCTTTGTTCATCCGCCTATTGTTCACAACGCTCTGCAGGTCGAAAGCATATTGATCGAACCTTTGATCGTAGCCTTGCCGGAAACGCATCGGTTGGCCTCGGAAGCCGAGGTGGCGCTGGCGGACTTGGCACCAGAGGCACTGATTCAATTTCCGCGCGGCATCAATCCATCCCTTTATGACGAGATCGTCGGGCTGTGCCGGTCGTCGGGCTTCAGCCCAAGGATCGTGCGGGAAGCAACGCCCAAGCAGACGATCATCGGCCTTGTATCTGTCGGGCTTGGTGTCTCACTGTTGCCAGCCTGCCTTCAGAACCTGCGGCGATCCGGCGTGGTCTATCGTCCAATTCGGGGCCGAAACCTGGCTATCGATACCTCCATCATCTATCGGCGCGAACAGCCCTCACCGGTGCTGAAGGCATTCCTCGACGTCGTGCGGAGCACGACGCAGACCAATGGCCATGGGCGGTAGTCTCGGCAATCATTTGGCTCGCGCGACCTTGGCCGCAGCCTCTTCGACGAGGGTGCGATCGCCGCTTTCCTCGGCCAAGTGAAGCGTCATCCGCGAGACCTGCCAGCCGCTGCCGGTGCGGATAAGCGCGTATTCGTAAGATCCGGCCACGACCCACATGCGATCACCCAGCCAGTGCGTTGCGCGGACACTGGCTTGTGCCGTTGCCGCGCCATCGCCGATCTCGACCTGGATATCGGAAAGCTCATGACGCGTGGCGTCGAAACCCGGCAGCAGGTCGGCCCAGGCATCCATCAACGCCGAGGGCGCAAAGCGCTGCGACTCGCCACCCCACAAGGACGTGTAATCGATCGTCGTTTCCGGTGCGAAGAAGCGTTCGAGAGGGCGGAAATCGCGATTGTCGGCGTAGACGGCGACGGCGGAGATTACGCCGGCTATGCGGGCTTCGTCGGCGGGCGACGCAAAGGACGTCTGAGCGCCAGCGACTGTGAGCAGTGCGGCGCCGAGCAACGCCGCCTTCATTCCACGACATCTTTGGCCGGTGGTTCCAGTGGGTCGCGTCGATGCTGGGTTTGAATGATTAGGTTCCATGGAAATATCCTCCTTGTTTGCATGCAAGCCGTTTCGTTACCATCCATCGATCCGCCAGCCGCCCGAGCAGCGGCTTTGGTGCAAGGTAGGCCCAGCGCCCTGGCACCGGGGTAGTTCTGTTTCAAGAACCACTATTGATTCGGTTGAAATGCGCCGCAGCTGCATCGGCGGCCCGCGTCACGTTCTCGGGCTTGTCGTAGAAGTCGAACTGGGCGACGTCGTCCAGCCAGAGTTCGGACCGGTCGCCCTCAAGAAGCGCGAAGAAAGCATGCGCACCCTGCGGGATCGCTGCAGCTTCCGAGTGGACGATGAGCGTGGGCTTGTGGAGCTGCGCACCGACGGCCACGGAGTCGTAGGTCAGCCACGGTTCCCAAGAGGCCAGGTTGAACTTGTTGTCATAGGCCGGGATGAGGCCCCGGTTACTCTCCGTGTAATAGGGTATCTGGTACATCAGCGACGTCCGGTCGCTCATGCTCGCGGCGACGATGATCCGGGGTCGGCCCTTGCGCTCGGCGGCCTCGGACTCTCGCGATGTCGCAATCAGTGCGGCCACACCTTCTGGACCGCCATAGACCTGTTCGACGATGCGGGCGTCATGCAGCCAGGGAGCCACCAGCGCCACGCTGGCGAAGTTCGCATTGGCTGATGCGGCCTGCGCCATGTAGCCGGCTGAGGCGCAGATACCGAGGCCCGCGATCTTTGCCGCGTCGACATCAGGCAAACTCGCCATGAAACGGCCGGCAGCAACAATATCCGACTTCTTGGCCGCAGGGTCTTCCTTGAACCTGGCAGTCCCGCCGGACTCACCCCAGCCGCGGAAGTCGAAGGCAAGGGACACATAGCCGCGTTCTGCCATTTCTCGGGCATAGAGGCCGGACATCTGCTCCTTGACCGATGTCCAGGCGCCGGTCACCAGCACGCCGGGGCGCTTCTCGCCAGGCCGGTAATCGGCGGGCAGATAAAGTGTGCCGATCAGGGCGACCCCTTCGTTGTCAAAGGAAACCTTGCGGGTCTGGACCTCAGCGGCAAGCGCAGCTCCGGCAAAAAACATCGAAGCCGCCGCGGCGATAAACGACGAGAGCACGGACATGGGAAAAGCCTCCTCAGGACAGGATTTCCTCAAGGATCGCGCCATGACGTCCGCTCGTCAGCGCCCGTCCTTGCGCTTTGCCGATCCGATCTTGCGCTTCAGTGCCCGCGCCAGGCTCCCGGTCTCTCGCCCACCAGCTTGCGGAACTGCGCCGCGAACTTTGCCGGATTCGAATAACCGACCCGCCATGCGACCTCGGCGATCGGTAGTCGAGTTGAGCGCAACAGATCCTTCGCCCGCTCGATCCGGCGGGAGACGACAAAGGCATGTGGCGGCACGCCAACGGCATCGCGAAATGCGCGCGCGAAGTGGAACCGGCTCATCACCGCTACCGCCGCCAGGTCATCGAGCGTGATATCATCCGCAAGATGCGCCTCGATATAGTCGAGCGCCCGCAGGATACGGGGCTCTGCCGCAGGCGGATCGCCTGCAGGCTGGCCCGCGACACGCGCGAGCTGCGCTGCGAGTGCGACAGCCAAAGCGTCGCGATATAGCCGAGGCGCGGCATTTCCTGCAGCGTGGAGGCTGATGGCGAGTTGAGTCACCAACGCATCGATCGTACCTGACCGAGGCACAAAGGACGGTGCTGGCATCCCCGCACCCATGAGGAGATCGTCGTCGATCTCGACATTGAGGAAGTCGTTCGGCTCATCCCACCGGCACCAGCCCTCGAAGCCGGCGGGGAAAACCCAGCCTTGGCCCGGCAGCAATGGCAAGGCCCGGCGGCGGTCATTCCCATAAGCGGCATGATGGCTTCTAAGCGGCGCCAGCACCACGCCCACGGTCACGCGCTCGAAATGGAACGCACCTTCGCCAGGACCGACCCTGAGAAACGTGGACGCGCCTCCCGACCATTCATATGAACCGGGGGCGCAGTTCTCGCCTGGTCTGTTCCAGCCCGATCAACATGGATTCAAAATAGCAACAGACGTCGCAAGCTGCCAGTGAACCGCTTCAAATACGGCTCTGTCGCAAACCTTTCGGTAATCGGAGCATGCATGGAACGCTCCTCAGCTATGGAGGAGCACGTGATGTTCAAGGGCCGCCATTTCGACCTCTGTCGAAACACGGTTGTGTGCGTCAAGTTCTGCAAAAATGGCGTGGCGGTGTGGGGGCGTTATTCTAAACGTTGGCGCTGCCATTCGTTTCCGGACAGCGACATCAAATGTTGCAGCCGTCCATGCACGCATGGATCAGTCTGCAGCTTCAAGCCCCTTCACCTCAAAGCAGAACGACGGCCGACGTCGTTGGCGGGGTCCACTCCCACCGCCAACTTTGTTGACCGTCATGGGCATAACTGAACGCCCTCCGTATGATACCAGAATGGTACCCATCCGTAGGGAGCCTACCTCACTGCCCCAATAACCTTTAAGTAATTGAAATTATTTGATGAATTATGGTACCGTTGGCTGGGATCGAACCAGCGACCTCCGGATCCACAATCCGGCGCTCTAACCATCTGAGCTACAACGGCACGTCTGCCTGAACGGGTCGAAGCGGAAACTCATCCCACTCGACCGCTCTGTCGTTCGGCGATGCGTCCTTACGGGCTTATGGATTCTAATTCAAGGCTTTTGGAAAGCAAAGGTCACTTCCCCACATCGGCGCGATATTCGCGGCGCCAGGCAAAGAAAAAGGCCGGCGGGAGGAGGTGCCGGCCTTTTCCTGTTACGAGCCAGCGGGAGGAGGTGCTGGCTGGTCACCCCAGCAGGCAGAGGGAGGAGGTTCCACCCGCCGGGTATTCCTTGATTGCCGACATCATACGCCCGATCTTTTTTAAGAAAATGCGACCTTTTGTTGCATCTTCAGATCATGCGCAAATGTTAAGCAATCTTGATATCCTTCATCGCCTTCTCGAAGGCGGTCTTGATCGGCTTGGAGACGTCCTCGGCTGCCTTGGAGGCGACAGCCTGGAAGTCCTTGGCCTGCTCTACCGTCGTCTCAACGCGCTTGCGCAGGAACGCGGTCTGCAACTCGACGACTTCCGACAACGACTTGGCGCCGATCAGCGCTTCGAGATGGGAGAAGCCGGCCTCGGCATTGGCACGCAGAGCGGAAATGGTCTTGAGCGACAGGTCGCTCGAAACGGTCTTGGCGGTCTCGAAAGTCGACTCCAGAGCCTTCTGGGTCTCCTCGGCGCCGGTCTTCAGCTTGGCATAGGCTTCCTTCGACTGCTCAACGCCCTTTTCGGCGAAAGCGCGCATCTGGTCGGTAGCCTTGGAAGCGTCGAAGCTCGGGAATTCAACGTTTTCAATCGTCTCGGCAGTCTTGGTCCTGGACATTTTCCATCCTTTTCAGCGCCAGCGGCTTTGACAGAAAGCCGTCTCGTTCATGTATGATGGCAATATAAAGGCAAATTTTGTGCATTGCAATATCTTTGTTGCAGTGCACCATAAATTCTTTTGGGCCGTTAACCAAGAGCCCAGATTCCGGCCTTTGCACGTTCTGGCTTGTGGACCTTCGCGCCGCTGGCTTTTATTAACAAAGCGTTAACTGCAAATTCGCCGCTCCGTGAGGGTTCGCCAAGCGCATGCCGTCCGAATATTCCTTCCTTGACGTCGCCGTGCTCGACGCGGTCCGCCAGCGCTTTGCCGCCGGCGACGCGATCGCGATCCTGTCGGCGGACCTGGAGCAGGTGATCTGGGCCAATGGGCCGGGAGCCGCGCTGTTCGGCTATCCCGACATCGAGGCCATCATCGGCACCTCGGCGCAACTGCCCTTGATAGCCAGGCGCCAGATCATGGCGACCAGCGGATTTCCCGAGATCGGCAATGACCGGGCTATCACGGTACGGCTTGCGACCGGCATGACCAGCCGCGCCGTCAGCTTCCTGGCCAGCGCCGTGTCCATGCCGGATGCCGAAAAGGCGATCATGCTGGCCGTGCCGGCGGCGCAGACGGGCTCACGCAGTGCCGGCGAAATCGCCGCTCGCGGCATAGGCGGGTTTACAGAGGATGGCCATTTCATCGCCTTTGTCGATGCCGCAGGCAACGTCGAGGCCGCCTCGGAGGGGTTTTCTGCGCTGGGCATCCTGCCGGAGACGCTGGCTGCGCTCGTCGCCGACGTCGCGGCCGAGAGCGACCGGATCGTCAAGCGCCTCGTCCCCGGCGGCACGGCCGCCTATCCGGCGGGGCTGGCACGATTGACCGAGGAGCGGCATCTGCTGGTGGTGATCGACGAGGACCAACTCGACGACACCGCAGCTGGCGGCGAACACCCGGCGCAAACCATCGCCGAGGCCGAGCCGGCTGGCGACGCTGCTGTTCAGCCGGAACAGGGTGCCGAGCCGGCCGACGAACCGGGTGCCTCACAACCGACCAGCGATATCGCCGCATCGCAGGCGCATGAGATCGCCGACGCGACGGTGCAGCCGCCGACAGCCGCCAACAGCGATCACCCACCTGCGCGCACGCCGGCGCAGCACGACCATTGGTACTTCAACACCGGCGAGGACGAGGGGCAACAGGCGCACCGGCCAGCCGCGCCTGAACCTGAAGCGCCCGCAGAACCGGCCGGTCTGGACACTCCCGCCCAAAACACGAAACAACAAGACCCGATACAGAACGATGTCCAGGCCACCTCCGCGGCCGCGCCTGGGACCGTTCCGGCGATAGACCGCATGGCGCCGCCGCTGCGCTTCGTCTGGCGCACTGATGCCGAAGGCAAATTCAGCGCGCTGTCGCCGGAATTCGCCTCCATCGTCGGCAAGCCCGCAGCCGACGTGATCGGCCGGCGCTTCAGGGATGTCGCGGCCACTTTCGGCCTCGACCCCTCCGGCGAGATCGCAGGCCTCCTAGAACGGCGCGATACCTGGTCCGGGCGCTCCGTGCTGTGGCCGGTGGTCGGCACCGATCTGAAGATACCTGTCGATCTGGCGGCGCTGCCTGTCTATGGCCGCAGCCGTGCCTTCGAAGGTTTTCGCGGCTTCGGCGTCGCCCGCGCCAGTGATGCGGTCGTCGATCCTGAAGCCATCGGCATGGCGCTGGTGCCCAACGGTGCGGCACCGGCGGCACCGGAACCGAAAACCCTCGAACCAGCATCGGGAGAGCCGAAGGCCGAGGGCCCACCGGCTTCGGACCCTTTCAAGGGCGAGGTGCCGGCGCTGACCATCGTGCCGAAACCGGAACGGCGCTTTGCCGACAAGGTGATCCGGCTGGCCGAACATCGTCAGCCGGCCAACGACAAGGGCCTGTCGAGCCTGGAACGCAGCGCGTTCCGCGAGATCGGCGAACGGCTGAAGAAGGACAGTTCCCCGGTCGAGCCGCCGGAAGCTGAAAAGCCCGGTGCCGAGAACCTCGAGCCGACGAGCGAGACATCCACGGAACCGGCGGTGGAAGCAGCAGACGTGCCGGCAGCGGGGACGGAAGCCTCGGCAGTCGGCGGGGTTTCATCAACGCCCGACACCGCGTCGCATGAACAGCCTACGCATGCCGGCGAAATCCCTGCGGCAGAGCCGGAGAACGAGACAGCGCCAGCCGAGCCGTCCGACGTCGATGCCGAGGACGAGCGGGATCTGGCGCGGCTTGATGGCGGCCACCCGGACGAAACGGTTCAGGAGCCCGATGCGCCGCCTAATGCGACGGGCTCGTTGCTGGATTATGCCGGCCATGACAACGAAAGCGACACTGCAGCGGACAACAGCGACCAGTCCCAGGTCTCCGAACCGGTGGCGGCGGAACCAGACATCACCAAACCCGGTGCGACTGGCGAGGAGCCGGTTGGCGCCGATGCGCGACGTGATGCCGTCGATGACGACAGCATGACATCGGCTGATTTTCGCGATGCCGAAGATAGTGAAGATTGGGCGCAGCCCGACGAGAAAGCCTCGCCCGACCAGCAGGCGGTTGCGTCCGCCGAGACAACTGCCAGCGCAGAGGACGCCGTGGAAACACGCATCGAGCGCCCGCGCCTGCAGGTGCCGCCGCTCAAGGCCGAAGGGTTCGTGCCGTCGGCGTTTTCGGCTGGAAATGAGCACAAGACTCCCGACACTTCGCTTCTCGGCAAGCTGCCCGTGCCGCTGCTCATCCATTCCGGCGACGAGCTGCACTACGCGAACGGGGAATTCCTCAACCTGACCGGCTATGAGGCACTCGACGACCTGGCAGATGCCGGTGGCCTCGGCGCCCTGTTTGCCGACCCCTACGCCGACGACGGCTCTTCCGATGGCGCCGATCGCGCGCTGCGGCTGAAGACGCGTGACGGGCAGGAATTCCCGATCGAAGCTATTCTACGCTCAGTCCCCTGGCGCGACGGCAAGGCGCTGATGCTGGTGGTGCGCCGCCACGGCGAGGATGACGCACCGGTGCATGCGGTCGGCGACGAGCAGACGCAGCCCGACATTCCCGAGCTCAAGGCGCGCATCGCCGAGATGCGCACCATCATCGACACCGCCACCGACGGCGTTGTGCTGATCGGCCGAGACGGCACCATCCGATCGATCAGCCGTCCGGCCGAAGCGCTGTTCGGTTTCGACAGCGACGATGTTACCGGCAAGCCGTTCGCTTCACTATTTGCAATCGAAAGCCAGCGCGCGGCGCGCGACTATCTCAACGGACTGTCCGAACCCGGCGTGGCGAGCGTGATGAATGACGGCCGCGAGGTAATCGGGCGCGAGGCGCAGGGGCGGTTCATCCCGCTGTTCATGACCATTGGCCGGCTGCCCAACGATAGCGGCTTCTGCGCTGTCGTGCGTGACATCACGCAGTGGAAGCGGGCCGAAGAGGACTTGACGCAAGCGCGTGCGATGGCAGAGCGCGCGTCCTCGCAAAAGACCGATTTCCTCGCCCGCATCAGCCACGAGATCCGCACGCCGCTCAATGCCATCATCGGCTTTTCCGAACTGATGGTCGACGAGAAGTTCGGACCTGTCGCCAATGACCGCTACCGCGACTATCTGCGCGACATCAACCGCTCCGGCAATCATGTGCTCGACCTGGTCAACGACCTGCTCGACATCTCGAAGATCGAGGCCGGCCAGCAGGAAATGGCCTACGAGGCGGTGTCGCTCAACGACACGCTGGCTGAGACGGTGGCGATGATGCAGCCACAGGCCAACCGTGAGCGCGTCATCATCCGCTCCAGCTTCGCTTCCCGTTTGCCGGAAGTGGTGGCCGACCTGCGCAGCGTGCGCCAGATCGCGCTCAACATCCTGTCGAACGCCATCCGCTATACCCAGGCCGGCGGCCAGGTGATCGTCTCGACCGCCTATGAGACGTCGGGCGACGTCGTCATGCGGGTACGCGACACCGGCATCGGCATGAGCCAGGCCGAGATCGAGCAGGCGCTGAAGCCATTCAAGCAGATTAACGCGCTGAAGCGCGGACGTGGCGACGGCACCGGGCTTGGATTGCCGTTGACCAAGGCGATGGTCGAAGCCAACCGCGCCCGGTTCATCATCAACTCCACACCGGGTGAAGGCACGCTGGTTGAGGTCGCATTTCCATCGACTCGTGTGCTTGCGGAATAGGCCAGCGCCCTCCACAGCTCGATCCCTTTTGTTTGTCGCAACTCCCAAAGGGATGCGCTTTTCCCGGGAAAAACGCTCGACGCTTTTCCTGGAATTGCTTCGGCAAAAGAAAAGGCGCCCAAAAGGACGCCTTAAGAGATGGAATTGCTGTCACAACGGGGGCTTGAGCGAATCGGATCCTCCGGGGGCCGAGGAACGGGATTTCTCCCTCAAGTTGTATGCGACTATCGACGCCGGACCTTAACAACTCCTTACCGAGGCGGCGGAAAATTTACGGATGTGTACCACTGATGAAATCTAGGTAAATTCTACCGACATATTTCGGTAACCATGCTGGAAATCCTTGTTTCATGCAGGTCGTTGGCTCAAAGCCCGAGCCAATTTGTGCGACATGCATTGGCGGTTCACTCGGCCAGTTGCGGCAGGTTCTTGAACAGCTCAAGCGCCTCTGGGTTGGCGAGCGCCTCCTTGTTCTTGATGGCGCGGCCATGCACCACGTCGCGCACCGCAAGCTCGGTGATCTTGCCCGATTTGGTGCGCGGGATGTCGGTGACGGCGACGATCCTGGCCGGCACGTGACGCGGGCTCGCCCCGCTGCGGATTTTTGCCCGTATGCGTTTCTCGAGTTCCTCATCGAGTTGCACGCCAGCGGCCAGGCGCACGAACAGCACGACGCGCACGTCATTGTCGAAATCCTGGCCGATGCACAGCGCCTCCAGGATTTCCGGCATCTGCTCGACTTGGTTGTAGATCTCCGCCGTGCCAATTCTCACGCCGCCCGGGTTGAGCGTGGCGTCGGAACGGCCGTGGATGATCAGGCCGCCATGGGCGGTCCATTCGGCGAAATCGCCATGACACCAGACATTGTCGAAGCGCTCGAAATAGGCCGCGTGGTATTTCTTGCCCCCGGGGTCGTTCCAGAAGCCGATCGGCATCGACGGAAAGGCCTTGGTGCAGACCAGTTCGCCCTTCTCCTGCCTGACCGGCTTGCCGTCGTCGTCCCAGACATCGACGGCAAGGCCGAGGCCGGGACCCTGGATCTCGCCGGTCCAGACAGGCTGCGTCGGCACGCCGAGCACGAAGCAGGAGACGATGTCGGTGCCGCCGGAGACCGAGGCCAGATGGACGTCCTTTTTGATGCCGTCGTAAACGAAGCGGAAATCTTCCGGCGACAGCGGCGACCCGGTGGAGGAAATCGCACGCACATCAGACAGATCGTGGCTGCGGATCGGCTTCAGTCCGGCCTTGCGGACGGAATCGATGAACTTGGCCGACGTGCCGAAGAAGGTCATCTTCTCGGCATCGGCAAAGTCGAACAGCGCATTGCCGTCAGGGTAGAAAGGCGAGCCATCATAGAGCAGCAGCGTGGCACCCGAAGCGAGCCCCGACACGAGCCAGTTCCACATCATCCAGCCGCAGGTGGTGAAGTAGAAGAAGCGGTCGCCCTCGATCAGCCCTGCGTGCAGCCGGTGTTCCTTGACATGCTGGATCAGCGTGCCGCCGGCCGAATGGACGATACATTTGGGAATGCCGGTCGTTCCTGATGAGAACAGGATGTAAAGCGGATGCGAAAACGGCAGCTGCTCGAAGCTAACGCGTTTGCCGGCGAAGGGCGACAGCGCCACTTCCAGCGCCACGGCCTTATCGATGGTCCCAGCGACGTCGCTCGATGTGCCGAGATAATCGACGACCAGGACCTTGCGGACGCTCGAGAGCTTGGCCGCGACCGCAGCGATCTTGTCGGCGACCTCGATCGCCTTGCCATTGTACCAATAGCCATCCGGCGCGATGAAGATGACTGGCTCGATCTGGCCGAAGCGATCGAGCACGCCCTGCTCGCCGAAATCGGGTGAGCAGGACGACCAGACGGCGCCGATAGAGGCGGCGGCAAGCATGGCGGCGACGGCCTCGGGCATGTTGGGCATCATCGCGGCAATGCGATCGCCCTTCTTCACCTTGAGCGACAGGAAAAGCTGCTGCAGCCGTGAAATCAGCGCATGCAATTCGTTCCAGGACAGACGGCGCTCGACCTTGTCCTCGCCGCGAAACACGATGGCCTCGCCCGCGCCGGTCTGCTTCAGCAGGTTCTCGGCGAAATTCAGCGACGAGTCGGGAAAGAAGGAGGCGCCCGGCATCTTGTCGCCATCGACAAGGATGGCATCGCCCGCATTGGTCCCCTTGTCGCCGACGATGCCGCAGAAATCCCAGACCAGGCTCCAGAACCCTTCGCGATCCTCAACCGACCACGCGTGAAGCTGCGGATACGAAGAAAACGCTACACCGGCCCTCAGTGCGGCTGCCTTGGTGAAAGCGGTCAAGGGTGCCGCATCGACTTGCTCTTGCGTCGGGGTCCAGAGCGGTGCTTCGGCAGCCATGATCGTTCCTCCACGGTCGCCATCGCTTATGCATATCGCAGCGCAGCAGAGCAAGATTTTGTTCGATTGATGCGGCTAGATGTGTGCAAATGCCATCGCCGGGCCATAAAGACTTGAAATGCCTCAGCCCTAGGTCGTAGTGACGACTGGGGTCGTAGTGACGACCAGGAAGTCGTGGTGACGACTGGGGTTACAGAAGCATACGGGGCGATATGCCATCATCTTTGATCCGGCGCGGAATATGGGCGATCGGCGCTGCCGTGATCGTCATCGCGCTGGTGGTTGCCACCCTGCCGCTGATCGCCTCCACCCGTATCGTGCGCGACCGCATCGCCTGGGAAATGAGTGCGTGGAGCGGCTTCCGGGTCGCCATCGAAGGCTCGCCGCGGATCGAGGTCTGGCCGACCTTCCGGGCGATCCTGACCGATGTGACGCTTTCGCAATGGACCGACACCGAGACGCCGCCGGTCGTCGAGGCGGAACGGGTCGAGGTCGACCTTTCCGCCATGGCGGCCTTGCGCGGCGACGTGGTGTTTTCGACAGCACGGCTGGTGCGGCCGACGATCCGGGTTCAGCGCACGCCAACTGGCCTTTTCCTGCCCGCCGTCCCAACCGGTGGGCGCATCACGCGTTCCATCGACACGGCCCGCGGCGTCGTCAATGCCGACCCCGCAAAGCCGAATCTCGACAAGCTGCCGACCGACACTTTCGGCACGGTTGAGTTTCGCGACGGCCGCATGGTGGCTTCGGTCAACGGTAAGGACGTCGAGATTCTGAGCAGCCTGAGCGGACAGGCGACCTGGGCGGCGATGAACAGCAATGCAACGCTGTCGGCGACCGGGATCTGGCGCGGCGAAAGTGTGGCCGTGGACGCCGCCTCGGAGAAGCCGCTGGTGCTTTTTGCAGGCGGCTTGGCGCCGCTTTCCCTGTCGTTCAAGGCCCCCCCCGCCACCTTCTCTTTCGACGGCACGGCCAGCATGTCCGAAAACAGCTATTTCGACGGTCAGGCGAAGTTTTCGGCGCCCTCGCTACGCCGCGTGCTGGAATGGTTGCAGGCCGGCATCGCGCCGGGCGCTGCGATCGGCTCGGTCAGCATTTCGAGCAAGGTCACGGCAACGGCCGGGCGCGTCAAATTCGAAAATACCGCCATTGCGCTGGACAACAATCCGGGAATGGGAGCGCTGGACCTGTCACTTGGCGAAGCTCAGCCGGTGATCTCGGGCACGCTCGCCTTCGACACGCTCGACCTCAGATCGTTCCTGTCGGCCTTCACGCCGCTGGCGCCCACCGGCGCGGTGGGGCCTAGCGAAGTCGACACAAGTTTCGCCGACAAGATCAACCTCGATCTCAGGCTGTCCGCGGCACACGCCACCGCCGGGCCTATCCAACTCGCCGACGTCGCCGCCACCGCCCAGGTCAAGGATGGTCTGTCGGTCTTCGATATCTCCGATGCCTCGGCCTTCGGCGGCAACATCCAGACCAGCCTTCGCTTCGACCGCAAGCCGGAAGGCTCCCAGGTCGAAATCCGGCTGCTGGCATCCGATATCGACGGCGGTGCTTTTGCCTCGGCGGCGGGGATGACCCGGCTGGTGCCGGTTGGGACGGGGACCGTTTCGGTCATACTCAAGGGGCCGGGCAGAACCTGGAACTCCATTTTCGACAATGCCGACGGCTCGGTTTCGGCGACCTTCGGACCAGGTGCGTTGAGCAAGCTCAACCTGCCGGCGTTCCTCAAGCATACCGAGCAAGGCGGCTTTTTCGCGCTCGACGACGTCTCCGACGGAACGCTGCCGATCGACGGCGCAGAGATCAAGGCCAGCATTTCGAAGGGCGTGGCACGGATCGACAAGGCCGAAGCCAATTCGGCGAAGTACAAGATCTGGTTGTCCGGGATCGCGTCCTACGCGGGACGCGGGCTGGCCCTGTCCGGCGGTGTCATTCAGCCGGACCAGGCTGCAACGCAGACCAATGGCCAACAAGGCCCCAACCAGGCATCGTTCTTCGTCGGCGGGACCTGGAGTACACCGTTCATTTCCCCGATCAGCCGCGGCGTTTCGGGAGAATAGGCAGCCGCGCTTTCCGCCTTCACCCGCGCTGTGCGGCCTGCTCGTCGAGCTGGCGCTGCACCTCGCGCCGCTTGTTGGCAAGCGAAGCGATGATGACGCCGATCGCCACGACGGCGATCAGGATGGTACAGGCGGCATTGATCTCCGGGGTTACGCCAAGGCGAACCTGGCTGTAGATCTTCATCGGCAGCGTCGTTGCGCCCGGCCCCGAGGTGAAACTGGCGATGACCAGATCGTCGAGCGAAAGCGTAAAGGCCAGCATCCAGCCGGAGACGATCGCCGGCATGATGACCGGCAGCGTGATCTGGAAGAAGGTCTTCACCGGCGTCGCGCCCAGATCCATCGCGGCCTCTTCCAGCGAGCGATCGAAGGTGATCAGGCGCGACTGCACGACGACGGCGACGAAGCACATGGTCAAGGTGATGTGAGCCAGCGTGACGGTCAGAATGCCGCGATTGAGACCGACGGCGACGAAGAGCAGCAGCAGAGACAGGCCGGTGATGACTTCCGGCATGACCAATGGCGCGAAGACCATGCCGGAGAACAGCACCCTGCCCTTGAAGCGCGTGTAACGGGTCAAGGCGAGTGCCGCCAGCGTGCCGAGCACCGTCGCCACAGTGGCCGAGATCAGGCCGACGCGCGCCGTCACCCAGGTCGCGTCCATGAGACCCTGGTTGTGGAACAGCGAGACGTACCATTTGGTCGAGAAGCCGCCCCAGACGGTGACCAGCTTGGACTCGTTGAAGGAGAAGACGATGAGCAGGACGATCGGCAAATAGAGAAAGGCAAAGCCGAGGACGACCGAGGTGATGTTGAAGCGGCTCCAGGTGGTGTTCATGATGTCACCGGTCCATTTCCTGAGCGCGCGCCTGCGCTCGCTGGAAGAGCATGATCGGCACAATCAGCAGCAGCAGCAGGATGACGGCAACGGCCGATGACAGCGGCCAGTCGCGGTTGCCGAAAAATTCATTCCACAAGGTCTTGCCGATCATCAGTGTCTGCGAGCCGCCGAGCAGGTCGGGAATGACGAACTCGCCGACGGCTGGAATGAACACCAGCAGGCAGCCGGCGATGACGCCCGGCAGCGACAGCGGGAAGGTGATTTTCCAGAACGCGCTGGTCGGCGGACAGCCGAGATCCTTTGCCGCCTCGATCAGCGAATAATCCATCTTTTCCAGAGCGGAATAGAGCGGCAGCACCATGAACGGCAGGTAGGAATAGACGATGCCGATGAAGATCGCCGTATATGTGTTGAGGATGATCAGCGGCTGGTGGATGACGCCGGTGGCGAGCAGCAGCTGATTGAGCAGTCCCTCGGGCTTGAGAATGCCGATCCAGGCGTAGACGCGGATCAGGAACGATGTCCAGAACGGCAGGATCACCAGCATCAGCAAGGTTGGACGGATCGTCGCTGGCGCGCGCGCCATGCCGTACGCGATCGGATAGCCGACGAGCAATGTCAGAACCGTCGAGATCGCGGCGATGATGACGCTGGTCACATAGGCATTGAAGTAGAGCGCGTCCTGCGTCAGCCAGGTGTAATTGTCGAGGTTGAGTTGTTTCAGCTGAGCGACAAATCCGGAAAAGCCGTCGCTGATATCGAGCGCCGGCGTATAGGGCGGAATGGCGATCGCCGTCTGCGATAGCGAAATCTTGAAAACGATGACGAACGGAATGAGGAAGAAAAACAGCAGCCAGACATAGGGGATGATGATGACCAGGCGGCCAGAGAATGCAGCGCCCAACCTGGCGTGGACGGATTTGCCGATATTGGTTGCCGGAGAGGCTGATGCGGTGGTGACGGCGGCGCTCGACATGGTCGCTCCTACCGTGTCAGCACGACGCCGGCGTCAGGCCGGAAGGAAACCCAGGCGCGGTCGTTCCAGCTCAACGGATCCTCGGTGATGCGGGCCGCGTTCATGGTGCTCGCGCGCACGACCTGTCCGTCGTCCAGCCTGACGTGAAAGACGGTCATGTCGCCGAGATAGGCGATGTCGTAGACCTCGCCCTCGATGGCGTTGATGGCCTCGGCCGGCTTCTTCGACGACACCTTGATCTTTTCCGGCCGGATGGCGAAGGTGACGGCCGTTCCGGCGCTGGCGGCGCCGGCATTGTCGGTGCGGATGGTGATGCCATTACCGGCATCGATGCTGGCAGCGCCAGCCTCGCCACGCGCGATCTTGCCCTCGAACATATTCACATTGCCGACGAAACCGGCGACGAAGCGCGACCCCGGCGCCTCGTAGACCTCTGCCGGCGTTGCCACCTGCATCACCTCGCCCTTGTCGATGATGGCGATGCGATCGGCCATCGTCATCGCCTCTTCCTGGTCGTGGGTGACGACGACGAAGGTCAGACCGAGGTTCTGCTGCAGGTCCATCAGTTCGAACTGGGTTTCCTCGCGCAGCTTCTTGTCCAATGCGCCGAGCGGCTCGTCGAGCAAAAGCACCTTCGGCCGCTTGGCGACAGAGCGGGCGAGCGCAACGCGCTGGCGCTGGCCACCGGACAACTGGTGCGGCTTGCGCTTGGCGAACTGTTCGAGCTTGACCAGCCTGAGCATTTCGGCGACGCGGGCCGCGATTTCGGGCTTCGGCATGCCATCCTGCTTGAGGCCGAACGCGATGTTGTTCTCGACAGTCATATGCGGGAACAGCGCATAGGACTGGAACATCATGTTGACCGGCCGGCGATAGGGCGGGATGCCGCGCAAATCCTGGCCATCGAGCAGGATACGACCGGCCGTCGGCTCCTCGAAACCGGCGAGCATCCTGAGCAGCGTCGACTTTCCGCAGCCCGAGGCGCCGAGCAGAGCGAAGAACTCGCGCTCGAAGATGGTCAGCGACAGATTGTTGACGGCGGTGAAGTCGCCGAACTTCTTGGTGACGTTATCGAACTGGATGTATGGCTTGGCGTTCGGGTCGTTCCACGGCGTAAAATCCCTGCGGATGCTGCCAAGCGATTTCATGTCCCACTCCGTCCTGATTCTTGCTTCTTGCCCCAGAAAAGAATGGTCCCGGCAGGTGGCTGCCGGGACCATCTCAGATTGCTTACTGGCCAGTGACGATCTTGGTCCAGGTACGCGTGATGACGCGCTGGGTCTTGGGATCGTAAGGCGAGACGGTGTAAAGCTTCTTTATCGTCTCGGCATCGGGATAAACCGAAGGATCATCCAACAGCGCCTTGTCGACGAATTGCTGCGAAGCCTTGTTGCCATTCGCGTAGAGCACATAGTTGGACGACTTGGCGATAACTTCCGGCTTCATCATGTAGTTGATGAACTCGAGCGCCTCCGCGACATGCGGCGCATCAGCGGGGATAGCCATCTGGTCGAACCACATCTGAGCGCCCTCCTTCGGCACGGAATAGCCGATCTCGACGCCTTGCTTGGCCTCGACCGCGCGGTTGCGGGCCTGGAACACGTCACCCGACCAGCCGACCGCCAGGCAGATATCGCCGTTGGCGAGGGCGTTGATGTATTCGGAGGAGTGGAATTTCCTGATATAGGGCCGGACCTTGAGCAAAACCTCTTCGGCCTTGGCGATGTCGTCTGATGACGTGCTGTTCGGGTCGAGGCCGAGATATTTCAACGCCGCCGGAATGATGTCGGCCGGGGAGTCCAATACGTAGACGCCGCAGTCCTTCAATTTGGCCAGGCTGTCCGGATTGAAGAAAACATCCCAGCTGTCGATCTTGTCGGTGCCGAGTGCTGCCTGCACCTTCTTGATGTTGTAACCGATGCCAACCGTGCCCCACATGTAGTTGACCGAGTATTCGTTGCCGGGGTCATATTTGGCAGTGCGCTCTGAAACTGTGTCCCACATGTTGGAAATGTTCGGCAGCTTCGACTTGTCAAGCTTCTGGAACACACCGGCCTGGATTTGGCGCGCAAGAAAATTGCCGCTGGGTACGACGACGTCATAGCCGCTGCCGCCGGCAAGCAGCTTGGTTTCCAGGATTTCGTTGGAATCGAACGTGTCGTAGACGACCTTGATGCCGGTCTCCTTGGTGAAATCGTCAATAATCGAACTGTCGATATAATCCGACCAGTTGAAGACATTGAGGACGCGATCCTCGGCATGACCGCCGACGGTGAAAAGCGTCAGAAATACCGAAGTTGCCGAAAGCCAGAGCGCTTTGCGGATCATGCTATTCTCCTTTGATGAGTGTTCCTTCGCCGGCTCGTCGCGGTTCCAGCGCGGCCGGGCATTTGTTTCAGGCTATTGAGCTTTCCAAAAGGCGACAAGCGTGAACTGCCAGCGCTATGCAGGCAGTTCGATGAGAGGCAGGCGTTGCGTCGTCGCTGGGACTCGTGTGGCGTGCCAATGCCGTCATAGGCTTTCGCCGTGGCGCAGGCAGAGATACGACGATGTGGTCCGGTCTCGATCTGACCGGCAGGGAGACTTGGCAAGATAAGCCTGTCTTGTTGTTGCCGTAATCTCAGCCTGCCCGCGCGGCAGCGGCATTGTCAATGGCAAAGCTGCGCGCCACATCAATTAGGCGATGGAACTCCGGTGACCCCTGCACGTTCGGGCCCCGCCTGGCGCTTGAATTCGAGCCCGATATGGACGAGCAGCGCCGTGACAACCACCGCGCCACCGACGATGGTGCGCCCCGACGGCACCTCGGAATGGACGAGCCAGACCCATATGGGCCCCAGGATCGGCTCGAACGTGCCGAGCAGTGCTGCTATTGCCGCGGGTATCAGCCGAGCGCCGGTGGCGAAAAAGGCCAGGCCGAGGCCCAGATTGACCACGCCGAAGACAAAGAGAAAAGCCATGTCACTGGTCGACACAGCGAATGTCGAGGTCTGCGATGCGGCAAAGCCTGCCGCAAGCATGGTGCCAAGGCAGGTTGCCGGCGTCATGCGGACACCGGCAAACCGCCGGGTAATGACGGTGGCGATCGAGAACATCACCGCGATCAACAGCGCCAGCCCGTCACCTATCGGCGAGACGGCGCCATCAAGCGATTCCGACACCATGATGGCGACGCCGGCGATGACGGCAGCGATGGCCAGCCAGGTCGCGACACCCACCCTTTCACGAAACAACGCCCAGGCGAACAGCGCCGCCAGCAACGGCACGCCGGCCTGCATCAACAGGATATTGGCCACGGTGGTGTAGGCAAGTGCCACGACAAAGGCGGTCGATGCCGTGGCGAAGCAGACGCCGACGGCAAGGCCGGGCAGACCCATGTCGCGGAACATTTTCGACATGCCGCGCCAGCCGTCGCGCCAGACCATGAAGCAGATCAGGAAAGCCGCTGCCCAGACAGAACGCCAGAAAACAACCGTCCAGCTATCGCCGACAGTGATGAAGCGGGCGATGGTGCCGCCGAAACTCCACATCAGTGCCGACAGGAACACCAAAAGCATGCCGACGCGTTCGTCGCGCCGCGAGGCGGTCGATGAAGCAAGGATCGGCGATGATGCAGTGTCGGTCATGGGCGCGACTGTCGGGCTTTTGTGGACGGGACGATGCGCAAGGGACGACGAAAAGATGGCCTGTTCGCGTAACGCAAAGATGCGCGCTGGGGCTGAGCCAGTTCGATTTGCCGTTTGGGGCACTGAGAAGCCGTCTTGGTCTCAGCCGGACGGCGAACCAGACCGTCGCAACAGAGTCTATGAGGTACTCTTGTTGCCGCGGATGAAGCGCCAGAGCCCGGCCAATGGAACCAGCAGGATCAGACCGAACTTCTTCAACGCAACCAGAGCCACGATCAAAAAGCCTGCCTTCGCCGCCAACTTGCCGGCAATCAGCCCACCAACGCCTACCGCTGCAACCGTATCGACGCCTGGCACGAAATCGGCGTATGTCTTGCCGGCGCCGAAGTCCGCCAAATCTAGAACCTCATCCAGGCTCTGTTTTATTTCCGGCAATTGCTTCACGGTGGCGATGTAGCTCATCACAAAAACGCCTTCCCTGCCGAGAAAGCGGACGTCATAGTTGAGCGTGTGGACCGCGTCGCTGCCAAATTCCAATTCCTTGGCCCAGTGAAGCCGCTTGTTGACCGCATCATAGACAGGCGGTGAGGCCCAACCGACCAGCGTAACGGGCTGAAAGCCGTCCTTTACTCGCTGGTCATTGGCCGACGAGGTGTCCGCCTGCATGCTGCGCAGCAATTCGTCGTAGTCGATGGAGTTGGCGTCGCTATCGTCGACATATCCTATCTTCTCCCAGCGCAACTCTATCCCCCAATTGTTGTCGGCAATGGGATCGTTTGCCGCGGGAAAGATCATGCCGAGCGCATCGGCACCGGAGCCGGGCGGATTGCCCCAAGCTTCGGTCAGGACGGCTGCCGTGTCCTTCTTGTTCAGGAAGTAGAACTTGTCCTTGAGGTCAAGATGCACGCCCTCGGCGAGGTCTATCGCGCCGGTTTTCGGATCGATCTTGTCCAGGAATGCCTTGCCGGCGTCGTTGTACTGTTGGTAAGACTTGAAGAAGGCCGACGACTTTTCCGCTGCGGCAGGGCCAACCGAAAAGGCGAACGCCAAACTCAACCAGAAAACTGTCTTGCCCATCAATGATCCCCCGACCCATATGCAGCTTGCGTTTTGATATCCTGCCGGCAATGTTCGAGCAATATTGTAACTGTTACATCACGATCGACAGCTAGCATCTTTCACAAATACACACATTTCGTTGTATTGTTCTGCGACCAACAGTCATGACTTACTGGAAATCGAAAGCGCTCAGGCCCGTTACCATCTCGTCGAGGCCGAGCGGACGCGTCACCGGCGGCTCGGCGCGCGCCAGGCAGCCGACGCGCTCGCAAAGCCGGCAGGCGGGTCCGACCGGTGTCGCCGCGACGCGGCCGGCCTTTGCGGCGATTGCCGCACCGGGCAGCGCCGCGCCATAGACGATGTCGTCGCGAAAGCCGATGTCGCAACCGAGCAGCAGCGCGGTGCGGCGCGGGCGCTCCGAGAAGGCGCCTTGCGGTCCTTCAAGCGTGCGAGCAATGCACAGGAACTCGGCGCCGTCGGGCATTTCCACCGCCTCCACGAAGATCTGGCCGGGCTGGGTGAAAGCGACATGCACGGGCAGTTTGGGGCAGGCGCCGCCGAAGCGGCTTTGCGGAAAGCCCTGGCTCCCGGCCTTGCGGAAGCGGTTGCCGGCATTGTCGACCTCCAGCATAAAAAACGGCACACCCGAGGCACCCTGCCGCTGCAGCGTGGTCAACCGGTTCGCCGCCTGTTCGAAGGAGACACCGAAGCGCGAACGCAGGACATCGATATCATAACGGGCACGCACGGCAGCCGTGTGAAAGGCCTGGTAGGGCATCATCAAGGCATGCGCCGAATAACGGCCAAGTTCGAAGCGGGCGAGCCGGCGGGCCTCGTCGGTGGCCAGCTTGAGCGCCTGGATCTCGCCGGCGACCGCGACCGTCATGCGGATCAGACAGGCCTCCATCGCGACTTCGCGTAATTGGTCGAACGGCGACAGCCGCTCGGACAGGAACAGGCGCTGCGAGTGGCGGTCATAACGGCGACGCCAGTTCGGCATGGTGGCGACCGGCAGCACCTTGACCACGATGCCGTATTCGCGCTTCAGCCAAGCCTTCAGCGCGCCGAACAGATCGTCGCCGGGATCAAGCACCGAGGTGAACGCCGCGGCCTCCTCCTCGAGGGCTGCGAAATGGTTCGGCCGGCGCTCGAAAATCTCGTGCACCTCGTCGATCGGCAGGCGGGCACCGGAAACTGCGGTCGTCCGGCCCTCGCGCGCCAAAAGCTCGTTGAGGTCGGACAGGCGCTCGGCCTGTTCGCGATAGGCGCGAAACAGCTTTATCACCGCCGCGGACGCGTTGGGCGCCGCCTCGGCAAGTTCTATCAGCTCCTGATCGCCCGGCAGCTCGCCGACCAGCAGAGGATCGGTGAACACCTCCTTCAAAGCGGCGACTGACCCCCTTGCCTCGCCCTGCAACTCATGCGGATCGATCTTGTAGACGGACGCCAGCTTGAGGATCAGCTGCACGGTTAGCGGCCGCTGGTTGCGCTCAATCAGGTTGAGATAGGACGGGGAAATGCCAAGCCCCTCGGCCATCGCCGTCTGGGTCAGGCCCTTGGCGTTGCGGATGCGGCGGATGCGCGGCCCGGCAAATATCTTCTGGTCAGCCATCGACTGTCCTTGACAGGAATTTACACAAGGTTCGCGACAATCTCGATGCGCCGCTCTTTACAATCATGACAAATTTACAGCGTGCGCCTGTCAAACGCAACACAGGTTTTCCCTTATATTTCGCCGATTTTCTTGATTCTGCTGGCTCATCTCGCGCCGCAATGTAAATTCAGTCACACCCCGCGCTCGATGATCGATGCCCGGACACGGATGCAGTAATCCTTCGGAGTGACCAATGACTGATTTTTACAACCTCGTCCCATCGGCGCCGGAAGGTCGCTTCGACGGTATCGAACGGCCTTACTCCGCGGAAGACGTGAAGCGGCTGCGCGGCTCGGTGCAGATCCGCCAGAGCCTTGCCGAAATGGGCGCCAACCGGCTGTGGAAGCTCATCCACGAGGAGGACTTCGTCAATGCGCTCGGCGCCATGTCCGGCAACCAGGCGATGCAGCAGGTGCGCGCCGGGCTGAAGGCGATCTATCTGTCGGGCTGGCAGGTCGCCGCCGACGCCAACACCGCATCTGCGATGTATCCGGACCAGTCGCTCTATCCGGCCAATGCGGCGCCCGAGCTGGTCAAGCGCATCAACCGCACGCTGCAGCGCGCCGACCAGATCGAGACGTCCGAGGGCAACGGGCTTTCGGTCGAGACCTGGTTCGCGCCGATCGTCGCCGACGCGGAAGCCGGATTCGGCGGACCGCTCAACGCCTTCGAGATCATGAAGGCATTCATCGAGGCGGGCGCCGCTGGCGTCCACTATGAGGACCAGCTGGCGTCGGAAAAGAAGTGCGGCCATCTCGGTGGCAAGGTGCTGATCCCGACTGCGGCGCATATCCGCAATCTCAACGCAGCGCGCCTGGCAGCGGACGTGATGGGCACGCCGACCCTGGTCGTCGCGCGCACCGACGCGGAAGCCGCCAAGCTGCTCACCTCCGACATCGACGAGCGCGACCAGCCTTTCGTCGACTACGGCGCTGGGCGCACGGTGGAAGGCTTCTATCACGTCAGCAACGGCATCGAGCCCTGCATTGCGCGGGCCATCGCCTATGCGCCTTACGCGGATCTGATCTGGTGCGAGACCTCGAAGCCTGACCTGGCGCAGGCCAGGAAATTCGCCGAGGGCGTGCGCAAGCACCACCCCGACAAGCTGCTCGCCTACAATTGCTCGCCATCGTTCAACTGGAAGAAGAACCTCGACGACGCGACGATCGCCAGGTTCCAGAAGGAACTCGGCGCCATGGGCTACAAGTTCCAGTTCATCACGCTCGCCGGCTTTCACCAGCTCAACTACGGCATGTTCGAACTGGCTCGCGGCTACAAGGCACGGCAAATGGCGGCCTATTCCGAGTTGCAGGAAGCGGAGTTCGCGGCCGAGGCCAATGGCTACACCGCGACCAAGCACCAGCGCGAGGTCGGCACCGGCTATTTCGATGCCGTGTCGATGGCGATCACCGGCGGCCGGTCGTCGACCACCGCCATGCACGAGTCCACCGAGCACGCGCAGTTCAAACCGGCAGCGGAATAGCGAGCTGCAAAGTACAGAGGAAACGCCCAGCAGGGCTTGGGACACAAGGAGAAGACCAATGGCATCGATAAGCCGTGTCAAGGAACGCGCCGAGGAACAGTCCACGACGATGAGCGTCGACCAGCAAGCGACGATCCGCATGCTGGCCAATGATCTGCACCGCCTCAACCAATCGGTGATGAAGGCGGTCGAGGCGGGCGTCTCGGTGGAGCTCGTGCGCTCGGCACGCCATCACGGCGGCGACGGCAACTGGGGCGACCTGCTGATCCCGGTGATCGTCACGCAACAAAGCCACGGCTGATCGCAATCCGTGCAACCGCCCTTTCACCTGCGCGGTCGCCGTGCAGGTGAATTTTCTTTCATGACATCCCGGTGGACAGTCCAGTACAGTAGAGTTGCTTGAAATTCACTGCTCCCAGGCATGATCTCGGGGTCTTTTATTTCAACTTGACATAAGCCACGATCTCACGCCAATTGCACCCCAGATTCAACTCTGCATTGAAATAGGGGCGAGCTTCTTGGCCGACTTGTGTGCCCATTGAATCACGAAGGCGAGACTCCAAGACATCTGAATCGGGCGCCGCGCGACGCTAGCTCCGAGGCGATCCGCGATCCGTCGCAGGTGCTTGTCGTCGGCAAATCGCCCATCAATCGCGTGGTGATCTCGAAGATCGTCGAGCGATCCGGGCTCAAGCCAATCTCGGAATCTCCCGACACGGCAGCGAGGATCTTACGGTCCCTCATCCCGGCGCAGTCGTTCTAGACGGCGGTGCCGACAACAAGGACTGCGACGACCTGATGTCCAGCATCGGAGCGTTGCGGCGGGCCTCGGGCAAATCGCTGCCACCGGTGATCCTGCTTTCGACCAAGAATGGCTCGCCGGAGAGCCTGAGCCTGTCTGATATCATCGATGTCGTGGTCGCCAAGCCGATCACGCCCGAACGGCTGCAGCCGGTGATCGACCGCCTGGTCGGCCGCTAGATTGCAGAAAGAGTTTGTAGGCGGTTTCCCCGCCCGTAAACGGAAAACAATGGCCGACTACTGCGATCAGCCCGCGTTCACGATGCTTTCAACCAGCCCGGGCAGTTGGCCGAGATCGGATATCTGGCGGAATCTCGATTCGGCCACCGGAGCCTCGACATGCTCCAGCACCCAGGTCAGTTCATGCGGCACATGGACACCCCAACCGCCGGCCTCGATGGCCGGCACCACGTCCGACTTCAGCGAATTGCCGACCATCATGCTTTTTGCCGGACCATCGCCATGCCGGCTGAAGATCCTGTCATAGGTGGCGGCATTCTTGTCGCTGACGATCTCGATCGCGTCGAACAATTCGCCCAGACCTGACCCGGCCAGCTTGCGCTCCTGATCGAAAAGGTCGCCCTTGGTGATCAGCACAAGGCGGAACGCGCCGGCAAGCTTTTCGACAGTCTCGCGCGCATGCGGCAAGACCTCGATCGGATGGCTCAGCATCTCGCGGCCGGTATCGAGAATCTCCGATATGACCGCCGCCGGCACGTGGCCCTGTGTAACCTCGATCGCTGTTTCGATCATCGACAGGGTAAATCCCTTGATACCGAAGCCATAGACGGCAAGGTTGCGCCTTTCGGCTTCCAACAATCGCGCGGAGATGTGCCCCGCTTCGCCATGGTCGGCCAACATGGCGGCAAAGCGCTTCTGCGTCAGGCGGAAGAACTGCTCGTTCTGCCAGAGTGTGTCGTCGGCGTCGAAGCCGATCGTCGTCAGTTTGTCGTCGTGCCGCATGCAATTTCTCGATTAAGATTGGGGTCTCGATTGGGATCGGGATTGCGGAAACTAAGCCGATTGGCGCGATTTTCAACAGCGTCAGCCAATGCCCGGCGCGGCTCCCCTTCCCTTCCATTGGAGGGCACGGCTATACTCCACAATCCGCAACCCAATCTGGTGAATGATGCCGCCTGCAAAAAAGGAAGTCCGTCCGTCGAGCCGCGGAGGACGTGCCCGCACGCCTGCCTTCGTGAAAAACCAACGGGGCGTGAAGAACTGGAAGGAAGTCAGCGCCTGGCTGGAATGGCGCGGCATCGAAGACATCGAGTGCATCACGCCTGATCAGGCAGGCGTCGCCCGCGGCAAGATGATGCCATCGAAGAAATTCACCTCCAACACATCGCTGGCCCTGCCATCGGCGGTCTTCATGACGACGATTTCCGGCGGCTATCCCGAGGACGGCAACGGCTTCCATTACCCGGAAGACGACGGCGACCTCAAACTGATGCCGGACCTGTCGACGCTGACGGTGGTGCCCTGGGAAGAAGACCCGACGGCCGCGGTCATCTGCGATCTGGTCCATCAAGATGGCCGCTCGGTCGAGTTCACGCCACGCAATGTGTTGAAGCGCGTGGTTGCCGCCTATGACAAGCTCGGCCTGAGGCCGGTAGTGGCGCCTGAGATCGAATTCTATCTGGTGCGCAAGAATCCCGATCCGGATTATCCGCTGACACCGCCGGTCGGCCGTTCGGGACGTGCGATCGGCGGCGGCGCCGGCTATTCGATCGCCGGCGTCAACGAATTCGACGAACTGATCGACGACATCTACCATTTCTCCGAAAGCCAGGGCCTGGAGATCGATACGCTGATCCATGAAGAAGGTGCCGGCCAGCTTGAGATCAATTTGCGCCACGGAGACCCGATCGAACTGGCCGACCAGGTGTTCATGTTCAAGCGCACCATTCGCGAGGCGGCGCTGAAGCACGAGATCTATGCCACCTTCATGGCCAAGCCCATCCAAGGGCAGCCTGGCTCCGCCATGCATATCCATCAATCGATCATCGACAAGAAGACCGGACAGAACATCTTCTCGGCTGCCGACGGTTCGGAAACCGACGCCTTCTTCCATTTCATCGGTGGTATGCAGAAGCATGTGCCGAACGCGCTGGTGATGTTCGCGCCCTATGTTAATTCCTACCGGCGATTGACACAGGCGGCGTCGGCGCCGGTCAATAACAAATGGGGCTATGACAATCGCACCACGGCGTTTCGTGTGCCACGCTCGGATCCGGCGGCGCGGCGCGTCGAAAACCGCATCCCCTCCTCCGACGCCAACCCCTATCTGGCTTTGGCGGCATCGCTTGCCTGCGGGCTGATCGGCATCACCAGGAAGATCAAGGCCGAACCTCCCGTCCTGACGACCGCCAATGCCGACGAGATCGACCTGCCACGTGGCCTGCTCGAAGCCGTCGACCTGTTCGAGGGCGATAAGGAGCTCTGCGCTCATCTGGGCAAGTCCTTCGCCGCGACCTATGCGGCGATCAAGCGCGCGGAATTCGAGACGTTCATGGAAGTGATCAGCCCGTGGGAACGGGAGTATTTGTTGCTCAATGTTTAGCGAATAGCGAATAGCGAATAGCGAATAGCGAATAGCGAATAGCGAATAGCGAATAGAAATGATGAGACGGGCGATACAGTCTCGATCAACCCTCACTTTTCAATTCTTCCCTATTTGCTACTCGCTATTCGCTATTCGCTTCCCCTTCCAAATCTCCGAGTCTTCACCGCACCATGCCTTACCAATCCCCGATCTCCCCCGGCCGCTCCTGGTACGAAGACACAGCCGGACCGCGGCCTGAATACCCCGTGCTCGATGGCGACCGTACCTGCGATGTCGTCATCATCGGCGGCGGCTTTACCGGCCTGTCGGCGGCGGTGCATCTGGCCATGGGAGGGACGAATGTCGTTTTGATCGAGGCGTACCGTTTCGGCGATGGCGCTTCCGGGCGCAATGGCGGGCAGCTCGGCACCGGCCAGCGTTCCTGGGCAGAGGAACTGGAGGCCGAGTATGGTTTTTCGCGCGCCAAGGCCCTGTTCGATCTCGCCGAAGAGGCGAAGAAGCACCTCCTCGAATTCGCTGCTGCCAACCGGATCGACATCGACTATCTGCCGGGCCAGCTCTCGGTGGCGCACAAGCCGCGCTACGTCGACGACTACAAGGCACATGCCGAGATCATGGCGAGCCGTTTTTCCTACCCGCATATCTCGTTCATGGATGCCAGGGAGACGGCGGAGCGGCTGGGATCGACAGCCTACTTTGGCGGGACGCGCGACACCGGCACTGGACACATCCACCCGATGAAACTGGTGATCGGGACGGCGCGGGTGGCAGCGCTTGCCGGCGCGCAGCTGTTCGAGGGGACGCCATCGACCCGCATCATTTCCAGTGGCGGCAAGGTCAAGGTTTCGACGCCGAGAGGCACGGTGACGGCGAAGAAATGCCTGATCGCGGTCAACGCCCACGGCGGCACGCTCGAGCCGGTGAGTGCAGCGCATATCATGCCGATCGGTTCATTCATCGGCGCAACCGTGCCTTTGGGAGCAGACTCGAACGTGTTGCCGGGCGGCGAGTCCGTCGATGATTCCCGCTTCGTCGTGCGCTATTTCCGCAGATCGAAAGACGGGCGGCTGCTGTTTGGCGGACGCGAGATTTACGGCGTCAACGATCCGAAGGATATTCACATCCACATCCGTCGCCAGATCGCGGAACTCTATCCGGCGCTCAGGGACGTCGAGATCACACATGGCTGGGGCGGCTATGTCGGCATCACAGTGCCGAGAATGCCTTTCGTGCGCGAAGTGATGCCCAATGTGATTTCGGCCGGCGGCTATTCCGGCCACGGCGTCATGCTGTCGAACTTCTTCGGCAAGCTCTATGCCGAATCCGTTGCCGGCAACCGCGACCGGCTGAAGCTGATCGAGGATCTGAAAATCCCGCCCTTCCCCGGCGGACGGCGCTTCCGTACGCCGCTGCTGTTCCTGGCGCTCAACTGGTTTGCTCTGCGGGACAGGATTTAGGGTTGTTCCCACTTTTCGGGATTGCGTTTCGGGCTGGACAGGATCGCGCTGAATTCATGTAATATTACTGTAATATTTGTTGCCGTAGCGGCACATTGCGGAATCCCCGTCAAAGGTGCAGAATCGGGTGGGAAGGCGTAGTGATGCCACAATCGCCGGCAAAAGATGCCGGTTGTGGGCGACTGATGGGGAATTTTGCGGGCTTGCCCGCTTTGGTTTCTTGGGACCGATGCAGATCTTTCGCCAGGTTCTTTGGCATTCGATCGAAAGAACATTGGCCCACTTATGGAGGTGGCAAGAGTGAAAGAGCCCTTCAGTTTCGGTACGCCGGAACGTCGGCGCTTTGCCATGCAGTTCGGATACGATATGCGGCCGTCGTTCTGGCAGGAAGTCCGTTCGAACTCGCATCTGGTGATCGCCGCAATCGGCACCGCCGCACTGCTTGGCGTCGCCGCCGTGGCGCTATGGCTGGCATTGCCGGCCAGCGACAGGCAAGCGTCAGCAAGCCCCGAGCAGACGATTCCAGCCATTCCGGTGAAGACGACGAAAATCGCCCCGGTGGGGGCTGCAGTCGCCGCGACAACCGTGCCGCAGGCGCGCAAGTCCGACGCGGTTTCACCGACCGTGGCAGCAGCGGAAGCCATCCCCGCACTCAAGGCCAATGATCCGCGCTGGACCGGACCGCAGCCGAAGGTCGCCTCCGATTCGACTGCTCCCAGCCAGGTGGCGAACCGGGCTGAACCGACGCCGGACAAACCGGCGGTGGCGTTCGCGCAGCCAGGAGCCGATACCGATGCCACCGCTGAACTTGCCAAGGTTGCCGCGCCCCCCGCGGCGGCGGGCAGCCATCCCGATGGCGCACAAACCGCCGCCATCCCCGCGGTGAAGCCGCCAGTGCCGGCTCAGCAGCCAGCGGCAACAGAAGGCGACGGCAGCCAGGTCAAGGCGAAGCCTGGGAAGGTCGCAGCCGCCGGAACGGGGCGTATCCTGAGGACCGTGACCATGCGTAGCGGGCCGAAGAAGAATGCCGCCGCCATCGGCACGGTGCCAGCCAGAACCTCGGTGCAGGTGATGAGCTGCAAGCAATGGTGCCAGATCACCTATAACGGCAAGACCGGCTGGGTCTACAAGACCTACATCAAGACCGGCGCCTGACTCCCACTGCTCGGCGTGGTCATGTTGGCGACATACGCCAGGCTATCAGATGCAGCGGCCGCCATCGACCTCCAGCGCCACACCGGTGATGAAGGCGGCTTCGTCGGAGGCCAGCCAGAGTGCGGCATTGGCGATGTCGAGCGGCGTCGAAAGCCGGCCGAGCGGGATCGATGCGCGGAACTTCTCGCGGATTTCGGGTGTGTCGGCGCCCATGAATTTCTCCAGCATGCCGGTCTCTCCAGCAACCGGGCAGAGGCAGTTGACGCGGATGTTCTTCGGCGCCAGTTCCACCGCCATCGACTTGGTGGCGGAGATCGCCCAGCCTTTCGACGCATTGTACCAGGTGAGGCCGGGCCTCGGCCGCAGACCCGCGGTGGAGGCCGTGGTCAAAATGACGCCGCCGCCTTGCCGCTCCATGATCGGCACCACGGCAAGCGCTGCGTGATAGATCGCCTTCATGTTGACTGATGTGATCAGATCGAAGGTTTCCTCGTCGACATTGAGCATGTCGCCGTTGCGATGGGTGTAGCCGGCATTGTTGACCATAATGTCGATGCGCCCGAAGGCGCTCTTCGTGGCATAGACCATCTCGTCGAATTCGGAGCGCAGCGAAACATCGGTCTGGGTCCAGATCGCCGCTTCACCGATCTCGCCGGCGACACGCTCCGCACCCTTGCCATTGAGATCGGCGACGACGACCCTGGCGCCCTCCTCGGCAAAGCGCCTGGCCATGCCCTCGCCAAAGCCTGACGCAGCACCGGTGATGACGGCAACCTTGTTTTCCAGACGCATGTTTTTCCCGCTCATGCTTGGTGACGATCGACCTTCACGCCGATCATACACATCCACGCAGTGCCGCGGCTGCTGAACAGGTTGGTTGAAAGATGTGCGGCCATCGCCGATTTCTCCTTTGGCTTTCGCCTCGATCCCGCTCTATGCTGCAACTGCGAAGGGCTTCCGGAGCCGCGCCTGTCGACAAGCCTCCAGGTCATCGGACTGTCAAGGGGCAGGCGCATACACCCAGATGTGACACCATGGCACTGGAAAATTTAAATCGATTAGATTATATCAGCCGCGTACTTGCGACCGGCGTCAGAGCGGATAGACCATGACCAGCCAGATCATCCCCGTCGACCCTTTCGACTTCATCATTTTCGGCGGCACCGGCGATCTGTCGGAACGCAAGCTTTTGCCGTCGCTCTACTATCGCCAGCGCGACCATCAGTTCTCGGAGCCGACGCGCATCATCGGCACATCACGATCGAAAATGAGCGATGAGGAATTCCAGGCCTTCGCCAAGCAGGCGATCTCCGAGCACGTCAAACCGGCCGATATCGACGCCACGGAATTGAAGACCTTTCTGGCGCGGCTATCCTATGTCTCGGCCGATGCAACGACCGGCGCCGGCTTCGACAAATTGACAAAGGCGATCGGCGACAGCGACCGTATCCGTGCCTTCTACCTGGCGGTGGCGCCGGCGTTGTTCGGCGATATTTCGCACAAGCTGAAGGAGCACAATCTGATCACGCCGAACTCCCGCATCGTGCTGGAGAAGCCAATCGGCCGCGACCTTGCCTCGGCGCGAGCGCTCAACGATTTGGTCGGCGACAATTTCCACGAAAGCCAGATCTTCCGCATCGACCACTATCTCGGCAAGGAGACGGTGCAGAACCTGATGGCGCTGCGCTTTGCCAACGCGCTCTATGAGCCGCTGTGGAATTCCGCCCATATCGACCATGTGCAGATCACGGTCGCCGAGACAGTGGGGTTGGAAGACCGCGTCACCTATTACGACAAGGCTGGCGCACTGCGCGACATGGTGCAGAACCATATGCTGCAGCTGCTGTGCCTGGTCGCCATGGAAGCGCCGTCTTCGATGGACGCCGACGCGGTGCGTGACGAGAAGCTGAAGGTGCTGCGGGCGCTGAAGCGCATCAACGGCAACGAGGCGCCGAAGCACACCGTGCGTGGCCAATACCGCGCCGGCGCCTCGGCCAGCGGAGCTGTAAAAGGCTATGTCGAGGAGCTTTCCCACGACAGCAACACCGAAACTTTCGTCGCCATCAAGGCCGAGATCGGCACCTGGCGCTGGGCGGGCGTTCCGTTTTACTTCAGGACCGGCAAGCGGCTGGCGACCCGGGTTTCGGAAATCGTCATCGAATTCAAGCCGATCCCGCATTCGATCTTCGGTGACAGCGCCGGTCCGATATTCGCCAACCAACTGGTCATCCGGTTGCAGCCGGACGAAGGCGTCAAGCAGTTCATCATGATCAAGGATCCGGGTCCGGGCGGCATGCGGCTGCGCCAGATCTCGCTCGACATGAGCTTCGCGCAATCCTTCGATGGCCGCGCGCCGGATGCCTATGAGCGACTGATCATGGATGTCATCCGTGGCAACCAGACCCTGTTCATGCGCCGCGACGAGGTCGAGGCGGCGTGGAAGTGGATCGACCCGATCCAGAACGCCTGGGAAAGCGCCAGACAAGAGGCGCAAGGCTATACGGCAGGCACCTGGGGACCCTCGGCCTCCATCGCACTGATCGAACGTGACGGGCGGACATGGCACGAGAGCAATTGAACAGCGCCGCCTACAGCTGGAACGGCTTCGCCGGGCGCCAGGAATTGGCGGCCGCCCTTGCCGGTCATGTCGCCGGCCGCCTGACCAAGGCAATCGCCGAGCGCGGCACGGGGCTGCTCGCCGTCTCCGGAGGCACCACGCCGGCAAGGTTCTTCGCCGCTCTTTCGGCGATACCGATCGCCTGGGACAAGGTGATCGTGACGCTGGTCGACGAGCGCTTCGTGCCGGCCTCCTCGCCACGTTCCAACGCCGGGCTGGTGGCCGCAAATCTCTTGCAGAACGCAGCCAAGGCGGCACGTTTCGTGCCTCTCTATCACGAAGTCACCGACATCGAGGACGCGGCGGCGTCCGACAACGCAGCACTGCAGTCGCTGCCCTGGCCGCTCGACGTCGTCGTGCTCGGCATGGGGCCGGACGGCCATACCGCCTCGTTCTTTCCCGATGCCGACGACCTGGCAAGATTGCTCGACCCGTCCTGCGACAGGATCGTGCTGCCGGTTCGTGCGGCGAGCGCGGGCGAGCCGCGGCTGACCCTGTCGCTGGCGCGCATCGTCGATGCCGGCTTCATCGCGGTGCACATCGAGGGCGAGGACAAGCGCACCGCCTTCGACGGCGCGGTCGCACCCGGACCGCGAAAACCAATCCGCGCCGTGCTCGACGCCGCGCGTAAGCCCGTGGAGATTTTCTGGGCGCCCTGATTTGAACGTACTGAGGGTCCCGGCGGACAGCCGGATTGTGTTCCGGGACCTCGCCTGAAAGGACCGACACCATGACCGTCAGACGCGACATCGAAGCCATCACCGAACGCATCCGCGAGCGTTCAAAGCCAGGCCGCGAGCGTTATCTCAGCCGCATAGCCGAGGCGTCGAACCGCACCGCCAACCGGGCCGTGCTGTCGTGCGGCAATCTCGCCCATGGCTTTGCGGTGTGCAGTCCCTCGGAAAAGCTGGCGCTGGGTGCGGATAAGGTTCCAAACCTCGGCATCATCACCTCCTATAACGACATGCTCTCGGCGCATCAGCCGTTCGAGACCTTTCCGGCGCTGATCAAGGATGCGGCGCGCGAGGCCGGCGGCATCGCCCAGGTCGCCGGCGGCGTGCCGGCGATGTGCGATGGCGTCACCCAAGGCCAACCCGGCATGGAGCTATCGCTGTTTTCGCGCGACGTGATCGCCATGGCCGCAGCGATCGGCCTGTCGCACAACATGTTCGACGCCGCCGTCTATCTCGGCGTCTGCGACAAAATCGTGCCTGGCCTGGTGATCGCCGCACTGACCTTCGGCCATCTGCCGGCGGTGTTCATTCCCGCAGGACCGATGACCACTGGCCTGCCGAACGATGAAAAGGCCAAGGTCCGCCAGCTCTATGCCGAGGGCAAGGCCGGACGCGCCGAACTGCTGGAGGCCGAGTCCAAGTCCTACCATGGGCCGGGCACCTGCACCTTCTACGGCACGGCGAATTCCAACCAGATGCTGATGGAGATCATGGGCCTGCACACGCCGGGCGCTTCCTTCGTCAATCCCGGAACGCCGCTGCGTGACGCCCTGACCCGCGAGGCGACGAAGCGGGCGCTGGCGATCACAGCGCTTGGCAATGCCTATACGCCGGTCGGCCGGATGATCGACGAGCGCTCGATCGTCAACGGCGTCGTCGGCCTGCACGCCACCGGCGGCTCGACCAATCACACCATCCACCTGATCGCCATGGCGGCGGCGGCCGGCATTGCCATCACCTGGCAGGATATTTCCGACCTTTCGGAAGCGGTACCCCTGCTGGCGCGGGTCTATCCCAACGGTCTCGCCGACGTGAACCATTTTCATGCCGCCGGCGGGCTCGGCTTCCTGATCCGCGAACTGCTCGACGAAGGCATCCTGCACGAGGATGTGCAGACGGTGTGGGGCGAAGGCTTGCGGCCCTACGCGGTCGAGGCAAAGCTCGGTGCCGACGGCAGCGTGGTGCGCGAAGCCTCGCCGCGCAAAAGCGGCGACGAGAAAGTGCTGGCGCCGTTCAGCAAGGCTTTCCAGGCGACCGGCGGCCTCAAGGTGCTCTCGGGCAATCTCGGCCACGCCGTCATCAAGACTTCCGCGGTGAAGCCGGAACGGCGCATCATCGAGGCGCCGGCCAAGGTCTTCGACAGCCAGCAAGGGTTGAACGAGGCGTTCAAGGCGGGCACGCTGACCGGCGATTTCATCGCCGTCGTCCGCTTCCAGGGACCGAAGGCCAACGGCATGCCGGAACTGCACAAGCTGACCACCGTGCTCGGTATCCTGCAGGATCGCGGCCAGCGCGTGGCGCTGGTCACCGACGGGCGCATGTCGGGCGCCTCCGGCAAGGTGCCGGCGGCGATCCATGTGACGCCGGAAGCAGTCGAGGAAGGGCCGATCGCCAGGATCCACGAAGGCGATATCATCCGGCTCGACGCCGAGGCCGGGACACTTGAGGTTCTGGTGCCGGCCGGCGACTTCGCCTTGCGCCGGACGGCGGATGCCGACCTCATCGGCAACGAGTTCGGATTCGGCCGGGAGCTGTTCGCTGGCTTCCGCCAATTGGTCGGCCGCGCCGACCATGGCGCCAGCGCCTTCGGCACGGCGTGATGGAATCACCGTTCTGTGCATGAAAAGGGCGGCTCTTGGCCGCCCTTTTTGCTACCGGTCAAGTCAAATGGCGGTCACGGCGTAACGGTAATTTCGCTCCGTTCGCCGGCCTTGACGATCACCGGCATTTCCTTGTCATGGCCTGCATCGGACATGTGGCGGACGACCACATAGTCGCCGGCCGGAACGGTCTGCTGCCAGGTATCGCCATAGTTCATGCCAAGCGCCTTGCGCTTACCCTCTATGTCCTTTTTCGGTGACAGTATCTCGATCGAATAGGCACCCGAGGCCGCTATCGCCAGGACGCCGGCATCGAGCGGCACCTTGATGTCCATGATATCACCGACCTTGACGCTGAACGGCTGCTCGACGACCGCCAGGTCAAGCGTGGTGACCGCCACATAGTCGTCCGGCGGCAGCCAGAACTTGCTGTCGGGTCCATAGGAATGCTCGACACTGTCACGCGTGCCGTCGATTCTCTTCTTCGCTTTGACGATCTCGAAGCCGAGGCCGGAACTGTCGGCCTTGTCACCGCCGGCGACATAGAAAGCGTTGAGCACGATATGGCCGACGCCGACGATGACGTCCTTCTCGATCTTCTGCCCGGCGGCGAGCTGGATGGTTTCGGTGACGCTGCCGGAGCCTATCTGGACCGTGACCTTCTGTTCGCCCGCCGGCACGATGATTTTGGTGTCGCCATAGTGGGTGGTGCTGCCGCCCGGATAGGCGAAATTGAGGCTGGCCGCGTCACTGATGTCGGCGCCCTGGCTCGGTCGCGGATGAATGAGCATGGTGCCCGCGTTCAAGGTGAACAGCGGCTTGTAGACCTGGCCCGCCTCGATCTTGAATTTCTGCTCCACCTTGGCTTCGTCGTCGCGCGCCACGACGATGTAGTCGCCCGGCTCGAGATTGCCGTTGTAGGTGCCATATTCGGTGGTGACGGAATCGCCCCGCGAGCCGTCGGCGCTTGCCTTGTAGATCTCCCAGGCGTTGCCGTCGGTGATCGGCTCGCCACCTTCGGCCATCACCACTGTCGGCTGAAAATTGAACTCCGGTTTCGCCGGCTCCGGTGCGGGCGCAGGCGCCGGAGCGGGAGCCGGTTCTTGAGCGGGTGCCGCCACGGTCTCGACAAGGGCTTCCTGCAGCGCCTTCTCGTCGGAGGCCTGGATGTATTTGCCGCCGGTGTTGTCGGCGAGGCAGGCGATCTGCTTGCCTTCGTCGGCGGTGAGGCCGAAGCCAACGACATCGGCTGTGAAGTCGACGCCGGATGCCTCAAGCTCCTTGCCGAGCGCGCAGGGGTCGCCACCGCATGTTTCGAGACCGTCGGTGATGAGCACGACGGTCGCCTTGTCCTCGGTATATTTCAACGCCTCGGCTGCTTGCTTGACCGCAGAGGTCAGGGGCGTCTTGCCGAGGAATTTCAAGCTGTCGGCGGCCGCCGAAATGGCACTGGCCGAACCTGCCTGTGGCGGCACGATCAACTGGATGTCGTCGCAGCTGCCCTTTTCGCGATGGCCATAGGCCATGAAGCCGATTTCGTCGTCGACGGGGACCGATTGAAGCACCGTTCGTAGCGACTCGCGGGCGATTTCGAGCTTGGGCTTGCCGTCGATCTGCGCCCACATCGAGCCGGAGGCGTCGAGGATAACGATGACCTTGTTTGCGGCGAAGCCGAACGTCGTCATCGACAAAAGGAGGATCGCCGCAGCGACGCCCCGTGCAAGTCCCGCCATCGAAATCTCCTCAATCCGCCCCTGATCCGGGCGGCAAGCTATTTGACGCGGCGCCGGGACACAAGTCGGTGCCGGTGCGTAGGGCTCCGAACTCAGCTTAACAAAAGACCTGACGACATCCAGTTCGGCGGTGTCGGCAGTGCCGGTAGTTTTTCACGATAGGAATTTTTTCTTGACTCAGTGCCCTCAGCTATGGTACATATTCGCCCATAGTGCTGATTTGCGCCGGTGACCCGCCGCTCAGGCGGGTTTTTCGTTTGATGCTCCGCCGGCCCGGTGCCGGGGCCGAATACCGAACTTTTCAACGGAAGCGAAAAACCGCTCAGTAGGTCGTGCGGCGCTCTTCCGAGGGCGGCCTGCATGACCCGCCGCTCAGGCGGGTTTTTCGTTTGATGCTCCGCCGGCCCGGTGCCGGGGCCGAATACCGAACTTTTCAACGGAAGCGAAAAACCGCTCAGTAGGTCGTGCGGCGCTCTTCCGAGGGCGGCCTGCCGAATTGCAGCCGGTAGCTCTGGGCAAAGTAGGAATGCGAGGTGAAGCCGGTTGCGATCGCCACGTCGAGGATCGGCATGTTGGTCTGGCGCAACAATTCGCGCGCCCGCTCCAGCCGCAGCCGCATGTAATAGCGGCCGGGGGTGACGCTGAGATGGCGCAGGAACAGCCGCTCGACCTGGCGCACCGACAGGCCGGCGGACTTGGCCAGTTGCACGGCCGACAGCGGCTCGTCGAGGTGGTCTGCCATCAGTTCGACAATGCGCCTGAGCTTCTCCGACTTGCCGGTCAGGTCTCGTTCCGGACCGACGCGCTGGCGGTCGCCGGCCGAGCGGATGCGTTCGTGCTGGAACTGGTTGGCGACGCCATTGGCGAGATTCGAACCGAAATCGCCGCGCACGATCTCCAGCATCAGGTCGATCGAGGTGGTGCCGCCGGCGCAGGTGTAGCGCTTGCGGTCGATCTCGAAGACGTTGCCGGTGCAGTTGATGTCGGGGAAGCGTTCGACGAAGCCGGCGCGGTTTTCCCAATGGATGGTGCAGCGATAGCCTTCGAGTTGGCCGGCCTCGGCCAGCAGATAGGAGCCGACCGACAAGGCACCGAGCGCATTGCCGCGCCGGCCCCAGCTGCGCAGTGCCGCCAGCACCTTGCTCTTGCCAGGAAATTCCGTCGTCAGCCCGACCGAGACGAAGAGGATGTCGACCGGCGGCAGGTCGGCAACGGCATAGTCGATCTTGAGCGGCAGGCCATTGGAGGCCATCACCGGATCGCCATCGGCCGACACCGTGGTCCAGCCGTAGAAGTCGCGGCCGAGCAACCGGTTCGCCGACCGGAACGTATCGATCGCCGCGGCCAGCGAGAACATGGAGAACTTGTCGACCAGCAGGAAAGCGAACTGCCGACCGCCCTGAACGGGATCAGTCATGACCGGCCGTTCCGGGGGAATAGTGGAGTTCGGCAAAGCTGCGGCTTTCTGGCGGTCAGAAGGACGGCCGTTTCAATCCGGCCGCAAGGTAGGCCGAGGCTAACGTATTGGCCATCAGCATGGCAATGGTCATCGGCCCGACACCACCGGGAACCGGCGTGATGGCTCCGGCGGCCTTGGCCGCTTCGGCATAGGCAACGTCGCCGACGAGGCGCGACTTGCCCTCACCCTTCTCTGGTGCGGGAATGCGGTTGATGCCGACATCGACGACGGTGGCGCCAGGCTTCACCCAATCGCCCTTGATCATCTCCGGCCGGCCGACGGCCGCGACCAGAATGTCGGCGGTGCGGGCAAGTGCCGGCAGGTCTTTGGTGCGGCTGTGGGCGATGGTGACGGTGCAATTGGCGGCAAGCAGGAGGTTGGCCATCGGCTTGCCGACGATGTTGGAGCGGCCGACGACGACCGCATTGAGGCCGGACAAATCCTTGCCGCGCACCCGCTCGATCAGAAGCATCGAGCCGGCCGGCGTGCAGGGCACGAAGGCAGTCTCGAGTTCACCGGTGCCGAGCTTGCCGACATTGATGAAATGGAAGCCGTCGACATCCTTTTCCGGCGCGATGGTCTGGATGATCTTGCCGGCATCGATATGGGCCGGCAGCGGAAGCTGCACCAGGATGCCGTTGATGGCCGGATCGGCGTTAAGGTCGCCGATGATCTCCAGCAATGCCGGTTCCGAGGTTTCGGCCGACAGCGTGTGCTGCACTGAATGAAAGCCGCATTCCTTCGCGGTGCGCGATTTGGAAGCGACATAGACCTGGCTGGCCGGATCCTCGCCGACGATGACCACTGCAAGACCGGGCTTGGCCTTGCCTTTGGCGACAAGCTCGGCGGTCAGGATCTTGACCGTCCGCACCACGTCTTCGGCAACGCTCTTACCATCAATCACTTCGGCCATGGACCACCCTCAACACCAAAATGCCCAAGCGCGACGCTTCGGGAAGCGACGCGCTTTCTGATCTTTAACAGCGTGGCATCTTCACGAAAATTCCCACACGCAATCCCGCCAAAGCGCCGTCCCATGCCGTTTACGCGAAACCGGCATGCTTTTGTACGACACGGCGAAGAATTTTGTGGCTCAGAAGTACCGGCGACGCGCGCGGCTCTCGGTGAGTTCGCGGACCGCTTCACGGAATTCGCGCAGGCTGGCGCGGATTTCCTCGATCGGCGCTTGCGGTTCGACATCCTCCGCGGCCTGCCGCGCCTCTACCGATGGCTGGCGAGGCTGGGATGACTGCTGCCGCGGGAAGGGCGGAGGCGCAGGGGCAGGCTGAGGCGGATAGGAGGGCTGGCCGGCATTGGGGGCCGACGTAGATTGCGGACGTGGATAGTCTGGCTGCTGTATGTAGGCCAAAGGCTGCGCGTAGGGATAGAGTTGCGGGCCCGAATACGCTCGCGGCGGCACCATTTGCGGAGGCTGAGGCGGCTGCGCCATCTGCGGCGGAAAGGGAGAATGGCCGCCGGGCTGGAAAGGCGGCGGGTAAGCAGCGGGAACTGGCTGCCGAGGCGCAATGGCCGGCGCCGACTGCGAATAGGGAGAGTACGTCGGATCTTGCGTTGATATCGCGTTTTCAGCGGATACCCAACCGTGGGTATCGAAGGGCTCCTCCGGGACCGGCTTGCGGAACACGGCCTTATGCAACCACGACAGCAACGCTCGGACCCGGCCGGGCTGTGTCTGTGGCTGTGGCGTGGTTTGCGCATGGTTCATCGACGAGGCCGACTCATGGCCAGCCTGATACCCGCCTGTCGCAGGCGACAGCTTCGGGTTCGTTGGCGTTTCGCGTTGTGAACGGGCGAGACGATGACGCGTGGCGGCATCCTCGCGCCATGACGGGTCCGCCCGGTCTCCGATCGAGACCAGGGATGCGTCGGGTTCGTCGCCACGCACAGCCTGGCCAAGCGCCAGCAACGAGCGCTCGCGCTTCCAGTCTTCGCGGTTTTCCCTGTCGACCATCGTCTGGAACTCTACTCCTTGGCGACCTGCGAACGCGATTGGCCATTCGTTAAGCCACGCTAAACAGGCATGGAAAACAAAAAGTTAATTTTTCGCGCCGACAGAGCGGCCTCCCTCTGTAATTGCATCTATTTGCAAAACACGCTGCGGCCGATGGCATTGCATGATCCCAATCGCAGCACGCGATCTCCCGTTCGTCCTGACGGGGGCTTCCCCAGGGAACAGCCAGCGTCTATGTGAAGGCCTTGCTTCGGAGGCTTTCCATGACGATCAGGCTTGTTCTCGCCGGCTGCGGCAATATGGGCTACGCCATGCTCTCGGGCTGGCTGAAATCCGGCAAGCTTGCGCCGTCGGCGGTTTTCGTGGTCGAGCCCAATGCCGATCTGCGCAATCGTGCGGCAACGCTAGGCTGCGCCACATCAGCCGATCCGGGCAGCATTCCAGCCGATGCCGTGCCCGATCTGGTCGTCATTGCGGTGAAGCCGCAGGTGATCCGCGATGTTACCGCCGCCTACAAGCGGTTCGCCGATGGCCGCACCACCTACGTCAGCATCGCCGCCGGCACGCCTACCGCCACCTTCGAGGACATCCTGGGCACTCTTGCGCCGGTTGTGCGCTGCATGCCCAACACGCCCGCGGCGATCGGCAAGGGCATGATGGTGGTGTTTTCCAATCCCCTGGTTTCCGACGACACCAAGCGTTTCGTCGCCGACCTTTTGTCGGCGAGCGGCGAAGTGACCACCATCGACGACGAGGGCCTGATGGACGCGGTGACCGCCGTGTCGGGATCGGGCCCGGCCTATATCTTCCATTTCATCGAGGCGCTGACCGTGGCCGCCGAGAAGGCCGGCCTGCCGACAGCGACCGCCAAGCTGCTCGCCATGCAGACCGTCTACGGCGCCGCCTCGCTCGCCGCCGAAAGCGGTGAGGAGCCGGGCGTGCTGCGCCAGCAGGTCACCAGCCCCAAGGGGACGACGGCCGCGGCGCTGGAGGTGCTGATGGGTGAGGACCGGCTGACGCGCCTTCTCACAGAGGCGGTGGAGGCTGCGCGGCTGCGGTCGATCGAGCTGGGCAAATAGAGCTCAGTTCGCCCCATACAGCATCTCGTCCTGCAGCCGGCGCAAGGCGAACAGCCTCGTCGTCTGGTCGGGTACGGCATTATCCGCAGTCAGCAATTCGCCTTTCCTGACCGGCTTCAGCACCCTGCCGCCTTCGAGCAGGCCGACCGGCACGGCGCGCTGGGCACGGGCTTCGCCGACGGTCATGGTCCAGGAGCGGTAGCAAGTCTCGCCGATCGCATCGAAGATTTCGCCGGCGGCAAGGTCGCGCTTGGCAACGGCACACACTTCGGCGACCGGCCGCGGCAGCGGCACCATGTCGGGCTTGCCGAAAAGCATGATGCGGGCAGCGGTCAGCGGCACCTCCAGCGAAGTCAGATGATAGGGCCGGAACAGGCTGTAATAGGGGCCGTGGCCGATATGCAGATCGTCCATGCGCTCGATGATGCGCGGATGCGTCGCCTCGACGATGACGAAGACGCCGGGCGCGACGCCCTTGCCGACCGTGTAGTCGACAACGCCTTTCTTCAGCAACAGACCGCCATCCTCGCGCGGAATGAGCACTTTGGCGAGATCGTCGCGGTCGGCCTTCGGGCCGTGCATGCCGGGCACATCGGGCACCAGCCCGGTGGCGTTGGCGATGGCGCACATCTCGACCATGGTCTTGGAACCGTCGACGAACTCGACCAGCATGCGCGGGTTCATGTTGCGGCGGATCGCTTCCTCGCGGTAGTCGTCCGGCACGGCATCGTGGTTGAGGGGGTTGTTCTTGCCCTTGCCGGCCGAGACGATGGTTAGCCCGAGCGCCGACGCAAACTCGATCAGTTCCATGCAGCTCGACGGCTCGTCGCCTGCGCCGACCGAATAGACGACGCCAAGCCGGTCGGCTTGCTGTTTGAGATAGCAGCCGATGGTGACGTCGGCCTCGACGTTCATCATCACCAGATGCTTGCCGTGCTCCATCGCCATCAGGTCGAAATCGGCGGCAACACCCGGCTTGCCGGTGGCGTCGATGACGACATCGATCAACGGATTGGTGACCAGCATCTCGTTGGAGGTGATGGCGATCTTGCCGTTCTCGATGGCGCCGGTGACTTTCGACGCGGTGCCGGCTTCGACCGCCATGGCTTCATCGCCATAGGCGATACGGATGGCATCGCGCGCGGTGTGCGGGCGGCGTGTAGAAACGGCGCAGACCGAAATGCCCGGCATCAGCATGCCTTGCGTGACCAGATCGGTGCCCATCTCGCCCGAACCGATGACGCCGATGCGCACAGGGCGGCCCTCGGCGGCACGCCTGGCGAGATCCCGGGCAAGGCCGGTCAGGGCGACATTGGTCATGCAGGAATGTCCCATGGTTCTTGAGTTGGAGGCGGCAATAGCAGGGAACCGCCCTCCTTTGCCAACGAAACCCTCGGCCGCGACTTCAGACCACCCTGACGTAGCTCGTCATTCCCGACTTCTGGTGCTCGATGATGTGGCAGTGCAGCAGCCAGTCGCCGGGATTGTCGGCGACGAAGCCGAGCTGAACCTTCTCGTTGGGCTGGATGAGATACGTATCGGAAATCACGGGCTGAACCTGGCGCGTCGAGGACGACAGCACTTTGAAGCTCATGCCGTGCAGATGCATCGGATGGGATTGCGGCGTCAAATTTTCCATGTCGATGACATAGCTCCCGCCGAGCTTCAATTCTGCCAGCGGCGCGGTCGGATCCGGCGCATCGCCGGGCCACGGCACCTTGTTGATGGCCCAAAAGCTGTAGCCAAGCGAACCGCAGATGCCATCGCTCGGGACGTTTTCCGCAGTGGCGCTCAGAGCCAGGGAAATATGCTTGGCGCTGGTGAGATCCACTTCCGCCACCGGATTGAGTTCCAGGGGTGCAACATCGCTGATATCACGCTTGAGCGAGCTTCCGGTCGTGCGCAGGGTCGCAAGCACCTTGGGCTTGGTGCCCCTGACGTCTCTCAAGCTGACACTCGCACCCTCGCCATCGGGCATACGGATGGCCAGTTCCAAGCGTTGGCCGGGGCCAAGCAGCAAGGCATCGGGGGAAAAACGCTGCTGCACCGGATTGCCGTCCAATGCGATGACTGTCGCCTCGGCGCCATCGACACGAAAGGCATAGATGCGCGTGACGTCGGTGATGGCGATCCTGAGCCGCACCAGCCCTCCGGCCGGCGCGTCATATTGCGGCTGGTCGAGCCAGTTGGCGGTGCGCACCGTGCCATAGGTGCCGGTTCTCGCAGCATCGCGCGGGCGGAACTGGTCTATGAACTGGCCGTCGTCACCGAGGCGCCAGTCGCGCAGATTGAGGACGACCTCGGCATCGAATTTCGGATCGTTCGGATTCTCGACCACGATGACGCCTGTCAGGCCGTGGCCCATCTGCTCCAACGTGTTGCAATGCGGGTGATACCAGAAAGTGCCGGCGTCGGGCGGCGTGAAGGCGTAGTCGAAATGATCGCCGGTGTAGACATAAGGCTGAACCAGAAACGGGACGCCGTCCATCTTATTGGGCACGCGAATGCCATGCCAATGAATCGTCGTCGGATCGTCGATCGCGTTGACAAGACGAGCGGCGAAGGGCTCGCCCTTTTTCATTCTGAGCACGGGCGGCATTCCGGCATTGCCGTAGGTCAGCACATCCCTGGTCTGGCCGACATCCATCAGCTTCGCCTGGGTCTTTGCCGTCTGCAAGACCACCGGCTCAGGCGTGGCAGCCGCCCAGCCGCCAAGCCGACCCATGGCCGAAAGCCCGATCCCGCCCGCGCCGGCAACCGCAGCCGTTTTCAAAAGTCTGCGGCGTGTGATTAGGGTCATTCGGCGCTCCAACTGCAAAGGCGACTGCACGCGAAGGTGTAACCGTCACGCCATGGATCACGAGCCGGCAACCAGTGCAAATTCTATTGAAGGCATGCCGCCGCTATTCAGCCGCCTCGGCATGCCGGCACGTAGTTGAGGATGGGGCCGAGCCAGCGCTCGACCTCCGCCAACGGCATCGCCTTGCGGCGCGCATAATCCTCGACCTGGTCGCGCTCGACCTTGGCGACGCCGAAATAATAGCTTTCGGGATGCGACAGATAGATGCCTGACACGGACGAGCCCGGCCACATCGCATAGCTTTCGGTCAGGCTCACGCCCGCATTGCGCTCACCGTCGAGCAGCCGGAACAGCGTGGCCTTTTCGGTATGGTCGGGCTGCGCCGGATAGCCTGGCGCCGGGCGGATGCCGCGATAGGGTTCGCCGATCAGCTCGTCGGGCGCCAATGATTCGTCTGGCGCGTAGCCCCAGAACTCCCTGCGCACCTTCTCATGCATGCACTCGGCAAAGGCCTCGGCGAAACGGTCGGCCAGCGCCTTGACCATGATCGAGGAATAGTCGTCATTGGCGCGCTCGAAGCGCTCGGCGATCGCCACCTCCTCGATGCCGGCGGTGACGATGAAGCCGCCGATATAGTCGGGCTTGCCGCTGTCCATTGGCGCGACGAAATCCGACAGCGCGACATTGGCCTTGCCGTCGCGCTTGGTCAGTTGCTGGCGCAGGGTGAAGAAGGTCGCCAGTTCCTTTGAGCGCTTGTCATCCGTGAACAGCCTGATGTCGTCGCCGACGGTGTTGGCCGGCCAGAAGCCGATGACGCCGCGTGGCGCAAACCATTTTTCGGCGATGATCTTTTTCAGCATCGCCTGCGCATCCTCGAACAACTGGCGCGCGGCGGGTCCTTGCGCTTCGTCTTCAAGGATTTTTGGATAACGGCCCTTCAGCTCCCAGGTCTGGAAGAACGGCGTCCAGTCGATGTAGCGCGCGAGTTCGGCCAGGTCCCAATTCTCGAAGACCTTCACGCCTGTGAAGGACGGCTTCGGCGGCTCATATTCAGACCAGTCGAGCCGATGCGCATTGGCCCTCGCCTTGGCCAGCGGCAGCCGCTGCTTGTCGGCTTCGGAGCGGGCATGCGCGTCGGCGACCTTCTTGTATTCGGCGCGCACCGTGTCGACGTAGCCGCCCCTGGTTTCGTTCGACAGCAAGGCTGAGACCACGCCGACCGCCCGGCTGGCGTCGGTGACATAGACCGCTTGTCCCTTGGTGTAGCGCGGGTGGATCTTCACCGCCGTGTGCACGCGGCTGGTCGTCGCGCCGCCGATCAGCAGCGGGATGTCGAAGCCTTCGCGCTCCATCTCGGCGGCCATATGCGCCATTTCATCGAGCGATGGCGTGATCAGGCCTGACAGTCCGATGATGTCGACTTGTCTCTCGCGCGCCGTCTGCAGGATCTTTGCCGCCGGCACCATGACGCCGAGATCGATGATCTCGTAATTGTTGCAGGCGAGCACGACGCCGACGATGTTCTTGCCGATGTCGTGGACATCGCCCTTCACCGTCGCCATCAGGATCTTGCCCGCCGTCTGGCGTTCGCCATTGTCGATGCCATTGGCGGCGTTGGCCAACTTCTCGGCTTCCATATGCGGCAGTAGTCCCGCCACCGCCTGCTTCATCACCCGCGCGGACTTCACCACTTGCGGCAGGAACATCTTTCCCGCGCCGAACAGGTCGCCGACGACGTTCATGCCGGCCATCAGCGGGCCTTCGATGACATGCAGCGGGCGCTCGGCGGCAAGCCGCGCTTCCTCGGTGTCGGCGTCGATGAACTCGGTGATGCCGTTGACCAGCGCATGGCTGATCCGCTGTTCGACCGGCAGTTCGCGCCAGGCAAGATCGCGCTCCTTGGCTTCTTGGCCCGCCGCGCCCTTGAAGCGTTCGGCGATCTCCAGCATGCGTTCAGTGGCGGTGCCGCCGGCCTTGGGCACACGGTTGAGCACGACATCCTCGCAGGCCTCGCGCAGCACCGGCTCGATCGTGTCGTAGACGGCGAGCTGGCCGGCATTGACGATCCCCATATCCATGCCGCGCTGGATGGCATGGTAGAGGAACACGGCATGCATGGCCTCGCGCACCGGCTCATTGCCGCGGAATGAGAAGGAGAGGTTCGACACACCGCCGGAAATGTGGACATGCGGCAGCGTCCCGGTGATCTCGCCCGCCGCTTCGATGAAGTCGACGCCGTAATTGTCGTGCTCCTCGATGCCGGTGGCAATGGCGAAGACATTGGGGTCGAAGACGATATCCTCGGGCGGGAAGCCGGCCTGTTCGGTCAAAAGCTTGTAGGCGCGGGTGCAGATTTCGACCTTGCGCGCCTTGGTGTCGGCCTGGCCATCCTCGTCGAACGCCATGACGACCACGGCGGCGCCATAGGCGCGCACGAGCCTGGCGTGATGCAGGAATGCCGCCTCGCCTTCCTTCATCGAGATGGAATTGACCAGCGGCTTGCCCTGCACGCATTTAAGGCCGGCCTCGATGATCTCCCATTTCGAACTGTCGACCATCACCGGGACACGGGCGATGTCGGGTTCGGCGGCGATCAGGTTGAGATACTCCACCATCGCCTTCTTCGAATCGATCAGGCCTTCGTCCATGTTGATGTCGATGATCTGCGCGCCGTTGGCGACCTGGTCGCGCGCCACGTCGAGCGCGGCGACATAGTCACCCGCCGTGATCAGCTTGCGGAACCTGGCTGAGCCGGTGACATTGGTGCGCTCGCCGACATTGACGAAGGGAATCTCATCCGTCAGCGTGAACGGTTCCAACCCGGACAGGCGCATCTTGCGCTCGATGTCGGGAATGGCGCGCGGCGGATATTTCCGCACCGCCTCGGCGATGGCGCGGATGTGCTCGGGCGTCGAACCGCAGCAGCCGCCGACGACATTGACCAGCCCCTCGCGAGCGAAATCCTCGATCTGCGCCGCCATGAATTCCGGGCTCTCGTCATAACGGCCGAATTCATTGGGCAGGCCGGCATTTGGATAGGCGCAGACAAAAGTGTTGGCGACGCCTGATATCTCGGCCAGATGCTCGCGCATGGCATTGGCGCCGAGCGCGCAGTTGAGGCCGATGGTGAAGGGGCTCGCATGCCGCACCGAATGCCAGAAGGCGGTCGGCGTCTGGCCCGACAGTGTGCGGCCGGAGAGGTCTGTGATGGTGCCGGAAATCATCACCGGCAGGCGCACGCCCTTCTCGTTGAAGATCTCCTCTGCCGCGAAAATCGCCGCCTTCGCGTTCAGCGTGTCGAAGATGGTCTCGATCAGGATGATGTCGGCGCCGCCATCGATCAGGCCGCGCAGCTGCTCGCCATAGGCGAGGCGCAATTCGTCGAAGGTCACGGCGCGATAGCCCGGATTGTTGACATCAGGCGACATCGAAGCGGTGCGGTTGGTTGGCCCGAGCGCACCGGCGACGAAGCGGCGCTTGCCATCCCGCTGCTGTGCTCTCAACGCGGCGCGCCGCACCAGCCGCGCTCCGTCGCGATTCAGCGCGTAGACGGCATCCTCCATGCCGTAATCGGCCTGGGCGATCGACGTCGAGGAGAAGGTGTTGGTCTCCAGGATATCCGCGCCTGCGATGGCATATTGATAGTGGATTTCCTCGATCGCCTGCGGCTGCGTCAGGATCAAAAGATCATTGTTGCCTTGCTGGTGGCAGGCGCAGCCGGCGAAGGCTTCGCCGCGAAACTGGTCTTCATCGAAACCCAGGCCCTGGATCTGCGTGCCCATGGCACCGTCAAGGATGAGGATGCGTTCGCTAGCCGCCGCCGTGAGCGCCGCAAGCACCTCCGACCCATCGGGCTTTGCCGCGACAGAGCCGAACAATGCGTCCAGCGATGCAGAATTCTGCGACATTTTTTATCCCCCTGGCGACAAGCCTGTTCGTGTCACATAAGGATATCTTTATGTCAATATACGGCAGACGCTCATCATTGTCACGCGCTGTTGCAAGCGTTGGCTTCCCAGCGCGATCGTTCCGTCGGCGCAAGGCGGCTGGACGAGGAGAAGGCGGCACGAACGAGCGTGGTTTCACGGACCCCGCTTCGGGCCGGTCGTTGCGGAGCTGAAGTGGCGCCGCGCTGCACGCTGACGGATCTGGGAGCGATGGTCGAGGATCATAACCCAATTCAAAGCCTGCTCAAAGCTTACTGGTGATCTGGTGCCGAACACGGATGGTGACGAAGCCTGAACAAGCATTCGAACTTTTTCGCCGGTTGGTGCATCTTTCAGTCGATGAGCTACGAAACTCGTATCGTGCCGAATGATGCCGAACTGGCAGTTGCCGCTCGGGGCGGTGATTGTGGTTGCCTCGGCCTGTTGCTGGAACGTCATCGCGCGCGGCTCTATGCGACAGCGCTGAATATGCTCGGCTATGGATCTGACGCCGAAGATGCAGTGCATGAGACGTTCCTGATCGCGCTGAGGCGCATCGGTGAACTCAAGGATCCGCAAGCCGTCGGTGGCTGGCTTGGCGCTGTGCTGTACCGATGCTGCCTGCAACAATTGCGTCGAAGACGACGCGAGATCTTGACCGCCGACATTCCCGACCGCCCTGACGAACGCGCTGGCATCGAGGAGCGGCTGGAGAAAATCGCGCTTCGCGAATGGGTTTGGGATGCCCTCCGCAAGCTTCCCGAGCCGCTGCAGGCCACCGCAATCTTGCGCTATTTTGGAAGCTATCAGTCCTACCAGGAACTGGCCGCCATTCTGGATGTGCCGATTGGGACGGTTCGCAGTCGTTTGTCGGAAGCCAAACGCAAGCTGGCGGAGATGCTGCTCGAAACGGCAGGCCTTGGCGACGCAGGGGCTCGCTCACAGTCTTGCGAACGCCAGCGATTTTACTCCGAAATCTTCAATGGACTCAACCGGCACGGCGAACGCGACCGCTTCCTCGGGCACTTTGCGGAAGATCTTCACCTGGTCCGTGGAGCGAGCGAACCGGTGTTGGGGCGTTCATTCCTTGCCGAGGAAGTCGACTCCGACACGGAAGCCGGCGTCCGCCTCGAGCCCCAGCGCATTCTCAGCGGCAGCCATGTCACAGTCATCGAAGGACGATTCATCAATCCGCCCGAAGACCCGTTCCACTGCCCGCCGGGTGTCGTCCTGGTGATCTTTCAACGAGGCGGCAAGGCCCGACGCTTGCACCTTCATCTTTCGCCGCGCCCGCCCAGAATCGAGGATGATTGATCGAACTTTTTCTCTCGTCGGTGACTCCTTGGAGCAAGGGGCCATCACAGAACGCCGCCTCGAATGGTTCCACAGAGGAGAGAGATCATGTCCGCCTTCGCAGTTTACCATATTGCTTCCAACGCATACCACGGCAAGCTCGGACCCCGCCGGTCGCGCCGCTTCCTTCAAACGGCGTTCGCATCGACTGTCGTCTGCGCCACATTTTTGTCACCGGGCTTAGGCTGGGCCGGCCAGGCTGAGGTCGACGCCACCTATAAGGACGTCGAGCGGACGCTCGGCTCGGTGCCAAGCTTTGTCCATCAGGTTTCAAAAGCGGCGCTGCCGGGCGCCTGGGCCGAGGTGAAGGCTCTGCAATTCTCGAACGACACCGCCCTGCCGCCGAAAGTCAAGGCTTTGATCTCGCTCGCCGTCTCCGCTCAAATTCCCTGCCAGTATTGCATCTGGGAAGACACCGAGAGCGCAAAACAGGCGGGCGCAACGGAGGACGAGATTGAAGAGGCCGTCGCCATCGCCGCTGTGTCACGCCACTGGAGCACCATCTTCAACGGCATGCAGGTCGATTTCGAAACCTTCAAGAAAGATCTCGGCGGCGATACCCAAGCGGCCGCGCCCGCCAAATAGGGCGAGCCTTGTCGGCACATTATCGGATCAAGGCCGGACCGCGACAGCCGCCGTCGGCAACCGAGGAAGTGAGTGGAATTGTAACTTTATAGGGAGGTAAAAATGCCAATAGTCTTCGGAGAATCCGTCAGCACGGTCAAAGACATCGTATCCGTGCTGAAGAAACACGGTGACGCGGTGCGTGGCACCTACCGTGCCCGCTACCGCTTCGAACGGCAGTCAAGCGATCCTTATACAACGCCGCTGCTGGAGCGACCGGCGAGCCTCAAGGACAATTCGCTGGCCGCAGTCTTTCCCTGGGAGCAGATCTTTGCCGCGGCGGCGGTGTGTGCCGGCTCGGACTATCCGATGCTGGCAGCGCATGCGGGGGTCGATCTGCGTTCAGTCGATTTTGTCGCGGAAGGCGTGTTCGACCCGCGTGGCGAGTTCGACGGACTTGATGGGCTCACGGCGCCCAGGGACGCCCGGCATTGCTATGTGTCCCTGCACCTGCGCGCGACCGTGTGTTCTTCGGCGCCGCGCGCCGACCTGGAGAAAATTCATGATCGCGCGATCTCCCACAACATGGTGCTTGGGGCCCTCAGAGGAATTCCCATGACCAGCGAATTGGTGATTCAGCAGGCGTGATCCCGTCGCAGAACTCGCCCGGCCTGATGGGTCGCACAGACTTTTGTCCCAAACATTCCTGACCTGTTGGGGCAGTTCGGCTGTCGCACTGTTCTCCATTCAGTGCATGTTTCAGTGCATGTTCCCACGACGACACTGCCGGGAGGCGGCAGGCATTTTAGCGCAGGCTAACGGAACAAGTTGCCGCTTCTGAAGTTTTGGGAAGCATGGCAAGACTGTGGGAATGTTAAGATGTTAGCCTCCGACCTAACGAAAGTTATCGAGCAGGATCATCTGGCTCTGGATGCCTTCGTAAAGGGCGATCCTGAGCCCTTGAAAGGCCTCTACTCGCGACAGGACGACGTCATAATTGCCAATCCCTTTGGCCCGCCGGCGAAGGGATGGAGAAAGGTCGCTGAGACCATGGAACGGGCCGCCACCAATTACCGGCACGGCAAGGCCATCGGCTTTGAGCGCATCTCCGAGTATGCGACGGCCGACTTGGGATACATCATCGAGGTCGAGCGATTCCAATCCAAGGTCGGCGGGGGCGACAAACTGGTGCCGATTGCGCTTCGGGTCACCACCATCTTCCGCCGGGAGGAAGGCGCGTGGAGGATCGTCCTTCGTCATGCCGATCCGATAACCTCGGTACGCTCACCGACGTCCATTGTCGGGGAGTAGAAGGACCAGTGCTTGCTGGCCGCCGGCAAAAGAAAGTCGGGCCTAATCTACACGCCCGACACCAGCCCGAACGCCTATCCCTAAAATCCGAGGACGCGCGTCGCCAAAGATAATAGACGCCGATCTTCGGATGTCGCCGAGGTCCAGGCATTCTCAAGCTTATGTGTACCACCCCTGTGTAATGGTGCTGCGAGAGAGGATTGAACTCTCGACCTCTCCCTTACCAAGGGAGTGCTCTACCACTGAGCTACCGCAGCCGCTGATGGCGGGGCTTCTGCCATATCGAACCGGCAAGCGCAAGGCCAAGTGCAACGCTTCTGTGAAAGCCTTTGCCGGATAGCTTTATTGACATGGCGGCGCCACAATGTTGGCTATCCCTGATTGGCAGGCTGGCTGGTCGCCGGCCCGGACGGGACCATGAACGACAAGACAATCCCAGCAAAAAAGGGCGGCATCAACCGCAAGGACCGGCTGGCCGAGCAATTGCGTGCCAATTTGCAGAAGCGCAAGGCGCAGTCGCGCTCGCGGCGCGCCGGCGATGCGGATCAGCGGCCGGACGGGATCGGCGCTGCGAAGGAAATACAAAAAGATTAACTCAAATCTGCCACTCTTGGCCCGGGGCGGGGCGAAATCCTATTTCTTGAACCAGCCAATTCCTTGAACCAGATTGGCCAATGGTCTAGACGGGCCGCTACTCAAACGATTGAACCGGCTTTTTTGAGCCGAGAGGGACGTTCTTCCATGGATCGCATCAGAATTGTCGGGGGCAACAAGCTCTCCGGAAGCATTCCGATCTCAGGCGCGAAAAACGCGGCGCTGCCTCTGATGATCGCCTCGCTTTTGACCGACGACACGCTGACGCTGGAAAACGTGCCGCATCTGGCCGATGTCGAGCAGTTGATCCGCATCCTGGGCAATCACGGCGTCGATTATTCGGTCAATGGCCGTCGCGAGAAGCAGAATGAAGGCTATTCGCGCACCATCACTTTCTCCGCCCGCAACATCGTCGACACGACGGCGCCCTACGAGCTGGTATCGAAGATGCGGGCGTCGTTCTGGGTGATCGGGCCGCTGCTGGCCCGCATGGGCGAGGCCAAGGTGTCGCTGCCCGGCGGTTGCGCCATCGGCACGCGCCCGGTCGATCTGTTCCTCGAAGGCTTGCAGGCGCTGGGCGCCGACATCGATGTCGACACCGGCTATGTCATCGCCAAAACCCGGAATGGCCGTCTTGTGGGCAACCGCTACGTATTCCCGAAGGTCTCTGTCGGCGCCACCCATGTGCTGATGATGGCCGCGGCGCTCGCCAAGGGCGAGACGGTGCTGGAAAATGCCGCCTGCGAACCCGAAATCGTCAACCTCGCCGAGTGCCTCAATGCCATGGGCGCGAAGATTTCCGGCGCCGGCACGCCTGTTATCACCATCGATGGCGTCGAATCGCTGTCGGGTGCCCGCGTGCGCGTCATTCCCGACCGCATCGAGACCGGCACCTACGCAATGGCGGTGGCAATGACTGGCGGCGACGTCGTGCTCGAGGGCGCACGCCCCGAACTGCTGCAGACAGCGCTCGACGTGATCTCCCAGACGGGTGCGGAGATCACGCAAACCAATTCCGGCATTCGTGTGAAGCGCAACGGCGCCGGCATTTCCCCAGTCGACGTAACGACGGCGCCCTTCCCGGCCTTCCCGACCGATTTGCAGGCGCAGTTCATGGGCCTGATGACGATGGCAAAGGGCAAGTCGCGCATCACCGAGACGATCTTCGAAAACCGTTTCATGCATGTGCAGGAACTGGCCCGGCTCGGCGCCCACATCACGCTTTCGGGCCAGACGGCAATCGTCGACGGCGTGCCGAAATTGAAGGGTGCGCCGGTCATGGCGACCGATCTTCGCGCCTCGGTCTCGCTGGTCATCGCCGGCCTGGCGGCCGAAGGCGAGACGACGGTCAACCGCGTCTATCATCTCGACCGCGGCTTCGAGCGGCTGGAAGAAAAGCTGTCCAACTGCGGCGCGGTGATCGAGCGGATTTCCGCATAGGCCAATCGCAAGGCCGTGCGGTGCGGTTGCGCGGACGGGAAAGACCGCCTAACAGAAGGTTCGGTTATCAACCTTCAGGTGCGAAATCCGCATGACTGCCCTTAAGCTTATCGCGCTCGACGACCAGGATCTGAGCATCGTTTCGGCCCATGTCCAGGATGCCGTGATGAAGGTCAGCGACCTCGAATTCCTGCCCGCGGCCAAGCGTTTCCTGATGACCATGAACCGTTTCGTGTGGGAGGCCAAATCCGGCCTGTTTCGCCAGCACAATGAGCGGCGGCAGGCGGTGCTGCATTTCGACCGGGTGCTCGGTGCCAAGACCAACGGCATCGCCCGCGACAAGCCGACTGAGGTCCTGTCCCTGCTGGCGATCAGCTTCATCGAGATCAGCAAGCCGGCCGGTATCGTCGAGCTGATCTTTGCGGGCGGCGGCACGATCATGCTCGATGTCGAGTGCATCGAGGCCCGTCTTGCCGACATCGGCGGCGCGTGGGAAGCCAGCTCGCGCCCGATCCATAAGGCCTGAACATCCGATGGCCATCACGCTTCGTCAGTCCGACGCCGATTTCGAGCAGCGTTTCGCCGCCTTCCTCCTGACCAAGCGGGAAGTGTCAGCCGATGTCGACGCCGCGGTGCGCGACATCATCGCGCGCGTCCGCGCCGAGGGGGACGCGGCGTTGATCGAGTATTCCCAGAAATTCGATCGCGCCGATCTGGCTGGATTAGGCATCGCCGTCTCGAAGGACGACATCGCCCAGGCTTACAAGGCCGCTGACCCAAAAACGATCGAGGCACTGGAATTCGCGCGCGACCGCATCCGCTCGCATCACGAACGGCAGCGGCCGAAGGACGATCGCTATAGCGATGCCGCCGGCGTCGAACTCGGCTGGCGCTGGACGGCGATCGAGGCGGTCGGGCTCTATGTGCCGGGCGGCACGGCGAGCTATCCGAGCTCGGTGCTGATGAACGCCGTACCTGCCAGGGTAGCCGGCGTCGAGCGCATCGTCATGGTCGTGCCGGCGCCCGGCGGCGTCATCAACCCGCTGGTGCTGGTGGCCGCCGATATATCAGGCGTGTCGGAAATCTACCGCGTCGGCGGCGCCCAGGCGATCGCAGCCCTTGCCTATGGAACCGAAACGATCCGGCCGGTCGCGAAGATCGTCGGCCCGGGCAACGCCTATGTCGCCGCAGCCAAGCGCCAGGTGTTCGGCACCGTCGGCATCGACATGATCGCCGGGCCGTCGGAAGTGCTCGTCGTGGCTGACGGCAGCAACGACCCGGACTGGATCGCCGCCGATTTGCTAGCCCAGGCCGAGCACGATGCGTCGGCGCAGTCGATCCTGGTCACCGACGACCCGGGCTTCGGCATCGCCGTCGAACAGGCGGTCGAACGCCAGTTGCAGAACCTGCCGCGCGCCGAAACGGCGGCGGCAAGCTGGCGCGATTTCGGCGCCGTGATCGAGGTCCCCACCATCGACGCCGCGCTACCGCTGGTCGACCGTATCGCCGCCGAACACGTCGAATTGGCAATCGACGATGCCGAGGGTTTTCTGGCCCGGATGCGCAATGCGGGTGCCGTCTTTCTCGGCCGCCATACGCCGGAAGCTATCGGCGACTATGTCGGCGGATCCAACCATGTGCTGCCAACGGCACGCTCGGCACGTTTCTCGTCCGGCCTGTCCGTGCTCGATTTCGTCAAGCGCACCTCGATCCTCAAGCTTGGGCCGGAGCAGTTGCGGATCTTGGCGCCGGCGGCGATTGCGCTGGCCAAGGCGGAAGGCCTTGAAGCACATGGCCGCTCCGTCGCCATACGGTTGAATATGTAGGCCGGCATGTCGGACTCCGATCAAACCCGCGGCAGGCTGATCGATGTCGAACTCGATGAATCGATCGGCCGTTCGACACCCGATGTCGAGCATGAACGCGCGGTGGCGATCTTCGATCTGATCGAGGAAAACAGTTTTCGACCCGTCAATGACAGCGGCGCCGGCCCCTATCGGCTGAAACTGTCGCTGGCCGAGCAGCGCCTGGTCTTTGCCGTGGCGCGAGAGGATGGCGCCGCCGTCGTCACCCACATCCTGTCGCTGACGCCGCTCAGGCGCATCGTCAAGGACTATTACATGATCTGCGAAAGCTATTACGATGCCATCCGCTCCTCGACGCCTAGCCACATCGAGGCGATCGACATGGGCCGCCGCGGCCTGCACAATGAGGGTTCGCGGACGCTGATGGACCGGCTCTCCGGCAAGATCGACATCGACTTCGATACGGCGCGCCGGCTGTTCACGCTGGTCTGCGTGCTGCACTGGCGGGGCTAGCCCTGGCACCCGGCGGCGGCCTTCCCCGTTCGATCCTGTTCCTGTGCGGGATGAATGCCGTGCGCTCGCCGATGGCGGAGCAACTGGCGAGGCGCATGCTGCCTGCCACCATCTTCGTCGCCTCGGCCGGCGTTCGCGCGGGCGAGCGCGATCCGTTCGTCGATGCGGTGCTGGCCGAGGAGGGTCTCACGCTGGGCGAGCGTCACCCAAGGACGATGGACGATCTCGAGGACGACTATTTCGACCTCATCGTCACGCTGGCTCCGGAAGCGCACCATGCGGCGCTTGAACTCACCCGCTCGCTCGCCGTCGAAGTCGAATACTGGCCGATGCCGGATCCCACCGATGCCGGCGGCACGCGCGATCAGATCATGGCAGCCTACAGGGACGTACGCGAGCGGCTGAAGTTGCGCATAGGTCGACGTTTCTTGCTTCCAGAAGCAAAAAACGCGACGGATTAAGCGTGTTCACAAGCGAACGATTATCATATAGGTTCCGCCGAAATTCCGGCTAGAGTCGGATGATTTCAGGTCTGTTCGAGCTGAAATCCGAATCCGCCTCTAAACCAAGAAGTAGAGCATGATGTCGTCCGAAAACCGCTTCACACTTTTCGGCATCATGGTCTAAGCGCCGGAACTACCATCCAAGCAAAGGTATCGAATGCCGAAGGAAGAAGTCCTCGAGTTTCCGGGTGTCGTGACGGAATTGTTGCCCAACGCGATGTTCCGGGTAAAGCTCGAAAACGAACACGAAATCATCGCCCATACGGCCGGCCGCATGCGCAAGAACCGCATCCGCGTGCTGACCGGCGACAAGGTTCTGGTCGAAATGACACCATACGACCTGACCAAGGGCCGCATCACCTATCGTTTCAAGTAAGCAAAGCCCGACTGGTCCGCGATGAGCATTTTGCATAAGCTGGTGCTTGCCTCGGGTTCGCCGCGCCGAATCGAGCTCTTGCAGCAAGCCGGTATCGAGCCGGACCGCGTGCTGCCTGCCGATGTCGACGAAACGCCGCTGCGTGCCGAGCATCCGCGCTCGCTGGCCAAGCGGCTGGCGAAGGAAAAGGCCGAGAAGGCATTCGCTTCGCTGACAATCGAAGCCGACTATGCGCCGGGCTTCGTGCTGGCCGCGGACACGGTGGTGGCCGTCGGGCGGCGCATCCTGCCCAAGGCCGAGACGCTCGACGACGCCGCCAACTGCCTCGGACTGTTGTCCGGCCGTTCGCACCGGGTCTATTCCGGCATCTGCCTGATCACGCCGGGCGGCAAACTCCGCCAACGGCTGGTCGAGACGCGGGTGCGCTTCAAGCGACTGCCGCGCGAAGAGATCGACGCCTATGTCGCCTCGGGCGAATGGCGCGGCAAAGCCGGCGGCTACGCTGTCCAGGGTCTCGCCGGCGCCTTCGTCGTCAAGCTGGTCGGCTCCTACACCAACGTCGTCGGGCTGCCGCTCTATGAGACGGTGGCGCTGCTATCCGGCGAAGGCTTCAAGATCCATCGAAGCTGGTCATCGCCGCGGCCATGAGCATCGACGACAAGGTGACGCCGCTACGGCCCAAACGCCCCTGCCCCGAATGCGGCAAGCCGTCGGCGCGCGAGACCTATCCATTCTGCTCGACGCGCTGCAAGGACATCGACCTCAATCGCTGGCTGAAGGGCGCCTATGTCATCTCGGCCCGCGACGACGAGGGCGAGACGGACCCCAACGCTCCGAAATAGGTCGTCAGGCGGCTTCGGTCTTGCGCCTCACGCGCGCCCAGGCCGGCAGCCAGTCGCCGTGAGCGGCGAGTAGGTCATCGACCAGTGACCAGATCTGGTCGAGATCAAGCTCGGCGGCGGTATGCGGGTCCATCATCGCTGCATGGTAGATGTGCTCTCGGTTCTCCGTCATCAGCGCCCGCACCGTCAGTTCCTGCACGTTGATGTTGGTGCGGATCAAGGCGGTCAATTGCGGCGGCAGTTCGCCGATATAAGTCGGCTGGATGCCGGAGGCGTCGACCAGGCACGGCACTTCGGCGGCGCAGTCGAAAGGCAGCGAGGTGATGCAGCCATTGTTGCGGACATTGCCGTAGATCACCGACGGTTCGCCGGTCCAGACCGAATTCATGATCGAGGAGGCATACTCTTTCGACTGCTCGACTTCGATGCGATCGGCCGAACGATAGGCTTCCGCCTGCCCCTTCCAGCGCTCGATCTGCTCGATGCAGCGCTTGGGATACTCATCCAGCGGGATGCCGTACTTCTCGATCAGGTCCGGGCGTCCGTCCTTGATGAAATAGGGCGTGTATTCGGCGAAATGCTCCGAGCTTTCGGTGACGAAATAGCCGAGCCTCGTCAGCATCTCGTAGCGCACCTTGTTGGGGCAGCGCGGGTTCCAGCCGGGCTTGGGCGCGCGGCCTTCGCGATAGGCGCGCACGAGATCTGGATAGAGATTGCGGTAGGAACCGTCCGGCTGGCGATGCTCGAAGCTGAGATAAAAGGCCATGTGGTTGATGCCGGCCGAGCGATAGCGGATTTCCTCATAGGGAAGGTCGAGATCGTGCGCCAGCTCCATTGCCGTGCCCTGCACCGAATGGCAGAGGCCGACCTGCCTGATCTCAGGATATTTCTCTGATATCGCCCAGGTGTTGATCGCCATCGGGTTGACATATTGCAGCATGATCGCCCGCGGGCAGACGGCGAGCATGTCCTCGCAGACCTTCCACAGATGCGGCACGGTCCGGAGCCCCCGCATAATGCCGCCGACGCCGAGCGTGTCGGCGATCGTCTGGCGCAGGCCGTATTTCTTCGGCACTTCGAAATCGGTGACCGTGCAGGGCTCGTAGCCGCCGATCTGGAACGCGACGACGACAAAATCGGCACCGGCCAGCGCCTTGCGCTGGTCCGAATGGGTCTCGGTCTTCGCCTTGACGCCAAGCGTCGCGATCAGCTTGTTGACGACGATGGCGCTCTCTTCCAGCCGTTGCGGATTGACGTCCATCAACGCGATCGTCGCGCCGGCAAGCGACGGGCGTTGCAGCACGTCGCCGACAATGTTCTTCATGAACACCGTCGAGCCGGCGCCGATGAACGTGATCTTGGGATTTCTTGCCATGCTAATCTCCGGCATATGTTCAGGCCACTTCGAAAGCGGCCCTGACGAGCCGTTCGGTGTAGGCGGTCTTGGGATTGGACAGGACGTCGTCGACGGGGCCTTGCTCGACGATCTTGCCGTTCTGCATGACGATGACGCGGTGGCACAGCGCGCGCACCAACTTGAGGTCATGCGAGATGAAGAGGTAGCTCAGGCCGCGCTCGTCCTGCAGCTTGCGCAAGAGGTCGATGATCTGCGCCTGGACGGAGAGGTCCAGCGCCGATGTCGGCTCGTCGAGCAGGATGAATTCGGGTTCGAGCGCTATGGCGCGAGCGATCGCGATGCGTTGCCGCTGGCCGCCGGAGAATTCGTGCGGAAACCGCGACAGTATATCGCCTGGCATGCCGGCGCTGACCAACGCGTCGCGCACTCGCTCTACCCGCTCGCGCCGCGTCGCTCCTATGCTGTTGACGATCAGCCCTTCCTCGATGATCTGCCCGATCGTCATGCGCGGGTTGAGCGAAGAGAACGGATCCTGGAAGACGATCTGCATGCGCGATCGCAAGGGCCGCATCTCGGCCCGCGACAGGCCGTGAATCGGCTTGCCGTCGAAGCGTATCTCGCCGCGCTTGGTGTCAATCAACCGGAGCAGGGCTTGGCCGAAGGTGGTCTTGCCGGAACCGGACTCACCGACCAGCCCCAGCGTCTCATGGCGGCACAGGCTGAGGCTGAGACCGTCGACGGCGACCAGTTCGCGCCAGTCCGGTTTCAGGAAGGTGCCGTGGCGCAACATGAAGGAGACGCGCACGCCGCTGGCCTCGAGGATGGTGCCGCAGCCGGCGGGGAGCGGCTTCGGCTGCCCGCGCGGCTCGGAAGCCAGAAGCCGCCTCGTATAGGGATGCTGCGGATCGGCAAACAGCCGTTCGGTGACGTTGTGCTCGCACATTTCGCCATGCTGCATGACATAGACGTAGTCGGAGAACTGGCGCACGACGGTCAGGTCGTGGGTAATCAGGATTACCGCCATGCGCAGCTCTTTCTGCAGGCTGCGGATCAGGTTCAGGATCTGCGCCTGGACGGTGACATCGAGCGCCGTGGTCGGCTCATCGGCGATCAAGACATCGGGATTGTTGGCAAGCGCCATCGCGATCATCACCCGCTGGCGCTGCCCGCCTGACAGCTGGTGCGGGTATTGCCTGAGCCGCGCGGCGGGATCGGGAATCTGCACGTGCTGTAGAAGTTCCAGTGCCCGCGCCCAGGCCTGCTTGCGGCTGACCTTGCGATGCACCCTGATCGCCTCGACGATCTGGCTGCCGACCGTGTAAATCGGGTTGAGCGAGCTCATCGGCTCCTGGAAGATCATCGAAATGCGGTTGCCGCGCAGCTTGCGCCTCGCGCTCTCGGGGAACTTCAGGATGTTTTGTCCGTCATAGCACACGCTCGATTCGGGCGACACCGTGGCGCGCCGCGACAGCAGTCCCATGACGGTGCGCGCCGTCACCGACTTGCCGGAACCGGATTCGCCGACGATGGCGATCGTCTCGCCGCGATAGAGCTGGAACGAGATGTCCTTGACCGCGTCGACGACGCCATGCTCGACCTTGAAGGCCACGGCGACGTTGCGGGCGTCGATGACGGGCTGATCCTGGCGCCCGTCGTGATCGTGGCGGACGGTCGGTGCGAAGGATACGGCGAGCGCGACTGACATCTGTGCCACCTCAGTAGGGATCGACGGCGTCGCGCAGGCCGTCGCCAAGCGCGTTGAAGGCAAAGACGGTGACGAGCACGAAGCCGACCGGCGACAAGATCCAGGGATAGGTGCCGATGACCGAATAGGTCGCGGTATCCTGCAGCATCAGGCCCCACGAGATCAGCGGCGGCTTGACGGCGAAGCCGAGGAAACCGAGGAAGGATTCGAGCAGCACCACCGTCGGGATCGCCAACGTCACGGCCACGATCACATGGCTCATCACATTGGGGAAGATGTGCTGCATGATGATGCGCCGGTCGGTGGCGCCGACCGCCATGGCGGCGCGGACATACTCGATCCGCGCCAGCGCCAAAGTCTTGCCGCGCACCTCGCGCGACATCTGCGCCCAACCCAATGCCGACATGACGATGATGACGAAAGCGAGAAAGACGTTGGTGGGAGCAGTAACCGGGATCAATGTCGTCAGCGCCAGGTAAAGCGGCAGTTGCGGGAAAGCGAGCACCAGGTCGACGAAGCGCTGCATCCAGACATCGAACCTGCCGCCGAAATAGCCGGAGACCATGCCGACGGTGGTGCCGATGACGGTGATGATGAAGACGACCGTCAGCGCGATCATCAGCGAGACGCGCGAGCCATGGATGGCGCGCGACAGCACGTCGCGGCCGAATTTGTCTGTGCCGAGGAAATGTACCGGCTGGCCATCCAGCGAGCCGAACAAATGCCGGTCCGCCGGTATGAGCCCGAACAGCTTGTAGGGTGCGCCGTGCGCAAAGAAACCAAGCAGCCTCGGATGGTCATAGTCAGGACCAACGACAGGCTGGAAGGTGACCGGATCGAGATCCGCCGAATCGGCGAGCGCATAGACCCTTGGCCGAGCCGTGAAACCGCCGTCCTTGTCATGGAAAACAGGCACCTGCGGCGGAGCGAAGCCGACGTCCGTGACCTTCGGGTCCATCGGCGCGATGAACTCGGCGAACACGGCCATCACCAACAGGAGCACGACAAGCCAAAGCCCGGCCATGCCGGTCCAGGAGCGCTTCAACCGGCGCCAGACAAGCGCGATATAGCTCTCATTGCCGCGCTGCGGCTTCTCGATTGTGCCTTCGGCAGGCAGCGGTGGTGGCAGATTGTCGAAAGCCAGCATCTCAGCTTTCCCCGAACTGGCGCACGCGCGGATCAAGCAGCACAAGCAGCATGTCGGCGATGATGTTGCCGACGATCAGCGTTGCCGACAAAACCATCATGAACGTGGCGGTGACATAGACGTCGCCGACAGCCATGGAGCCGACGATCGCCGGGCCGACGGTTGGCAGCGCAAAGATGATCGCGGTCTCGATCTCGCCGGTGAGCATGTAAGGCAGCACCACGCCCTGATACATGACGAGAGGGTGCAGCGCGTTGGGCACGGCGTGACGCATGACGACGGCAGTGCCGGTCAGCCCCTTGGCCCTGGCAGTCTCGACATATTGCGCGTTCAGCGTGTCGAGCAGATTGCCGCGCATGACGCGCATATTGTAGGCGAGACCACCGAAGGTGGCGATCGCCACGACCGGCCAGACATGCTTGACCAGGTCGACGAATTTGGCCCACGACCACGGAGCGCCGCCATATTGCGGCGAGAAGAAGCTGCCGATCTCCGATACGTTGAACTGAAAGACCAGGAGATAGACGATGATCAGCGCCATCAGGAAGCGCGGCACCGTCATGCCGAGGAAGGAGATGGCCGAAAGCGTGCTGTCTATCCAGGTATATTGCCGGGTCGCCGCCCAAATGCCGAAGCCGATGCCCAGCACCGAGGCGAGCAGATGGCAGACCAAAGCCAGAAGGAGCGTGCGCGGCAGCCGCTCGCCGACCACATCGGCGACCGGCTTGTTGTAATAGAGGCTGTAGCCGAAGTCGCCGCGGGTGATGATGCCACCGATCCAGTTGAGATACTGGACGGGCAGCGGCTTATCGAGACCATGCTCGATGCGATAGGCCTTTGCCTGCGCGTCGGCCTCGGCGAAGGAAGCTCCACCTTGGTTGATCGCCTGCGAGCGGATGTAGTCGGCATAATCGCCCGGCGGCGCCTGGATGATGGCAAAGGTGACCAGGCTCAAAATGGCGAGGACCGGTATTGCCGACGCAATGCGCGTGAGCAGGAATCGCAACATGGACGGTCCGTTTCCTTGTCTCGCCGATCGCGCCCTTTGGATGCGTCCGGAGGTTGACTTTGTCGGGCCCCGCCGGCGGCGCGGCCCGAATTCTCTCAGTCAGGGGAGGTAAACCTAATCCATCGGGCCTTTTTCTCCGGGCTTGCCGGGCAGCTCCTCAGGGAACAACTCGTATTTCGCCTGCTTGTCGGCGGCGACAAAGACCCGTTCGCGAATGATCGAATCCTCGGCCCAGTTGAACATGAAGATCGGTGTGCCCTGCGGAATGTTCGAAAAACGCTTGTTGACGATCAGCGCGCCAGGATATTCCGTCAGACCGACATTGTAGACGTGTTCCGTCGATATCTTCTGAAACTGTTTCATCAGGCTGGCACGTTGGTCATTGTCCTGCGTCGAGACGAACTTGTTGACGATGTCGACGAGGTCCTTTTCGAAAGGCATCAAATCGACCTCACCGTTTTCCGGCGCTCGATGGTCCCAGCTGGTGCGCGGACCGACCGGGGCGAGCTGCGCGGTGTTCTGCACCACCGAGGTCAGTTCCTGGTCGTTGCGCCGGACCAGCCAGTCGAAGCGGCCGGAATATTGCGAAGCGTCGCGCTGAGTACCGTTGAGCCCGTTGAGCACGACCCGAATTCCAAGCTTTTCCATCTGGGCGACGACGCCTTCGGCAAGGCTCTTGTCGGTGGTGTAGTCGTTGTTGACCAACATCACGACCTCGACGTTCTTGCCTCCGGCGGTGCCGGAAGGGAAGTTCACGAAACCGTCGCCGTCCGTGTCCTTGAGGCCTGCCTTGGCCAGTTCGGCCTTGGCGCCATCGAGATCGAAGGGATAGTAGACCGTCGAATTGCGGTCATAGAAGCTGGTGCCCGACGACAGTCCGCCGGGATAGATGGCGGTGAACGGCCCCTTGACCAGCGAGTCGCCGAGCGCCTTGCGGTCGAGCGCCATGGTGATGGCCTTGCGGAAGTCCTCGTTGCGGTTCAGCTCGCGCACGGCTTGCCCGCGCGCGTCCGGGTTGCCCCAGCCATTGGCGGAAAAGTTCATGCGCAAATTGTAGCCGATGAGCCGCGGGCCGAAGGCCAGGCGTGCGGGGGCATTGGCCTCTGCCGCGCGCTTCAGCGAGGCGACGAAGTTTTCCGGCTGTTCCAGATTGGAAAAGTCAGCCGAGCCGGCGACCGCCTGGACGTCGCGGTCGGCCCAGGTCGACAGCTTGTACTGCAGCTCGTTGAGGTAAGGCAGCTGGTTGCCCTTCTCGTCGACTTTCCAATAATAGGGGTTGCGACGCAGGACGATGATATCGTCAGGCCGGTATTCGACCGGCACCCAGGCGCCCATTACCGGCAGGTTCATATATTCCGGCGGGAAGGCGTTCTTGAACTGATCGTAGGTGTTCTTCGAATATTTCGGATGCTGCGGCTTCAGGATGTGCGAAGGACCCGGGCAGAAGGTGCCGTATGCCATCGCGTAGAGATATTGTTTCGGAAACGCCTCCTTGAAGGTCCACTCGACGGTGTAGTCGTCGATCTTCTTCAGCGTCGTACCGACACCGAAAGTTTCCGGCGTCGCTCCGTTCAGCGGCGAGACGTTCGGGTCGACGACCTCGTCGTCCCAGTAGAACATGACATCGTCGGCATTGAAGGCAACGCCATCCGACCATTTGGCGCCTTCGACCAGGTGCATGGTCAGCTTGTGGCCGTCCTTCGACCAGTCCCAGCTCCTGGCCAGGTTCGGCAACGGCTCGGTGTCCTTCGCCTCGACCTGGAACAGCGGTGCGGTGCGCGTCAGGCATTCGGAAAGACCGATATCGATGCCGCCCCAGCCTTGGGTCTGGCCGGCGCCGTAGTTCCAGCCCTCCGGCCGCCCGCCGATGACATGGCGCATCGTATCGCCGTAGACGCCGATGCCGTCCTGCATGTTGCCCGTCTTGAAGACCAGCGGTTCTTTCGGCAGCCGGTCCTTGAGCGGCGGCAGCTTGCCGGTCTTGACGTATTTATCGGTGACCCAGTCCGGCTCGTGATATTCGGGGAGCGCCTTGAACTCCAGAATGGAGTCACGCGCCACATAGTGGATCTTGCCCTCGGCGGGGAACGGTGTCGGCGCCGGCGGAACCGTCGGTTCGCTAGCGTATGCATTGAGTGCCGAGACCGAGACGCTCAGCGCCAGTCCGGCAGCAAGACCGATATTGCGTAAATTCCTCACTGTCTCTCTCCCTCTTGTTTGTTCCGGAGCGTTTGCATCCGCTCCGCTTCTCCTCGAACTCAAACGGCTTCCTGGCAGTGGATCCGCCTCCCGTAGATCCACCGTCACCGCATGTGGTTTCAGCCGGCTTGCGCCAGCGCAGCTTTTTCGGCTCGCAATTCCTCGATCGAGCGAACGCTGCGCCGTGCAGCGCCCGCCCACTCGCGGGTCTTCACCTGAGATGTCGACAGCCGCTCCCTGGCGGCCGGAACCGCATGGGCATATTGCGGCAGCCAGGCCGCCTGGGCGACGACCATTTCGTCGACCATCTGCCAGACCTCCTCCGGCGTCGAAACCGCGCCGACCAGCGGGTCGTGCAGCACGGCGAGCTTCAACAGATCGATGTCGCCTGATATCGCGGCATGAACAGACATGCGCTGGACGTTGATCGAGGAAATGCAGGTGGCGGCGCAGGCTTCCGGCAGCGTGATGCCGGCCGCCATGTTGATGCCGAAACGGTCGACGAAGCCGGGCGACTCGACGATGGCATCCTGCGGCAGGTTGGTGATCACCCCATCGTTCTTGACGTTGAAGTGGCCGCGATAGACACGGTTGGTCTCCAGCGCCTCCAGAATGTGGCTGGCATGCTCGTTGGAGCGCTTCTCCGGGTCGATCGGCTTTGACGCCGCTTCGAGGAACTGCGGATATTCCGTTTCGAACCAGTTGCGGGTTTCGGTGGAGTAGCGAAGATAGCCGCCCGTTTCACCGTGGATCCAGTCGGACATGTCGATCCAGCGCGTAATCTCGTCGGGACGTTTGCGATACCAGGGCAGATATTCGGAAAGATGGCCGTTGCTTTCGGTCGAATAGACGCCGAAGCGCTTCAAGACATCGATGCGCAGCTTCTCCTGTTGCGAATAGACCGGATGCGCCTCGAAGGCGGCCACCAATTCGTCCTTGCCGATGGGGCGGCCGTTCAGGCGCAGGTCGATGAACCAGGTCTGGTGGTTGATGCCTGAACAGACATAGTCGAGTTCCTGCCTCGACTTCGCGCCGAGGACCTCGGCGATCTGCTCGGCTCCGTGCTGAACCCCGTGGCAGAGCCCGACGGTGTCGACCTTGCCGTATTCGATCGCTGCCCAGGTGTTCATCGCCATCGGGTTGGCGTAGTTCAGGAATTTGACGTTCGTCTCGGCGACCTCGCGGATGTCCTTGCAGAAATCCAGGATCACCGGGATGTTGCGCTGGCCATAGAGAATGCCGCCGGCGCAAATCGTATCGCCGACGCACTGGTCGATGCCATATTTCAGGGGAATGCGGATATCGTCGGCATAGGCTTCGAGGCCTCCGACCCGCACGCAGCTGATGACGTAGCGTGCGCCTTCGAGCGCCTTGCGGCGGTCGGTGGTCGCCGTCACCTTGGTCGGCAATCTGTTTGCCTCGATGATCCTGTCGAGGATCGCCTTGATCATCTGAAGATTGTGCTCGCTGACGTCGGTCAACGCGAATTCGATGTCCTTGAATTCGGGCACGCACAGGATGTCGGTGAACAATTTCTTGGTGAAGCCGACGCTGCCTGCACCGATGATAGCGATTTTGAAACTCATCAGCCGCACCTCATTCCATTCGATATGCAGGCAAGGAATGACAATGGGAAGTTGTAGCCACATGCCGTGACATGTATGCGCGACAAGCCGGAATCCGGCTCACCAACCTCCCTGTCCGCTCCTCGACTGCGGATCCCTCTCGCTTTTCGACGGGGATTATGCGCTTATTCGCGAGCGCTGCCAGAGAAGGATTATGCTTTCGAGGGTAATTTTGTGCTGCATGATTTAATAGCCAACGGACAATCCATGCGCACGATCTCGCTGCCGCGCGGTCGGCAGCGCCTGCACGCCATGCCGACGAGCACGGGCTATGAGGTGCGCGAGGACGAGATCTATGATTGGGACGGCCGCAAGCGCGGCCAGACACCGTTCACGGTGCTCCAGCACACGATCAGCGGAGCCGGCCGGCTGCGCTACGAAAACCGCAACTACCGCCTGCAGAAGAACGACACATTGCTGGTGCTGGTGCCGCACAACCACCGCTACTGGCTGGCTGGGGATGAGCGCTGGGAGTTTTTCTGGATTTCGATGAACGGCGAGGAAGCGCTGCGCATCCACAAGTCGATCCTCAGCGTCTCCGGTCCTGTATTTCGGCTGCAGCCGGCGACAATCGATCATCTTGCCGATTGCAGCCTGCGCCTGATCAAAGGGGCTGCTTCGCCGGGTGCTGCTTCGGCGATAGCCTACGAGGCTGCAATGGCGCTCTATGACGATGTCTTCGGCTCCCACGCCTTTGCCGAAAAACAGAGCGTCATGCAGCCGGTGATCGATCACATCGGTGCCAATCTCGACAAACCGCTGCCTGTGGCGGATCTGGTACAGATCAGCGGCCTCAGCCGGGCTCATTTTTCGCGCTGTTTCGCCGAAAGCGAAGGCGTGCCGCCCGCCGAGTTCGTGCTGCAGCAGCGCCTGCAACGTGCCGCGAAGCTGCTGACCAAGGTGGATTTTCTGCCGGTGAAGGAAGTCGCCATCCTCTGCGGCTTCGAGGACGCGAACTATTTTTCGAAGGTCTTCCGCCGCTGTTACGGCATTACGCCAAGCCAATTCCGCACCACCGGCATGTACGCCAGCATGAGAACCCCGGCCAGGCGCGGCGTCAGGGCGTCCGATGACGGGACCTGACACCGCCGCCGTTAGTCAGAGCTAATTAGGCTGCGCGCAGACTGCCGCCATCCAACCACTCGAGATCGGCCTGCGAAAGCGTGATGTCGAGGGCGCGCAGGCTGTCGTCCAACTCGTCCAGCGTGCGCGGCCCGATCAGTGGAATGGATGGGAAGGGCTGGGCAAGCACATAGGCGAGCGCAACATGGATCGGGCTCTTGCCAAGTCTCGCGGCAAGGTCGATCGCCCGGTCGCGGCGGCCGAAATTCCGCTCCGAGTACCAGACACGTACCAGTTCCTCGTTGTCGAGCCTGTCGCGCCCGGCGCGGTCGGTGAAGAAGCCGCGTCCCTGGCTCGACCAGGCGAAGTTCGGCATCTGCCTAGATGTCAGCCAGGCCTTCCACGCATCCGTGGAGGACGTGACGCAGCCAGCCCAGATCGGCTCCAGCATTTCGGCCAGCGAGAAATTGTTGGATAGCGCGCCGGGCTTTTGCTTGCCGGTGCGTTCGGCATAGGCAATGGCCTCGTCCATGCGTTCCATCGTCCAGTTCGAGCCGCCGAACGGGCCGCGGATACGGCCAGCCTTTACCTCGCGATCCATCGCATCGACGAATTCGCCGACCGGCACGTCCGGATTGTCGCGGTGCATGAAATAGACATCGACATGGTCGGTCTGCAGGCGGTCGAGCGACTGGTCGAGCTGCTTGCCGATCACATCGGGATAGCAGAGCGGCGAGTGGGCGCCCTTGGCGATGACCACCGATTGCGCGCGCACGCCGCGGTTCTTCAGCCACTCGCCAAGCAGCTTCTCGGTATAACCGGCGCCGTAGACATAACCGGTGTCGAAGAGATTGCCGCCGGCCTCGAAAAAGGCGTCGAGCAGGATCGAGCCCGAGGAAAACGTGCGGAAATCCTCGAAGCCGAGCGCCACCACCGACGCGGGCTTCGACAGCCCCGGTATCTTGCGCTTGGCGATCGCCGTGCCGCCTGATCGCAAAGGCCGGCCGGAGATGGTGTTGATGCGTTGTTGGGGCTTCTCGATCCCGTATTCGAGGCCGGCCGCCGCCCGCCATCTGTCCAGCACACGCAACGTGCCGAGGCTTTCCGCCCAGGCCATGCCCGGCCAGGCGAATTCCTGCCGCCCGGCGCGAATGGCCTCGCCGGCCGCGTCGACCTCGAAGGAATAGACATGGCGCTTCTCGTTGACGCTGATGGTCTCGCGCGAGCCATCCGATGCAATGACGTCGATCTGGCCCAGGCCGACGTTGCGGTTACCGCCAGCGAACCAGAAGTCCGGCACCTCGATGCGGCCTTTGGTGCCCAGGATGCGCAGAACATTGTCCTGGTTGAGCGAGATGCTGCAGGAGACTTCGGCGACAATGCCGCCGGGGAAATGCAGCAGCGCCGAGGCCCATTCGTCGACGCCGGACTGGCCAAGATGGGCGGTGCCGACGACCTTGTCAGGCTCGGCGAAGGGTTTTCCAGCGGCGGCGCCGGCAATCAATCGGACCATCGAGACGGGATAGCCGCCGACGTCAAGAATGCCGCCGCCGGCAAGATCGTTGGCGTAGAGCCGGTGCTGCGGCATGAAGCCCGGCATGGCGAAACCGAAGCTCGACTTGATCATCCTGATCTCGCCGATGACACCGGACCTGATCAGCTCGACCAGCTTCAGCGTCTGCGGGTGCAGCCGGTACATGAAGGCTTCGCCGAGAAACGTGCCGGCCTTGCGCGCGGCATGCATCATGGCGTCGGCCTCGAAGGCGGTCAGTGCAAGCGGCTTTTCGCACAGCACATGCTTTCCTGCCTCGGCCGCCTTGATCGCCCATTGCGCATGGCCGGGATGCGGTATCGAAATGTAGACCACATCGACTTCGGGATCAGCAAGCAGCGCATCGTAGCCGTCGAGGATACGGGCGCCGGGGAAACTCTCGGCGAGGCCAGGCTTGGCGGGATTGCGGGCACCGATGGCGACCAGCTTTCCGGTGCGCGAATCGGCCACGCCACCGGCAAAGGACTGGGCGATGCTGCCCGGTCCGAGGATGCCCCAGCGAATGGGCGTGGTTGCAGTCATTGTCATTCTCCTTGAAGGCTGGAAAGGGCGGCCGGTCAGCGCAGCCGCAGTCCTTTTTCGTCGAACAGGTAGGATTTGCGGATGGAAACGGTGATCTCGGACGCATCGGGAACTTTTGCGGCGTCGCGCTGGATCACCACGTCTTCACCATTGGCCGTTCTGGTGTAGAGGAAGCTCGTGCCGCCGAGGTGCTCAATCACGTCGATGCCGACGACGAGGTCGGCGCCACCTTCTCCCGCGTTGCCGAAATGTTCGGGCCGCACGCCGACGATGACCTTGCTACCCACTTCGGGCGTAGCGCCTGTCAGCGGCTGCGTGAAACGGGTCTTCTCCTGACCCGCCAGTTCGACCATCACGCCGCGCGCATCGTGTCCAACAATATGAGCCTTGATGAAGTTCATCTTCGGCGAGCCGACAAAGCCCGCAACGAACTGGTTGTCGGGATTGTCGTAGAGATCGAGCGGCCGGCCGATCTGCTCGATATGGCCGGCGCGCATCACGACGATCCTGTCGGCGAGCGTCATCGCCTCGGTCTGGTCGTGCGTGACATAGATCATGGTGGCGCCGAGTTCCTTGTGCAGCCGAGAGATCTCGACCCGCATCTGGACGCGCAATTCGGCGTCGAGATTGGAGAGCGGCTCATCGAACAGGAAGACCTGCGGCTCGCGCACGATGGCGCGACCTATGGCGACGCGCTGGCGCTGGCCGCCGGAGAGTTTTTTCGGCCGCCTGTCCATCAATTCGCTGATGCGCAGGATCTCTGCCGCGCGCTTTATCCGCCGATCGGTGTCGGCTTTCGGGTTGCCGGTCATGCGCAGCCCGAAAGAGAGGTTCTGTTCGACGCTCATGTGCGGATAGAGTGCGTAGGACTGGAACACCATGGCGATGCCGCGGTCGGCTGGCTCGACATCGTTCACCACCTTGCCGCCGATGGCGATCTCGCCGCCGCTGATGTCCTCGAGCCCGGCGATCATTCTGAGCAGCGTAGACTTGCCGCAGCCGGACGGGCCGACAAAGACGACGAACTCGCCGTCCTCGATGTCGATGCTGGCGCCGTGGACGACCTCGAAGAGGCCGAAGCGCTTGACGACATTGTTGAGCGTGACCGTTGCCATTCTGCCCCTTACTTGACTGCGCCGGCGGCGATGCCGGCGATGAAATGGCGCTGCAACAGCACGAAGACGACGAGCATCGGCACCGTCAGCATCACCGCGCCCGCCATGATGCCGCCCCATGACACCTTGGTGAGGCCGATCAGCGTGCCGAGCGCCACCGGCGCCGTCATTGAACCGGGCTGGCTGTTGATCAAAAGCGGCCACAGATAATTATTCCAGGAGGCGAGGAACAGGATGATGGCGAGCGCCGCCAGCATCGGCCGCGCCAAGGGCAGCGCAACGAACAGGAAGATGCGCCATTCCTTCACGCCTTCGACGCGCGCCGCATGGAAGAGGTCGTCCGGCATCATCGAAAAACTCTGCCGCATGAACAGCACGCCGAGCGAATTGAACAGCGGCGGCACGATCAGCGCAATCCAGGTGTTGGCGAGCTTGAAATCGCGCGCCACCATGATGAATTGCGGGATCAGCACGACCGCATAGGGAAGCGTGATGGTGCCGAGGATAATGGCGACAATCGCGCCTTTGCCGAAGAACTGGTAACGAGCCAGTGCCCAGCCGGCCATCGACGTCAGCAGTACCGACAGGATGGTGTAGGTAACCGCCACCGAGACCGAAATGCCGATGGCGCCGACGAAGTTGGTGTCCCGCTGCAGATTGTTGAAATTGTCAATGAAATTGCCGTGCGGCAACAGCTCGATGCCGGGGCTGAAGATGCCGTTGTCCGGCATGGTCGAAAATACCACCATCATCCACAGCGGAAACAGCCAGATCAGCGCCAGTGGCGTCAGGAACAGATGCAGCGCAATGCTGCGTCCCAGCCTGGTGGAGGAGCGCGAGCTCATTTCGGCTCCCTCGTCAGCCACAGCTGCACTAGCGTGATGGCGATCGCCAGGCCGGCCATGGTGTAGGCAACGGCCGACGCGTAGCCGAAGTTGAGCGACCGGAACCCCTGGCGATAGAGCAGCAGGCCAAGCGTCTCCGTGCCGCCTCCCGGGCCGCCCCGCTCGGTGATCAGGAATGGCTCGGTGAACAGCTGCATGGTGCCGATGATCGACAGCACCAGGCAAAACACGATGACCGGCTTGAGGAGCGGCAGGGTGATATGGAAGAATTGCTTGAGCTTGCTGACACGGTCGAGCGTCGCCGCCTCGTAGACATCTTCGGGAATGGACTGCATACCGGCGAGCAGGATGATGGCGTTGTAACCGGCCCAGCGCCAGGTCACCGCGATCATGATCAGCGCCATCGCCGGCGTGACGTTGGAGAACCAGTCGATCTTGGGCAGGCCGACGCTGTTCAAGAGCTTGTTGATGATGCCGAAATCGAGGTTGAACATCAGCCGGAACACCGCCGAATAGGCGACCTCGCCAACCACGACCGGGGCGAAGAAGGCGAAGCGGTAAAGGCCGCGCGCCTTCAAAAGCGGCGAATTCAACAGCACCGCCATGACGAGCGCCAGCGAAATCATCACCGGCACCTGGATCACCAGGATCAGCAGCGTGTTCTCAAGCGCGTTGAAGAAGGCCGGATCGCCAATCAATCGGCCCCAGTTGAAGCCGGGCGCAAACCGCCACGGCACGGTGCGCGTCGCCTGGAAGGAGATCATGAAGGAGCTGATGATCGGCCACACCCAGAACACCGCAAAGATCAGCAGATAGGGCGCGAGGAAGCGATACGCCGTGGCATTCTGATGGCGCATTGCTGTCTCCTTTCCGCGTTCAAGGGTGGCGCGCCCTGCTGAAACGCGCGGCGCGTTCGGTAATGGTCGCGGGCAGCATCATGTTGCCCGCGACATCATCTCCAGATCAAGATTTGACGGGCAATCCGGTCGCCGCGGCGATCTGGCTTGCGGCGTCGTCGAGTGCCGCCTTGGCGTCGGGATAGCCGCCGGCCAGATATTTGGTCTGCACTGCGCGAACGATGATTTCGGCATCGCTCTGGAATGGCGTGCCGCGGCTGGGAACAACTTTCGGCAAGGTGCCGAGGATATCCTTCCACACCGCCTGGCCGCCCCAGTAGGGCAGGCCTTCGGAAACATAGGGCTCATTGAGTGCCGAGATCAGCGAGGGCACGAGGCCGAAACCCTTCAGCATCGTGATCTGGCCTTCATTGGTTCCGAGCGTGTACTTGAGATAGGCGTAGGCAGCCTCCTTGTTCTTCGACGCCGATGTGATGGCCAGCGAGGACCCGCCGAGATTGGCGGCGCGGGGGCCGTCGGCGGTGAGGCTCGGCATCAGATAGACGCCCCATTTGCCGTTTTCACCGGCCGATTCGGTGCGAATGGTGCCTTCATACCAGCCGCCATAAATCTGGGTGGCGACGGTACCGGCGGTGTTGTTGGTGATCTTGGTGCCCCAGTCGGCCGACGAAATGATGCCGGCGTCCTTCATCTCCTTGATCTTGGTCATGGCATCGACGCATTTGGGCTGGTTGACCGTGATGGACTGCCCATCGGCGGAGAAATAGGCGCAGCCCTGTTCGTTGGAGATCATACGGAAGAATTCGCTATCGCCGTTGAAATCGGCGTTGGTCATGGTGACGCCCGGATTGGCGGCCTGGATCTTCTTGCCGGCTGCGATGAAATCGTCCCAGGTCTTGATCGACGCCGGATCGACGCCGGCCTTTTCGTAGAAATCGCGGCGATAGAAGGCCGCGACCGGACCCGAATCCCACGGCATCGCATAGGCCTTGTCGCCGACTTCGAGCTCGGTGCGTTTGAAGTCGGGGAATTTCGCCTGATCCTCTGCGGTATAACCCAGCGTATGCAGGTCGACGAAGCAGTCGGGGAACTGGCTCCAGTAATTTTCGGCTTCGCCGTTCTCGATGGTGACGATGTCGGGCAGGCCGACGCCGCCGGCCGCACAACCGGCGATCGACTTATCGTAGGTCGGCTGGTTGCCGAGATCCTGGACCGTAACCTTGACGTCTGGGAATTGCTTGTTGAAGCCGGCAATGGTCGCCTTCAACGATGAAGCGGCGACATTCCAGCTCCAGATGGTGATTTCGCCGGACTGCGCATAGGCCGGGGCAGACCCCAGGGCAAGCACGAGCGCGGCGCAGGTCATTGTGATGCGCATAGAAATCCTCCCATTTCATTTGCTCTCTCACTGCGAGCATGGCTAGACTATGCAGTGGGCAAGGCGTGTCGCCGTCAAAGGGAATATGAAATTGGCGGAAAGTAAGATGCCGGAACGGCCGTTTTATCAGCCTGGCGCCAGCAGCGTGGAAGGCCTGCCGCTTGCCCTGCAGATGTTTCATAACCATCCGCTGGTGATGCTCAAGCCACATTGGCACGCCCAGGTCGAGGTCAATTTCATTGTGCGCGGCAGCGTGCATTACCGCATGAACGAACATGAGATCGCACTGTCGGCAGGCGACATGTGCCTGTTCTGGGGCGGCCTGCCGCACCAGATGACCGATCTCTCGGACGACGCCATCTATGCCGGCGCGCATCTGCCGCTGGTGCATTTCTTTCGCTTGCATTTGCCGACGGATGTCCGCCATCGGCTGATGACGGGCGCGACGCTGGTGACGGGCGCGACCGATCCGGCGGACCACCATAATTTCGAGCGCTGGAATCGCTATTTCCGTTCGGGCGATCCGGCCATGATCGAGCATGCCGTGAACGAGTTGCTGCTCAGGCTGGAACGGGTGCGATTCGAGCCTTATCGACTGGTGCCGGAAACCGCGCCCGGGCAGGAAACGGGCAGCCCCTTCGACCAGCAGTCGTCCCGCAATGTCGGTCGAATGTGCGATTTCATCGCCGAGAACTTCCTCTACGAGATCGATAGCGTGAACATTGCAACCGCCGCCGATATCCATCCCAAATACGCGATGAACCTGTTCAAGAAATCGACCGGCATGACGCTCAACGAATATGTCAACCTGCTGCGGCTGAGCTATGCACAAGCGCTTTTGATGCATCAGGACGCCAATGTGCTGCGCGTCGCCATGGATTCGGGCTTCGGCTCGCTCAGCGCCTTCAACAAGTCATTCCGCAAGCTGGCCGGCATGTCGCCCTCCGATTTTCGCCGGGGCGTGACCGGCGCCAGATAAGCGGCGGCAGGCATGCCCCGCGCCGTTGCCGCGAAAGCATTGCCGACCTGATCGCCGGCTAAAGACGGGTCGAACGGTTGCGGTCCGCGATAAGGACGCCGTCGGACGAAATGGCGTCGCACTGGCTGCCATTTCCGGCTGCCGCCACGGCATCGGAAGCGGCCGTCCAATGGCATCGCCTTTCCTGTCTGAATTCGCCATCTGGGCGCTGGACAGGCCGAATTCCCATGCTATAACCCACGCGCTTTCAAGGGACGCCCACGGCGCCTCGATGAAATCCGGCCAAATGAGATTTCGTTTGCCGGAACAGGCCCAGATAGCTCAGTTGGTAGAGCAGCGGACTGAAAATCCGCGTGTCGGTGGTTCGAATCCGCCTCTGGGCACCATCCCCTCTTCTCCCGACCCTCCGTTTAGCCGAACCGTCTACGCTGCAGCTTCTGCAAGCGACTGGAATTATTGATCTTTTGCTGTCGCATTGCGCAATTAGGCGTGACAGAGAGCGCTTCGGGCGCATTTGATCCAACGAGGCGGGGGGATGGTATTTCCGTTGGTATTCGACATCCTGATGGTATCGAAACAGCCAAGGGAGACCTGACGAATGGCCCTATCCGACGTGAAATGTCGAAACGCCCGCCCTGCTTCCAAACTCGCGAAATTGTCTGACGGGGGCGGGCTGCAGCTATGGGTACAGCCCACGGGCTCTCGCCTCTGGCGGCTCGCCTACCGCTTTGACGGCAAGCAGAAACTGCTCGCGCTGGGCAGCTATCCCCTTATCTCTCTCGCCGAGGCACGGGAGGCGCGCGATGATGCTAAAAGGCTCCTGCTAGCTGGCGTCGACCCTGGAAAGGAACGCAGCTTGCGGAAGGCCGATTCGGCAAAGGACTCCTTTCGCTCAATCGCGGACGAATATGTTGACAAGCTGAAGAAGGAGGGACGTGCCGACCGGACGATCAGCAAGGTCAAATGGCTGCTCGACTTTGCCTATCCGATAATCGGCGACAAGTGCATTCGGGAGATCGAGCCGGCCAGCATCCTTACCGCCCTCCGTCGCGTGGAGGTTCGCGGTCGATATGAGTCGGCCAGGCGACTGCGCTCCACCATCGGCAGCGTGTTTCGATACGCGATCGCGACCGCACGCGCCGAGACAGATCCGACCTTCGCCCTCAGAGGCGCACTCATCAGTCCGAAGGTAACGTCTCGCGCCGCGATTACCGATCCGAAGGCCTTGGGCGGTTTGCTGAGGGCGATCCATGCATTTGACGGACAGCCTACAACGCGAGCCGGTCTGAAGCTGATAGCGCTGCTGTTTCCCCGCCCAGGCGAGCTTCGCGCCGCTGAATGGGAAGAGTTCGATTTTGAAAGCTCGGTGTGGACGATCCCTGAAGCACGCATGAAAATGCGACGGCCGCACCGCATTCCCCTATCAAAGCAAGCGATCAGCGTCCTGACTTCACTGAGAGAAATCTCTGGTGATGCATCGCTGCTGTTTCCTAGTGTTCGATCGGCTTCGCGTCCGATTTCCGACAATACCCTTAACGCCGCACTGCGTCGTATGGGTTACAGCAAGGAAGAAGCTACCGCGCATGGTTTTCGAGCAACGGCATCAACTCTGCTGAACGAATGCGGCAAGTGGCATCCGGACGCGATAGAGCGGCAGCTGGCCCACATTGAGAACAACGACGTTCGGCGCGCCTACGCCCGGGCAGAGCACTGGGACGAGCGCGTCGAGATGATGCAGTGGTGGGCCGATTATCTGGATGAACTCAAGAGCAAAAACCTGCGGGTGATCTCAATCGAGGGACGCCGCAAGCCTGCTGTCCACACACCAACGCGACCATCCACTTTGAAACCAACAGCGGCCGTTCATCAAACGCCGATACAAATCTCCAACCGCCGGAAATCATACTGACCGTCGAAAAACGCCACAACTCGACGCCAAATCGTAGGCCCGCATTGTCAGATTTTCCGGAGAGAAAGTTGACCGCGTTCGGCGGGAAGCTGCCGTTCTGCAGCCGACCCCATTTCCGTCATTCAAGCTGCCGATGGCCGGTTCCGAAACCGGCCATCTACCCGGCCCGGGGCCGCGCGCTATTAGAGCGAGAATCCCGTGGGCAGTGTGCGGTCCGTCCGTTTCGCCGGCATTAGTCCGTGGATCCGCTATCCCCGCCCGACTTTAACCTCCACAACCTTCCTCTCCATAGATCCGGGACAAGCCCTTGATGCGCGTCGCGATCGCGTCGACGAGGCGACCAACGATCTCATGGATGATCCCCTCCTGGCGAAGCTCTTGGGCGCACTCCGATGCCATATCGGGCATCACCGCGAGCTGATGGCGGATCGTCCGCACCATGTACTCGCCGCCAACCTTTGCTGAGGACGCACAGCGCCCCCAGTGGCGCGGCATGATCTCCTCGATGGGATAGACTCTGTCGATCTTCATCGCCAGTTTAAGGTCGCGCATCTCAGATTGGATCTCTCCCCCGAGGTGCGGCAGAATGGAGGAGATGTCGTAGAGCGGAGCTAGGCGGGCCTCGCCCTGGGCTCCGAGCAGCATCGAGTAGTTCTTTGCATGCGCGTCCGTGCCGGCGATGATCCAGTTGAAGACGTTCGCGGCCATGAAGATCTGACGGTCTTGGACGGGGTCGAGGGAGGCCGACAGCACCTTTCTGGAGATCGTCGTGGTACCTGGCCCACCCTGGTTCTCGTACTTGAGCGTCGGCATCACCGACAGGGCCTGGCACATGTCCTCCTGATGGATGCGGATGGTCTTGCCCTCGTTGTTGCGGCGGTCGTAGCGCTCGATAACGATTGCCTTTTCGCCTGCGAAGTCGAGAACCTGGCTATGTGCAGCGTCCATGCCGAGCTTGGATGCAAGCTGCAGGCAGAAATGCTCGTTCTCGGTATGCCCGTGCAAGTGCGGCAAAGGCGGCTTGAAGATGTGTGTCGTGGGCGTGTCGCCTAGAGGGATCCCCCAGCGATTGCTGCCCTTATCGAAATGGAACGCCGTCTTTGCCTGCGCACCAGCGAGACTGAACTGACCAGGATCGCCGATTCGCCGGGTCGCTGCACCATCTTTGCGCAGATCGCGCAGGCGGTCGCCGATCTGCGCCTCGGTGAGCAACTCCACGTTCTCGCCGCGGGAAATCTGGTCGCCACGCGAAAGGAACTGGACGGCGCCGGCGCAGTCGCGGCCGACATTCTTGAGCAGGGCAAACGGGTTTCGGGCGGAGACCTGGAACCTCTGCGCCCATCTGGCGAGGGTCTGCTCATTATCTGGCAGTAGGCCCCAGAGGAATGCCTCGACGACCTTGCCCTCGTAGGTCCTGGTGATCGTCGGCATGGACAGGGAGAGCGGGATCGCCACCGGGCCTTCCATCCATGCCTCGTGATAGGAGAACGAAAGCTTGCCGCCCTGCAGGTGGTGGAGCCCCCCAACCGGTCTGCCAGCGATATAGACGTCGAGGGTGTCGATCGGCTTCATCATGATCATCGTCATCTAGAGCTTGTAGGGAATCTCGTCGTCGTCATCGTCGACATGCCGTTCATCGGCATTATGATGATGATCAGCCGACGTCGGCGCCGGCGGGATCTGAAAGTCCATCTCCACACCAAGCGTGGTCAGCGCCAGCAGCACGTTGCCGATCTCGGCGCTGGGCTTGCCGTTCTCGATCCACGACACCCACGTCTGCGTCGTGGTGATCATTTTGGCCAAGGCAGCCTGTGACAGGCCGCGCCGGGTGCGGGCCTCCTTGATCAGGATTCCAATGTCGCGAGCTGTTCTGATCTTCATGGCGTATACGATTTCTGTATGAGCTAGCCTGATATAGGCTCATATATGACGGGTGTCAATATACGTTACTATATCAATTTAACGCAATATAGGCTCACATATCGGCAACCTTCATATACCAACCTATATAAAATCATTGCGCCACGCAACAATGTGCGATCGACCTTTCGCCACGGTACCATCGAGAATGACCGCTGGTCGAGAACTCAACAACTTGTCGGGGCCGGGAGCGGTCTGGTCCGCTATTCAATTACTGTTGGCGAGAAGCTGTCATTCAGCATCCGGTCTGGCGGCATCGTGACAAGATCGATTTTTGTCCGAAGAGAACGAGGCCGGCCGCAAGATAAAGCCACGGCTTTTATGCACTTATTGTCTAGCAGGCTTAGTTGTTCCCCTGAAACTTGAATCTCCCTCAGACTCAGTGTCTTCTCAAGGTAGCCGCTGGGAATTAGACATGCCTTCAGGCTCGTTTCAACACCGCGTGTGGCAATGGATTGTCGCGTGCTTTCCGACGCCGGCTCACCTCGATGTACAGGAGCGCAATCATCGCTTCCTTGAAGAGGCGCTCGAACTCGCTCAGGCGAATTCCTGCACAAAGGAGGAGGCACTCGAACTGGTGGAGTACGGACCGGCGGCAACGCGGTCAGGATCAAGAACCTAGCGTGCTCCAAAACGACACCAAGCGCTAACCGTTGTCCAGTGTGGAAGATGATTGCCTTCGTGGTTTCTCCGACGCGCCGGCGCCCGGCAGACCTTCCTTTCTGGCCTTGGCAAACGCCCGGTCGCCTTCCAGGAACCCGACCAGCATAAAGGGGATCAGTTCCGCCACCGTTTCGGACTCGCCATAGGTCTCACGGTAAAGTGCGGCATAGTCGTTGAGTGCTTGGCTCAAGTCGGCGCCAACGGTGATGGTGATCTTCGAAGGTGTCCGGTCCGGAAGTTTTCCGAGTTTCAGGTTAGCCATGAAGTCCTCCTGTTCACCCCGTGTATGGCCGCAACACGAGGTCCTTGTGCACGATGACGCGCAACGGCCAACCAGGGCGCACGGTGATCGTGGGTTGGACGTTCAGGTTCTTTTCAGTGATCCGTTGGCCCGCTTGACTGACGTTCTGCTGGGTGGATTCACGAATTGCCTTGACCAAGTCGCTTTCATTTTCCCCAAAGCTCAACTCGGTACCAACCCCCAGCAATGTGGCTACCGCGACGCCCTTGATCAACTGCCAAGTATGGAAATCCACCTTGTCCTCGAGCCCGGCATAGCCGGCCGCGTCGGTCACGGGCAGATTGTCGATTTCGGTAGAGGAGCCGTCCGGCATCACGATGCGTTGCCACACCAACAGAGCGCGCCTTTGCCCAAAGGCTACAACGCTGTCGTAGGTGCCGATCAGCCGTGAGCCCTGCGGGATGAGCAGGATGCTGCCGGTGACGCTGTCGTGCACATTCTCGGTGATCTGGGCGACAACAAGGCCGGGCAGATCGGAATTGATGCCGGTGATCAGGCTTGCAGCGATCACGCTACCGGCCATGATCTGATAGGGCGAAGCCGGCGTCTGCAGTGCATGCGGGTTGTAGATCCCGCCGGTGTTCCGTTGATCGATGAAATCGAGCTTGCGCTGTTGATTGTTCTGGTCGCCCTCGGCCGGCGCGACGGAAGCTCGCTGGCCTTCGGTATCTGGCTGCGGAGACGCCGTCTCGAAAGGCGAACGTCCGCCCTGCCCATTGCCAAAAGCTTCCGTCTGCTGGGGCCGGTTTTCGATGCGGAAGAGGACTTGCGACTCGCGCGCCTCAATCGCTTGTTGTGCAAGCCGCTGCGCCTCGGCGGAAACGTCTTGCCCAGGTGCGATGCCAAGCTGGCGCTGGTGCTCGAGAATAGGACGGCCGAGATCCCCGGGCAGCGGCGGTCCAAGCACCGGAGCCTTCGGCTTGCTCCCGGAATAGTCCTTGGGCAGCGATTCAAGTCCCTCGGCGGTCGGGTTGCGGTCGGTGCTGTAAAGCTCTTCAGCCTGCTGCTTCAGGCGCAGTGCCGGCCCCTGCAGCGCCATCATCGTGACGCCAAAGATGGTGGCGGAGCCAACAGCTGCGATCGCGACGATTATGCCGCGCTTGAAGCGCACGGCCCGGCGCGGTGAGGCCCGCAGCTGCAGCTGTTCGGGATCGAGTTTGGGCGGAACATTGGGGCGGGACGTGTCGGTCATGAGCCTCCCCTCACCTGCCAAAACGCGAAAAGAGCGATATCCGCCGCGGCAGTTGCCGTCCGTCGGTCCTGGTGATGCGCACCACCTGCTGCTGCTTGGCGCCGAGACGGAGTTCAGCCGCGGCAAAGAGGCGCTCGACGATGTAGTAGTTGCCGTGCATCCGATAGTTGACGAGCTGGTTGTCCCCGTCAGCACCGACGATGAAGAGCGGTGGCGCCTCGCCCTGATCAATGCGCTTCGGGAACTCTATGTAGACCTTGCTGCCATCATCGAAGGCGCGCGTCGGTCTCCACGGCGGCGTGTCGCCGGTGATCGAATAGCGGAAGCGGATGTTTTCGAGTGCTACGTTCGAGGCCGCGGGCATTTCAGCCTCTGCCTGAGCGTTGCGCCGCCGAAGCGCCACGAGTTGGTCTTCGCTGTAAATCCAGGAGAGCGCCGCCATGGCAGTTTTCTCAGTGCTTTGAAGCTGCAGGTGATAGGATCGCCTGTCCGTCGTGATGACCAGATTGGTGGCAAGCCCCGGCGCGAATGGCTTCACCAGCACATGAGTGCGCTGGTCATCGCCTGAGCCACTAACGGTGTCACCGATCACCCAACGGACCGTATCGCCGGCTGAGACCGAGGTCAGCTTCTCGCCCCGCTGCAATGAGATATCGGTGACGCGCTCCGGCGCGGCGTAGAGCTGGTAGAGCGCGCCGTCGGCAAAGGGGTAAACCTGCACCGCATTGACATAGCCAAACTTGGTGGGTTGTTGCGTCGCCGCCTTGTTGGCATCGGCGACCTGTTCTTCCGGCGAGCGCTTATCTGGGGCGGGCTTGCCGGGTGCGGGCATCAACTGACCAGGCAACGGTAACGGTTTCGGCACTTCCACGACCTTGACCGGCTTCTCCGGCGCCTTCTCGATCGCGGCTGGTTTGAAGTCCTCGTGGTCATAGGAAATCTGAGGCGGCGGCACTGGCTTCGAGGCACAGGCCGAAAGAACCGCAACAGACGCCGACAGGATCAAGGCAGCACGAAGCAATGGGGCTCTATTTGTCATTGGCGGGCTCCTTAGGGGAAACGGGGGTTGGCGCGGCGCTGTCGAGCTCGCGCGACCAGTCGATGGCGTTGATGAAGACGCCGAGCGGGTTCTTGCGCAGCTGCTCGGTTGTCCTAGGCGGGCGGATGAGGATGGTAAGGATCCCGATCCAGCGCGTCGTGCTGGCGAGGCTGCCGCGCTCGAACACCTGCTCGGTCCATTTGACCTGGAACGAGCTGTCGGAAGCCCTGACCACGCTGGTCACCTGTACTGACACGCTGCGCGTGCCGATTTGGCCGAAAGGGTCGTTCGCCTTGGCATATTCGTTGAGGAAGAGCGCCGCTCGGTCGGTGGCAAAGTCGTAGGCCGACAGCCAATTCTGCCGCACCAGAACCGCATCGGTGGAAACCGAACGAACATTCTGGATGAAGCGGCTGAGATGCCAGGCGATCTGGGCATCGTCGGGCTGGTAGTTTTGGACTGCCGGCCCGACCGCGTGCGCCTCGCCAAAGCGGTCGACCTCGACGACATAAGGCACGACGCGGCCCTGCATCGACTGCCACAGAAGCCCACCGGAAAGCCCCGTCGTCAGAGCCAGGCAGCCAAAGGCCATGAAGCGCCAGTTCTTGGCCTGGACGCGCGCCGTGCCGATGCGCTCATCCCAGAGTTGGCTGGCCTTCTGGTAGGGTGTTACGGGTTCGGGCGTCTTTCCATAACGCTGAACGGGTCGCTTGAAGAGCATCTAGTCTTCCTTGTCATTGAGGGAGGGATTGGCGCCGCTTCCGCCCCGATCTCCATCGCGCACCGCCTGCGTGGCAGCATTGCGATGGGCGCGTGCGGTCTGTTCGGAACGCAGACGCCTTGCCCAGGCAGGCGCGGCCGCGGGAGCTACAACTGGAGAGCTTCCGCTCATCGAGCTGGTCGGCATGCCGCCGGTCATCCAGCCGGCATCGCGACCGGCGTCGGCACTACGGCGGAATGGTTCTGCTGCGGATCGCATTCCCCGCATCGCGGCGCCGCTAGCGGCACTCGCAACCCCCTGCAGCCCAGCAGCTACCCCGGACAGCCCGGACTCGGGCGATGTCGCGCGCCCCGTTTGCCAGGCGACGGTGGCAGCGGACCCCATGGCGGCGCCGGCACGGACTGCGGCGAGGCCGCCGCCTGTTGCCATGCGCGCGCCGGCAAACGCAGCGCCTCCGGCAACGAGCGTTGATCCAGCTGCGGCCGCCGTTGTTCCAAGTGCCGCGCCGGCGCCAAGCTGCGGCGCGCCGGAAACGAGACCCGAGGCAATCCCGGGGCCGAAAATGCCGAGCCCAAGCAGCGCCAGCGCACCCAGCACCTGAGACATGGCCGCCGCCAGGTCCGGCTCCTGGCCCTGCAGGGCGGAAGCGAACTCGCCAAAGAGCGTGGAGCCGATGCCGACGATGACGGCAAGCACCATCACCTTGATGCCCGACGAAATCACATTGCCGAGCACGCGCTCGGCCAGAAACGCCGAACGGTTCCAGAGCGCGAAGGGCACCAGGACGAAGCCGGCCAGCGTGGTGAGCTTGAACTCGAGGATGGTGATGAAGAGCTGGATGGAAAGAATGAAGAAGGCGATGAGGACCAGGAACCAGGCCAGAAGCAGCACGAAGATGGTGAGCGCGTTACCGAAGATCTCGGGGAAGCCTACTAGCTGGCTCGCTTGATTGAGGAGCGGCCAGGCGCCCTCGAAGCCGGCCGCGGCAATGCGGCCTGGCCGCAGGAGACTGTCGGCGGACAGGTTGCCGGCCGATGCGTTGATGCCGAGACCGGCAAAGGAGCGGTAAATCATGTCGGCGAGGTTCTTGAAATTGTTCAGGACGAAGGCGAAGGCGCCGACATAGAGCACTTTGCGAACAAGCCGGCCGAGAATGTTGGGCTCGCCGCCGAACGCCCAGACCAAGCCCGCGAGCGTGATGTCAATGCCGATCAGAATGGTGGTGAGAAAGGCGACGTCGCCTGAAAGCAGACCGAACCCACTGTCAATGTAGCGGGTAAAGGTCTCCATGAAGCGATCGATGACTCCGAGGTCGTTCATGTCGCCGCCTTCCTCGTTGTCTTGAAGAACTGCCGCTCAGTTGCCGGGATAAGCCGTGCCGGTGCCCAGGAAACGCTTCGTCGTCTCGCGAGCGGCTTCCTCAGACTGCGCTTTGCGCGCCGCATCCTCGGCTTCGGCCCGGAACTGGGTCGCAAGCAGCGTCTGGATCTGCATCTGCTGCTTGGTCGAAAGCGCGATCAGCTGATTGGTAGCCTGGCTTGCCTCGAGGGCACCTGCCGCGCCCTGACTGCGATTGACGAGATCGGTAAGCAGGTCGCCATCGGCCTGCACGTTCTCGACGATCTGCGACTGCGCGCTCATGGTCTGGCGGAACGCCTGCATGGCGCTCTGCCAGCGCTGGCGCGCGGCGCTCGCCACATCGCTGACCTTGATGGTGGCGTCGTAGCTTTCCGGATATTGCTGGCGCCACTGGTCCTGCAGCTTGTCGAGATCGAAGCTCAGGCCGCTCGCCTGGGTCATCAGACCGTCAATCCGTTGGAGCGAGCCGGTAAGCTGGCCCACGGAAGAGAAATCCAGGCGCTGAAGGTTGCGCGCCATGTTCTGCAGCATGGTCGCCTGGTTCTGAAGCGACTGGATTTGGTTGTTGATCTGCTCCAATGCGCGTGCTGCCGACAGCACATTCTGCGTATAGTTGGACGGGTCAAACACGATGAGCGCATAGGCCGGCTGGACGTAGTCAGCCATCGGTTTGGCAATCAGGGAAACGGTGACCAGGCTAGTAAAAAGGCGGCGTCCGATCATGACGATTGCTCCTTGTTAGGTTGAGGAAATTGCTGGAGAAGCTCGGCAGCCCAATCCAGGCCGCGCGCACTGAAGAAACGGGCGGCAAAGCTGCCCTGCCCTTCTTCGGAAAGAATATTGTCGATCAGGTTCTGGGCGGCCGGGTCGGAGGCGCCGCAAAGCGCAAGAGCGATCGGGCCTAGCCCGAGCTCGAAGAGGCGATTGCCGCGGCGCGACTGCAGATAGTAGTGGCGCTTCGGCGTGGCGCGGGCGACCAATTCGATCTGTCGCTCATTAAGACCGAAGCGCTCATAGGCTGCCCGTGCCTGCGGCTCCACCGCACGATCATTGGGAAGAAAAATGCGCTGCGGGCAACTCTCGATGATTGCCGGTGCGATAGAAGAGCCGGCGATGTCGGCAAGCGACTGCGTCGCGAAGATGACGGAGACGTTTTTCTTACGCAGTACCTTAAGCCATTCGCGGATTCGGGCGGCAAAGAGCGGGTTGTCGAGATAGACCCAGGCCTCGTCGAGCATGAGCAGCGTCGGCCGCCCGTCAAACCGGTCCTCAAGACGATGGAACAGATAGGTGAGCACAGGCAGCACAGCGCCTTGGCTGTGCATCAGCTCCTGGGTCTCGAAACACTGCACATCCGAGATGGCCAGCCGGTCGTCATCGGCATCGAGCAGCCGGCCGAATGGACCGTCGAGCGTGTAGGGCATCAACGCCGATTTGAGCGCATTGGACTGAAGCAGGAGCGACAGGCCAGTCAGCGTGCGTTCCTGCGCCGGCGCGGTGGCGAGGCTGGTGAGCGCCGACCAGATTGCCTCCTTCACCTCCGGGGTGACGGTGACATTCTCGTGGGCAATGAGGCCGGCGATCCATTCGGCCGCCCAGCTCTGTGTGGCCGGGTCGTCGATGTGGCGCAGCGGCTGGAAAGCAAGCGCACCATTCGCACCCAACGCATGGTGGTCGCCGCCCATGGCAAGCGCGGCGGCGCGGGCCGAATTGCCTTTGTCGAAGACATAGATTTGCGCGCCAGCGTAGCGCCGGAACTGCAAAGCGATCAGGGCAAGCAGAACCGACTTGCCGGCACCGGTCGGCCCGACAATCAGCATGTGGCCGACATCGCCGATATGGGTCGAAAGCCGAAACGGCGTCGAGCCGCTGGTTTCGGCGAAAAGAAGCGGCGGAGCGTAATCGCCGGTGACCTCGGCAAGATGCTCGTTCTCCGCTGGACCTGCCCACACGGACGACAGCGGCATGAGATGGGCAAGGTTAAGCGTGTGAACGAGCGGCTGGCGAACGTTGGCGTAGACATGACCCGGCAATGAACCAAGCCACGCTTCGACGGCATTGATGCTTTCGCGAATGGTGGTGAAGCCGAGCCCGTTGACGATCCGCTCGACGGCGCGAAGCTTTTCCGCGGCGGCTTTACGGTTCTGATCCCACACCGTCACCGTTGTGGTGAGATAGCCGAAGCCGACATGATCGCCGCCCAATGCCTGCAGTGCTGCATCGGCATCGAGCGCCTTGTTGTCGGCGTCGCTGTCGACGAGAGGCACCGGTTCGTTGGTCACCACCTCGCGCAGAATAGCCGCGATCGATTTGCGCTTGGCAAACCACTGCCGGCGGAGCCGAGTCAGCGTCTTCGTGGCTTCCGCCTTGTCGAGTGGAATGAAGCGCGTCACCCAGCGATAGGCGAAATCCTGGTTATTGAGCGCATCAAGGATTCCTGGCCGGGTGACGTTCGGAAAGCCGAGAACTGTGAGCGTGCGCAGATGCTGCTCGCCCAGCATCGGCTCTAGGCCGCCGGTCAGCGGCGCGTCAACCAGGACGCCGTCGAGATACATTGGCGTTTCCGGCACGGCGACCGGATGACGGCGTGTCGAGATCGTGCCGTGCAGGTACGTCAGGGTCTCGGCATCGTCGAGCGCGCGCACCTCGGGCACGAAGCCCGAAAGAAGATCGAGAACGCGGTCAGTCTCGTCTCGGAACCGGGCAAGCTCCTGGCGCCAGTCTCTTTCCCCTCCCAAGTCATGCGAGTCGACGAGAGCACTTTCCGCGCGCGCTTGGCCATCGGGCCCAGGCATGAAGACCAAGGTCAGATGATAGATGCTCTCGAAATGCGCGACCTTGCCCTCGAAGGCCGCGCGCCGTTCCTCATCGATCAGCCATGAGGCAGCATCGGGAAGCGCCGAGCTCGGATAGCCCAGCGCTTCGCTGCGCTCGGCCTCGAAGAATAATGCCCAACCGGAGCCGAGCCTTTTCAGCGCATTGTTTGCCCGCGCGCATATGCCGATAAGTTCGGCCTCCGTCGCGCTTTCAAGGTCGGGGCCACGAAACCGCAATGTCCGCTGGGAGCTGCCATCCTTGTTGAGCACGATGCCGGGCGCGACGAGTGCTGCCCACGGCAGATGGTCGGCAAGCCGGTCGGCTTTGCCGCGGTATTCGGAAAGCTTCAGCATGCAAGCCAGCCCTTTTGACGAAGATGACGGACAAGCACGTTGGCAAAATCCGGATCACGCCGTGCGGCAAAGACCGCGAGCGTGTGGCCGGCGATCCAGAGGATCAGACCGGCAATCCACTGCTGCAGGCCTAGGCCGATGGCGGCGGCCACCGTGCCATTGAGGATCGCCACCGCCCGCGGCGCGCCGCCGAGCAGGATCGGCTCGGTGAGCGCCCGATGGACCAGAACCTCGAAGCCTTCGATATGCTGCTCTCTGGTGCTCATCAGACGACTGCCCCGCCGCCAAAGGAGAAGAAGGAAAGAAAGAAGCTCGAGGCCGCGAAGGCGATCGACAGGCCGAAGACGATCTGGATCAGCCGGCGGAAACCGCCCGCCGTGTCGCCGAACGCAAGGGTAAGGCCAGTGGTTATGATGATGATCACGGCAACGATCTTGGCCACCGGCCCCTGCACCGATTCCAGGATCTGCTGAAGCGGCTGTTCCCAGGGCATGCCGGAGCCGGCAGCGTGAGCCTGGGCCGTGAGAAGAAGCGCGACGGCGGCGGACGAAAGAAAGCAAATTTTCTTGCGCATGAGATGACCTTTCAAAGCTGCTGGAGTTGCGGAAGAGTGAGCTGGCCAACGGCGTAGTCGCCACTGCCGTCGAGGCCTGTGACCTCGGCAATCGCGTCTATGCGGCGCGACGACCCGCGTCCGGCGATGAAGACAATCAGGTGGACAGCATCGGCGATCAGCCGGCGGGGAACGGTGACGACCGCTTCCTGGGCGAGCTGCTCGATCCGGTAGAGGGCCGAGCGCGCCGAACTGGCGTGGACCGTGGTGATGCCGCCGGGGTGACCGGTGTTCCACGCCTTCAGCATGTCGAGCGCTTCCGCGCCTCTGACTTCGCCGACGATGATGCGGTCGGGCCTCAGCCGTAGGGTCGAGCGTACGAGATCGGCAAGTGTGACGGAGCCCCGCCTCGTCCTCAGCGCAACACAGTCCTTGGCCGCGCATTGCAGCTCGCGGGTGTCCTCAATGAGGATCACCCGCTCATCGCATTCGGCGACTTCTGCCAGAAGAGCATTGGCAAGGGTCGTTTTGCCCGATGATGTGCCGCCGGCGACCAGGATGTTGCGCCGCTCGCGTACCGCCTTCCTCAGGGCATCAGCCTGCAGCGGGAGCATGATGCGATCGGCGACATAGTTGGCCAGCGTGTAGAGTTTTGCTGCCGGCTTGCGGATGGCAAAGCATGGCGCCAAGACGATTGGCGGCAACAGGCCCTCGAAACGCTCGCCTGAGGGTAGTTCGGCACTGACGATTGGGTTGTCCGCATGCGCCTCGGCGCGCACGTGAGAGGCAACGAGGCGGACGATGCGTTCGGCCTCGGAAGGATGCATATGCACGCCGGTATCGACCCGGCCTTCTCCCAACCGGTCGAGCCGCAGCGCGCCGTCGGGGTTGACCATCACCTCGATGACGGTCGGATCGGCAAGGGCCTCGGTGATCGCGTGGCCCATGGCTGTGCGCAGCATGGCGCGGCGGCGGTGGTCGGCTGCGGGATGAGAGCTCATCCTTCGCCTCCATTGCCATTGCCGTTGCCAAGCGAGCGCTTCCCGGAGGCGATCTGGCGACCGACCTGCTCGACGAATTTGTCAAAGCGCTCTTGGGCAATCGCCTGTGTCGCCCGATCCGGGACCGGCGTGTGGGAATGAAGCGTAATCGAAAAGCGTATGAAGAGTGCGAGGCTCTCCAGGATCACCTCGACATCGGTTCGGATATGGTCGAGGTCACGAGAAAGACGGTCGAGACGCCTGCCATAACGATTGTCGAGTTCGTTCTCGCCACGCCGCTCGATGAAGGCCTCGACCGCTTTCGCAACGATCGCCGATTTTGTGGTCGACGGGTTGCGGCTCAGCGTTTCCAGCTTCTCGCTTAACGCGGGTTCGAGCAGAAACTGGTGGCGAATGCGATGGGGCTTCATGGGGCTCGTTCCGACTGGCCGGCGCTGATGCGCCGGCGGCGGGAACGAACATCGCCGATATCTGAAAAATCGCTTATGGGCGTTATCTACGCTGAGATACGCCTGAGCTGCGAAAGCGCTTAGAAGCCGGGGATGATGTCCTTGTCGTCGCCCCTTCCCTCGTTGATACCGTAGGCGCTGGCTGCGGTGGAAACCCGGTCCATGACGCGCTTGTCTGCGAGTGCCTCGGCGTCATCGTCCGCCAGATTGAAGAGGTCGTCTTGATCAGGCTCCTGAGAGACGACGACGTGGTCTTCAGGCAGGCCGGGATGACGCTGCTGTTGCACGCCGCCGTCTTCTTCGATTGCCGCGCCGGCGTTTTCGTCATCTGCAGCGAGACGGCGGTCAACACTGCGGACTAGTCCGCTCCAATCGTCGGGGCGCGACGCAGGACAGTCCGCGTACAGACCGTCGCGCAACACCGGCGCCGGCAGCACCCGTTCGGTGAAATTCTGGTCCTCGTAGTAGCGGAGCTTGTTCGCACGGATCGGCGGCAATCCTGATATCAGCACCAGCTCGTCCGAAGGCGGCAATTGCATCACCTCGCCTGGTGTCAACAGCGGTCGCGCAGTTTCCTGGCGGCTCACCATGACGTGCGAAAGCCAGGGTGCCAGCCGATGGCCGGCATAGTTGCGCATGGATCTGAGTTCCGTCGCTGTACCGAGCGCGTCCGAGATGCGTTTGGCCGTGCGCTCGTCATTGGAAGAAAAGGAAATCCGCACATGGCAATTGTCGAGAATGGCGTTGTTCTCGCCATAGGCCTTGGAGATCTGGTTCAAGGATTGAGCGATCAGATAGGCGCGGATGCCGTAGCCTGCGATGAAGGCAAGCGCGGTCTCGAAGAAATCGAGGCGTCCGAGCGCCGGGAATTCGTCGAGCATCATGAGGAGTTGATGCCTGCGGCTCTTCTTCGGGTCACCCTCCAGGCGCTCAGTCAGCCTGCGGCCGATTTGATTGAGCACCAGTCTCACCAGCGGCTTGGTGCGCGAGATGTCCGACGGCGGCACGACCAGATAGAGCGACATCGGCCGCTCGGCATCCATCAGGTCCGCAATGCGCCAGTCGCAGGTCGATGTTGCCGCGGCCACTGTCGGATCACGATAGAGCCCGAGAAACGACATCGCGGTCGAGAGCACGCCAGAACGCTCATTTTCCGACTTGTTCAGCACCTCGCGCGCTGCGGAGGCCACGACCGGATGGACCTGGGGCTTGTCCGCCGTGCCGAGGTGATTGGTCGTCATCATCCGCTGCAGCGTCGCGACAAAGGAGCGTTGCGGATCCGACAGGAAGGTGGCGACGCGGGCGAGCGTCTTTTCCTCTTCGGCATAGAGCACGTGCAAGATGGCGCCGACCAAGAGTGAGTGACTGGTCTTCTCCCAATGATTGCGCCGCTCGAGCGCACCTTCCGGATCCACCAAGACATCAGCGATGTTCTGGACATCGCGGACCTCGTTCACTTCTTTGCGCACCTCAAGTAGCGGATTGTAGCGTGCTGACCTCGGATCGGTCGGATTGAACAAAAAACAGTACGAGAACTTCGACCGCCAGCCGGCGGTCAGCTGCCAGTTCTCGCCTTTGATGTCGTGAATGACGGCCGAGCCGGTCCAGGAAAGAAGCGTCGGAACAACCAGTCCAACACCCTTGCCCGAGCGCGTGGGAGCAAAGGCCATTACGTGCTCCGGCCCGTCATGGCGAAGATAGCGGTCCTTCAGCTTGCCAAGGAAAACACCGGCTGGTCGAAACAGCCCTGCCTTCTCGATCTCCCAAGACACGGCCCATCGCGACGAGCCATAAGTGGTGACTAGGCCGCGCTGCCGCGCACGCCAGAGGGAGCCAGCGATGGCGGCCGCGCAGCCCATGAAGCCTGTGGTGGCCGCAAGCATCCCGGCCGTGTCGAAGACCTCGGGCGCGTATGCGTCGAAATGGAACCACCACTCGAACAGTTGCCACGGCTTGTAGATCGGCCATCCGGCTGCGACAAACCATGGGGGTCCGAGTTGCGGCTGATAATCTAAAGTTTGGGCGCACCATTGAGTCGCTGTCCATACGCCGAGAATGACGATGGCGAACACAATGACTATCTGACCGACAAGGAGCTTCGTCGGTGTCATGGGCGCAGCCTCCGAGTTTTGTTAAACGGAAGCAGGATGGCGTGACGTTTCAGAATATTGAAGATACCCAATATACGCGCCCGTGCGATGCAGTGAACGTTGCAGGCTTGGAAGATTGGGGGCGCCAAGAAATGTCATCGCGAAGGCACGAGCGAATGACTTGTATGGGGCCATGTATGGACGGCTCTCCGTTGGCAAGGGATTCTTTGAGCGTTGCCGTTGCTGGTTGGTGCGGCCATGTATCCGACCTGTAGGTGCGGCCTATCATGTGCCGCTGGCCATAATGCCATTCGCGCGTCTCAGGTCCCGATCGTAAGCTCGCACTCGAGGTGCACGGCCCCAGTGGGTTTTCCTGATCCGGCGGTATCAACCGGCTTTGTGCATTAGCTCCTGTCCGCCCTTTCCAACCTCGTCAGCGATCGCTCGCCTTATCTTGTTCTATGCGATGACCGGCTCCCTGTAGCGCTCGCCGTTCGTCATCAGTGCCCAGACCATCCGGGCGGTCTTGTTGGCCAACGCAACCGCCGCAACCTTGGCTGTTCGCCGCGCCATCAACTGCACGAGCCATGGCCTCCTGGTACCGTTGCGCTCGGCATAGCGGATGACCGCCATCGCACCCACCACGAGCAACTGCCGCAAGTAGCGATTGCCGGCCTTGGAGATACTGCCGAGCCTCTCCTTCCCCCCGCTCGAGTGCTGCTTCGGCACGAGTCCGATCCATGCCGATAGACAGCGCCCCGACTTGAACGCATGCGCATCGGCGACCGTAGCCACGAATGCACTTGCCAGCAGCGGGCCGACGCCTGGGATTTCCATCAACCTGCGACCAAGCTCGGTCTCACGCGCATTCGCCCGAACCCTACGATCGTTTTCGAGGATCTGTTTCTTCACGCCCCTGAGCTGCGCCTCAAGCATGCGAAGGCATAGCCGCGCGTCCAGCTGGTATCCTGGTCTCGTTCTCGTCGTTGACGACCACGAGCAGTTGCTCAATCCCATTCCGCCCGATCGGCGCTACGATCCCGAACTCGGATAGGTGTGCCCGCAACGCGTTCGATATCTGCGTGCGCTGGCGGTTGAGCATCAACCGGCCCGGTGCAGCATCATCACACTTTGCTGCTCGGGTGATTTCACAGGCACGAAGCGCATGGTCGGCCGAGTGACCGCCTCGCAGATCGCCTCTGCATCTGCGGCATCATTCTTCTGCCGCTTCAGATAAGGCTTCACATACTGTGCCGGCAGCAGCGGGACATCATGGCCACGTGCAGTCAGTTCTCTCGCCCAATAATGCGACGAGCTGCAGGCTTCGATACCGACCAGGCAACGTGGCAGGCTCTCGAAGAATGCCAGCACGCGCCCACGCGTCAGCTTCCTGCGAACGACAACCTCACTCGCCGCATCCACCCCGTGGATTTGAAACACTGACTTCGCAATATCCAGACCAATCGTCGTAACGTTGCCCATCATAGATCTCCTCCAGCTTCTGGCCCCACGATCATACCGCAGGGCGGGAGGAGAGCCGTCCACCGCATCATCTGCCGACTGTCCGGTTCTGGCCGAGAAACTCAGAAAGCCGCCGTTCGGCACCCGACCCCAAGTCAGCCCTTCGGTTTGATCATGTCGTCGCCCGAAACTTGCCGTTCGTTCGATTCCAATAGTGGACTGAGTTAGGAGCACTTCGAGACCGATCTCGGCCGAGAATCGTATCGGCTGTTGGGAGTATATTTCGACTCTTGCAGCGGCCCAAAGCAATACCCATCCCCCAATTCAATGCAGAAGTATGAGGTCAATCAAGCAATCTCTAAGGCCAAGCGGAAACTGAGTTGAGGGTGTCAACTATCTCTGCAAAATGATCGGCCGAATCCCTAGCCTTCGCAAGATGAGCACCGCGAACGCCATCGCTAGAATTACAGTAGAAGATCGGCTTCTTGGCGTCCATAGAATATGGAACAAGGCTGTGAAGATTTGGGATCAAACCCAGTTTATAATCATCATCGTGCCAAACCTGTACTTGATTCAGAGGAGTAAGCTTTTCGATAATGTTTGCGCGAATCGCAGGCTCGAGTTCGTTCCCGTAAATTTGCCAACCTTCCGTCATCCCAACAGCATTTGAACGTACGTTATGCTGTTGAACGACGTAGCCAAGGTAGCTCGGTCTCCCCTTGGGGATAGAGAGAGTGGGGTCCTTCCATGCGGTATTAGTTTGATCCCACTCTTTCCGCCATCCGACCAGCTTGTTGCCGAGGTTTTCCGTTCCTTGAATGGAAAACAGGTCGGGAGCCAGAGGCGTGATGAAGTAATCCGCCGAGGCTAGAACAGCTCGGTTCAGCGCGCCCAGGTTGGGACCGAGATCCAACAGCACCAAGTCTGCGCGGACTTTCTCGCTAGCCCATTGAATGTAGCGATGGATTGCAGATTGAGCTCGCACCGCAGGCTCGTTGCCACCTCGTGCAGCACTCCAGGTGTCGCCCAATGTGTCTTCAAAATCGCTGAGTCGAAGATCCCCCGGCACGAGATACAGCTTGCCCTGAGCGTGTGGAACCGGACTAGGCTGTCTCTGGCGAATGTCGCCGATGCCTCGTGCGACACGCTCAATGGCTCGGTAGATACTGTTTCCCTCCGTGCCCCACGATTGTCGAATAGCAGTGTCGCTCAAGCAATAGGCACTCAGGTTACATTGACTGTCGCAATCGACCATCAGGACGGTGAGCCCGCGCGCGGCGAGAAGATGCCCAACATGATACATGTAGGTCGTTTTTCCGACACCGCCTTTGTTATTGAAAATCGCAATGCTCTTGGTCATTTGAAATTCCTTTTGTTCGTGATGACCATAAGCGGCCCACGGTCGGTTCGCCACAGATATGAAATTAATCTTCCTCGAATTGCGGTACAAATGTGGAATGTCCTCAGGCCTCCGCATAAGAGCAGTCAAGGTCGTGCATTGGGAATGCCAGCAATTCGTTGAATTTTACGGTTCTCCTCGATGTGCTTAAACGGCTGAAACGTCGCATGCCCAGCTCAAGAGCTGTCCGTCCGCTTCCCACCCCACAATTGTCGAAGCTACCCGGTATTCCACGTGTCGGCGCGAGTCCCTATCTCCGGTCGGGCGACCACATCGCGAATCCTGATCTTGACCAGGTCACAACCGCGAAGCTTGCTGTCGATTGCTAGATCGAATAGCGCACGGTCCCGAACGCGTCTCTTGCGATCGAGGAAAAAGCGAATTGCCCAGATCTGCTTCTGGTTGAACGGACGCTTGGTGACGACCCTCTTTCCGGCATTCCAAGCTGCGCGCTCGCGACTGGCATCATCGAATTGAGAATGGCCCATGTGAGTTCTCCTCAGCCTTGATTGGCCGAGAGAGAACGTCGCACGACACTACCGCTCAGGGGCCGTAACCTGAATGGCAGCTTCGAGAGCAGATGCCGATAAAAGCTGCCATGGGACCTAAGATCGGAACAGGGCGGGCCCGATAGAGGGCCTTATCAGGACGAAGCGATCTCTTCGCCTAAAAACGCTGTGGACTTCTGTAGTCGTATCGCCGCCGAATGCTGCAACGTGATAGAAGAGCCAAATGTTCAATGTTTTTGCCAGACTAGTCTTCACAAGCACGGCCCTCGCCCCGGTCGGATTGACCTATGCTTGGGTTGCGTGGGTTGAATGTGCGCCCCAGGCGGCAAAATTCATCCTGACAGGCTGCCTAATCCTTTGTGTCCTATGCGTCGGGATTCTCTGGAGCGCTAAACGCTCACTGCCCGCGTCTAAATTCAAAGCAGCGTCAATCGAGGCTGCGGACCATGAGAACACCGCGTTTCTCCTCCTCTATGTAATGCCGCTATTCACGTCGCAATTCAACACACTAGATTGGAAATTCTGGGTGCCAACTGTCGCAATCTTTGGCGTGATAACCGCCACTGGGTACAACTACCATTTCAACCCCTTGCTTGGCTTGCTTGGGTGGCACTTCTACAAAGTCCAATCTGCTGAAGGGGTGACTTTCGTGCTGATAACGGAGAAACATCTTCGCACTGCCGCCACGGAATTGCAGGTAGGCCAGCTCACAGAATACATTCTGCTCGATCTGGGGGGAAAATAGATGACTCAACTCTACGCCGTATGCCGTCCGGCCGAGATAGCCGAAGTCAGACACATTCAATTGGCCAATCCGCTGCAGGCCCAACTAAACGGGGTGTTCGAAAACCAAGAAGCTCAATTCATGGCCGGCATCGCCAACGCAATTGCATTCACGGGCGATTGGATTCCAGACAGCGAGGATGTGCTCTTCATCCAAAGCCTGCCAGAGGCACAAGCGCTGCTAGCTGCAGCGGACCAGAACGCGGTCGCACTTCCCGTACTCGATGTCGCCAATTTTCAAGATCAATCCGTCAAGGGCCTATTCGCCGTCCTCGGCAATGGCCCAAATCGGCGGCTCTTGATCCAGAACTTTGGCCCGCAACAGGTGCTATCTAATCGTTTCGCGTTTTTATATGAGGGCGATGTTTTTCGACGGCTCGTCGAACCGGCATTCTCACTGGATAATAAATTGGTAGCAACCGTCGACGCGATAGGACTGGTCCGGTTCAAGAGTTACTCCATGTTACGGCGCGTCCTCGATATGTCCCCTGTCTTCCGAGACGCAACCGATCCTGAGCTAGCTGCATTTTGCGGCCACGCTAGCCTCGCCATCGGGGATGCTGCGGCGTTCGTAGCCGGAGCTGATGAAGGTATCCGAAAGCACGTTCTTGCAATCACGAAGGCCAACGTTCTTGGAAATCACCCGGTCGCAAATATTCAGGCGCAGGCAGTGGCTATAGGATTTCCAATCGCCGTAAATGCAGGCCGTATCGAGATACCAGCCGATCGAAAAGGCGCAAAGGCTCTATTCAGTTTCCTACTGAATAAGGTCTATCTCGGGCCTATCGACCAACAGCTCTTCATAACCAATTCAAACCGACCTCTGGCCTAGCCCAATGAGTTGGGAAACGAGGGCTGCGAATAACCTGCTCCCGCTCAGTTGGGACAAGGGCAGCCTTTCGCAAGCTCTTCGCGAGTGGCGCTACACTGGTGACTACCATGACCTCGAAGCGCCCTCCGCTAACTGTGAACTCTGTGATCATCCCGACATCCGCTACCAATTCGAAATCCGCAATTTGCATACGGCCGCAAGGCTGCTGATCGGATCTGAATGCATTCATCGCTTTGGTATAGCTGCGACCGACGAAGAAGGCCGCACCTTAGACGCGCTCGCCACTCGTAAGAAGGTCGATCGAGATCGGCGACAACTTGTCGAGGACGCGCGCCGCAGGCGATTAGTAAGCGCGCTTGTGGCGCTGGCGAACGTTGAACCCAATTTCGATGTTCATTCCTTTATAGACTATTTGCAGACGCGGGGTGCATTCACCCCCAAACAACTGGCGACCGTTCTCTGGAGGTTAAGAAAGAAAGGCGTCGTGCACAGCCCTCAAGACTTCAAGCTCACGATCCGCCGAGGCCGGGAAAAAGCGCAACTTTTGTCCCTGAAGGACTGGGAAATGGCGCTCGTTAAGCCGTGCCTCACGACCGAACAGTCAGCCTACCTCGAGAAAGTTGCTCATCGAAGGAGTGGCCTCGACCATCTGCTTGACTAAGCCAAATTGCCGCTCCGGAAGCGTATAGATTCGATCTCGCAAACACCGATCTCTGAGTTGTGCGCCTTCACTGGTATCGGTATGCGTCAAAGGAAAGCTAACATTACCGCAGTTCATGCGGCGTCTTGCGATTGGCTTGAATTCTGGCCACCACAATATGGTATTTTACCTTAGATCCATCCGGCACCTTTTGCTCCACACTGATCTGTTCGGAAATGTGCGGTTGATGGCCTTTCCGATCCGTGAGATCTAGCACCAGGAGGAAACCGAAACAGACACCGGTCGTCAGATAGCCCGTCGCCTGGCCGGCATACCGCTCCGCAAGTTCCGCATTGTTGAGCACGTTGTCGTCCCTCTTCACCTCCACGATCGACTTGACGCCACGATATTCGAGAGCGATGTCAGCGCGACCGCCACCGGAGTCACGGGCTTCGGCTCGGAACGACGGTGCGTCCGACATCGTGAGGAACTTCAGGAAATCTAGTTGAAGGTCGTGTTCGACCGGCAGATCGGCGCCGCGCCGAAACACGTACTCAGCAGACGGGTCGGTACTCCTGCCAACGTTGGCGCGAAAATCGAGAAAACGCACAATGAGCGTACACATGTGTTCCAGCAGCGCTCGGGGATGGTCGCGCTGGTAATCGGGATTGTCCGAGAGCTTCTCAATAACGGCGGCCCACAGCTCTGCCACTTGCCGATTGCGATCCATCCCCACGTCGAACTGCGCTGCGGTCATGGCGGCTGTAGCTGCGTCGAGGCCGGCTTTCTTGAGGACATCGACCAGCCAGCCTTCAGTCGATTCGTCAAAAGGGCTGCGATGGATAGCTCCGGCCAGTGAATGTTGCACCGTGTCGCGTAGTTGTCCGACATTCGGAGCGAGATCGCTATCAACGTTCTCGGCGAGCCATTGATTTAAGGTCTGCAGATAGTATCGCCGCTTCTGCAGCGATTGGACGAGTGCCTTTCGTCCGAGAATATCGGCGCCGTGGCCATCGGATCGAGAGAACACGCTCTCACTCGCAAAAAAGATCGATAGCAACTCGTCCTCGATCACAATGGCCGCTTGCAGCCAGGTGTCCTTTGTGAACGTGTGAGCAGCCATGGCTAACTTCGTGGCCATCGACAGCCAGTGAAAACGCTCGCGCGATGGCGCCCCGAGCCATGACTGGGCGGAGTGGCGATCGACGGCAAAGGCTGAGTACTCGATGGCTGCCCTACGAAGTTTTGGCAAATCCAACGCAAGATCGGAGTGCAGTCCTCTGTTCTGCACATCGATCAGAACAGACGTACAGATATCATACAGCGCAGCATCCGAACGTCCTTCGCTCGCCGCCAGGGAACGGCGAAACCAACCCTGCGCCGCCGTCAAGGCTGACATGAGCGCGTCCTGCGTTCTGGCCAGCAACCCGTCTTGCAAGCGATCAAGTCCGAGCTCAAGGGTAGCTTCGTCTGCTGCCTCGCCCACATGCGCCAGGTTGGAGAGAAGGTCTCGGAAGTCGTCATCGGGGTATCGACGCAGAATGGTGCCCGTGACCTTGGCGACGTGACGCAGATAGGCCCCGTCGTCGTCTGTCGTGACGTCCAGAAGATACGACTGCAGGCGCCTGACCAAACTGTGGTCGCCCTGCACTACGACAAGCGCGCCGCGCAACGCCTGCGATCGCATCCAGCTATGTTCAGACCGGGGCTCGAAACGGCGGCGGAAGATTTCCCACGCACTGCGCCCGAGAGCCTGCGGTATTGTGGGCAGTTCGTCGAGGCAGTCGACCATTTCCGCAACAGAGGTGGCGTCATCCTCTCGCTCGAGTATCCGCAGCAGCGCGCGCTGAACGGCGGCCGCGGTCACCCAGCGGGTCATCCAGCAGAACGCGTCTGCGCGCGCGGTTTCGGAAGACAGGGCCTCAATCGCGGCCAGCAATTCGTTCTCTTGAGCCGTTCCCGGGTCTAGGATGGGCGTGCCTTCCGTCGTCAGGAGCTCGAATCTGTCTTCCATCGCCGACCACTCAGAAGAGGTACTTATCCCCCTTAGCGTGTAGCCGATGATCAATAGACACAACCGCCTCCACCGCGCTGCGAGCAATGGTGCCGAGAATGATCTGAACGCCTCCGATGTCCTTCGCAGCAGAGGCAACGCTGTCCAGCATCTGCTCGAAGTCCTCGTTCACGACCTCTTCCGACGCAGGCGAGTCGATAATCAGCAAGCCTGGATGCCGGCCATGCCCGCGACGCTTGGCCACCTCCACAGCCGCCAGCGAGGTCGCGATCTTAATGCGCAATTTCTCGCCCATCGTAAGGTTGCTGAAATAGATATCGGCGCCGCCTTGGTGGACCTTCAGCCTCCCACCGCCGTCGAGGTGCATGCTGGTGATGTGGGAAACACCGAACTTCTTCGTGAGGGACATCACCGAATCAGCGATCTCTGTCAGAACGTCCGACTGCATAGAGGTCATCAGCGTCTTACTGGCGTCAGTAGCGGCACGAAGGATCTTGAGTTCGCTCTGCGTCTCGGTGTCGTCGTTGGCAGGCGATTGCAGTGAGGCGACCAGTTCCCGAAGCTGCTCGGCCCGGGCCTCCAACTGCACAACGATGAGTTCGGGGTCGGTCGGCAACGTTGAGATGGCGTCCTGAAGGTTTCGCATCCTGTTCATTCCGGTGCGGAGGCGTTCGGTCGCCTCCCTTGCTGTCTTCTCGCTGGCTTTGAACTTGGCTTTGGCGATCTGGAGCGACGAAGCCAGTTCCTCAACCAGGATCTGCGCGTACTGGATGCGATCGCTATCCAGATCGTTTTCGTGGACCGGCAAGTCGTTCTTGCACAAGGCGCAGGTGTTGTGGTCTGCGTGCTGAACCGCAGGCGCGGCCTCCTCGAACGCTGCCTCGCAGGCAGGGCAGCAAGTCGGGTTGAGCTGACGGAACGAGTATCCTGCCGACCGCTCGTCCTCGAGCTGCTTGAGCCTTCGCCGCGCGTCGTCGTAGCTGACTGTGACGGCCGCGACGGTCGCCGTGTCCGTCTCTAAGGCTATTCGAGCGGTCTCGACCACCTTCCTATCGGTCACGGTCTCCTCATCGAGGCGCGCCAGTTCCAGCCTTTTTGCGCTGCGGTCATCGGTGCCACGAGCCTCCTTCGCTTTGGCGAGTTGGCCCTCAACCTCGATAAGCCTGCTATCGAGCACTACGCTCACGCCAGAATGGTTCGGCCTATCGGCCAGTGCCTGCTCGAGCTGCTTCTGCGCGGTTAACGCAGCACTATAGGTAGAGACCCACGGTAACCCTATGAACAGTTGGAGCAGGCGAAGCGGGAGCCCGTCTATGGGCAGATCGCCGAACAGTGCCTTCGGCTCAGTAGAACTCGACAGGAAGAACGTCGAAGCTATCAGAGGCCAGCCATGGGGATGACCGCCGGTATTCTTGTTGTGGGCATAAATCACCGGGAAATCTAGTTCTTCCATCATCAGGTGCTCGGTCTGAGACTTCAGCCCGTCTCCAGCGTCACCTTCATAGAGCGTGATCCACTGACCGTCGCTGACACTCCGGCTCAGCGTGGCCTTGCCCTCCGCCGCCTTCTCCTCGCCGGCAGGCTTGCGCAGCTCCATGCGATGCAGGACTTCATCGACACAATACCGGACTTCGATGGTTTCCAGCCACTTCCAAACGTCGGGCTTCACCCGACCGGGAAAGTCGCCGCGGATAGCTGCGTTGAGTAGGTGCAGGATGGATGACTTTCCTCGCAGATTGCGCTCGGACATCACGGCCCAGATGCCGATCCCTATGTCTGACCAGGACAGATGAAACGGTCCGTCGCGCTCGGATTCGGCTCGAACACCCGTCAACTTGATGCCGTCGAAGCGAAGGCTCTTGGCGCGCGGCGGAGTAGTCTGCGCGCGAATGCCATACTTGAGCAACGCGCTTCGAACATCCGACTCCGGACTGGTGCTATCCTCGGCTATGGCTCTTATCCAGCCGTACTCGGTCGACTCGATGATCCGTTCCTTGCTCATGGTTCCAATCCGGCGAATTTGGTCAGACGCTGTTCGACCTGCTCTTGGATAGTCGGTATCACGTCGCCCTGGATGGTGCTTCCATATTGCGGGTGCTCATACTGCCATTCCTTTAGGGCGGAGCCGCTCTTGCCGCTGGCGACTCGCATTACCAACGCTAATCGGTCGCGATACCACGCCAACTCCGGGTAATCCTGAACGCACTTTTCCAGAAACGAGATCGCCTTTGGTAATATAAGGTACTCGTACCGACGAATTTTGCCGTCGTCACCGGCGAGTTGCATCGGTCTCGCTAAGCCGTAGTAGCTCAGCATTGCAAGGGCGTCCTCGACGTTCTGATAGGCGCCGTGCCGCCAGCGGACCATCCGCACCAGTCTGATGGAAGGCTCGTCGTTGATGAAGATGCGCTGAACTGCCTCTAGCAGTTCGGGTTCGCGGGTCTCCTCATAGAGATCCAGCAGGGCGTCACCCAAATAGTCAGGATAACGGACGAGGAAGTCCATTGCCATCAAGCGCTTCTCAGCTCGAAAAACGCTCACGACCTCCTCTGTAGGCCTGTCGACATCTTCACTTCCCGCCACCAAGATGAAAAGCAGCCTGAGCGCGTCGCGATGTCTATAGCTCGGCTCAAGCGATATTCGGAAAGGCGTCCCAGCTTCACCCTCTGGCCCCTTTCCTTCGACGTAAACATCCATATCAGAAGTGCCCCCCAACGCAGGGACCACGATATCTCAAACGGTTTAATTCCGCTAATCTGGTCAGGCACTACTTCGGCGTATTCTGAAGTAGGTGAGGAAATGGTGGAAATAGCGACATCGGCTATCATGCCGGTTCGGCTACGGTTCTTTCAGACCTCTCGATTTGCGCTTCAATTTTCGCCCGGGTGGTTTTGGTGGCAAGGTACTCAACCAATTCTGCAGCGTGGTTTTCGCAGCCCTTTGCCTGCTTTCGAAGAAGCGAGACGTGGTCAGAAAGTTCTTCCGTTGTGCAGAGGCCTATTGGAACCAGAGACCGTTCGCCGTTCCGAAGCACAGGATACGATTTGACTAAGCGAGTATGGCCAGGAAGGACCATCTGAGGGGACGCAGGATCGTCGCTCATGCCCACGCGCTTCAACATACGTGTAACGACACCCACAAGTTCTTTCTTGGCAAATGCTCTGTAGAAGTCGGCATGCGGGCCTGTCAGAGGTTTACTTTTGAATATCTCCTCAACGATTTCGCTTGGCTGCGCGATCTGGCCAGCCTCGATCCGTTGCCCAATGAGTTTATGCAGCTCAGACAGAAGCGCAGAGTCTTTGGCCATGACTTCTATCCCATCAATTGTTGAATGGTGAAGCTGGTAAAGCCTAAACGGCCGTCAATCCGTTCGTAGGGCCACAGCATCCAAACTAGACGTGAATCACTGGTAAGTTGAGTGGGCATCATCCGCCGATTCTAAGATTTGTCAAAGTCGTTGTCCTGACTTTGTTCGAATTTGCAGGTGACACGACACAGGCGAACCTCAGGCGGCTGCCGGGACAATGCCGCAACTGATAGATCGCCGGCCACGAAGCTATCGAACTCTCAAACCTGCAGCGCTACGTGTTGGCAGGTCAGGCGGAGGTCGGCCTCTCTAAGGCGGCCCTTGCAACCAACGCCCTTCGGTCCACCGCCCTTGAAGTCGAGGCGCACCCTATGAAGTGGGCAGAACATGTTGCGCGCCGGGGCGACTGGGTATTCGACCGAGTGGGTGTGGCGCTTGACACCGCCGCCGACCGTCTAGCTGTCCAAGGTGCTCTGCCCCGATGGATCGCGAACGCCTGGACTCAGGAGCAAGATCTAGGCATCTCGCGGCATGGTTTCGATGACGGCCAGGCTTGCCTTTGCTGCATGTACATGCCGACCGGGAAATCCAAGGACGAACACCAACTGGTCGCGGAGGAACTCGGAATGCCGGAAGCACACGATGAGGTAAAAACGCTCCTGCAGACCAATACCGGAGTCCCCAATGAGTTCGTAGCTCGGGTGGCTACGGCGATGGCTGTGCCGTTTGGGCCGCTCGCCGCGTTTGTTGGCCAGCCCCTCCGTTCCTTTTATCAGCAGGCTATCTGCGGCGGTCTGGTGTTCCAGCTTAGCGATGGAAGTCGTCTCGTTCGAACCGTGGTTCCGATGGCCTTTCAATCAGCGCTTGCCGGGATCATGCTTGCCGCAGACCTGGTCAAGCATAGTGCGGGTTTTCCGATGAGTCGGACAACCAGCACTCGCGTGAATCTACTGCGCCCCCTTTGGTTCTCACCTCCATGATCCGAAAGTTAAAGATTCCAGCGGCCGCTGCATCTGCAGCGATGAGGATTTCATTGCCGCCTACAGGCTGAAATACGGCTGTGCCGTTGGACAGCTGAGCAACGGGTCCGCCTAAGAAATATCTAAAGTCTTCGTTACCGCGGACGGCGAGCTGTCAAGCGCTCACCGATGTTTTCGACCACGATCGAGTGCCTGATGACAGTGCGGGGCGGATACTATGACACGCTCGGCCCGCTGCTTGCCAATGTCAGGCCCAGAACCCACGACAGAGATCCTTGAGCGACGGCTCGCCGTTCAACGTTTTTTGTACTGTTATCTACGTTCGACCATATTCGTCGTCGAAGCGAACGATATCATCCTCGGCGAGATAATCGCCGCTCTGCACTTCAATGATAACCAGGTCAATTCTGCCTGGGTTCTCGAGCCGATGCTTATGGCCGCAGGGGATGTAAGTAGATTCGTTTGTCCCCAGGAACAACTCCTGCTCGCCATTGACGACTTTGGCGGAGCCGCTGACCACGACCCAGTGCTCCGAACGATGATAGTGCATCTGCAGGCTCAACTGGCGACCGGGCTTCACCTCGATGCGTTTGATCTTGAAGCGCTCGCCTTCCTCCAGAACCGTATAGGTACCCCAGGGCCGGTGTACCGTGCTATGGACCAGATGAGCTTCATGTCCCGAAGCCTTGAGGCCCTCGAAGAGCTTCTTAACGTCCTGAACGCGGTCGCGGGATGTGACAAGCAAAGCGTCCGGGGAATCCACGATCACCAGATCGCTTACGCCCACCGTGCCGATGACGCGCTTGTCGGAGCTCACATAGGTGCCGGTCGTGTCGACCATGTGCACATCGCCGCGTATCCTGTTCCCGCTTCCGTCGGGGGCGATCAAATCGGCCATTGCGTTCCAGGATCCGATGTCGTTCCAATCCATGTCGCAGGGAACCACGGCAAGTCTGTTAGTCTTCTCCATGACAGCGTGGTCGAGCGAGATTCGCGGCGCGGAACCGAAATGCTCAGGCGCGAGTTCGATTTTGGCAAAGCCTTGGCATTGACTGGCGCGGCCGTTCTCATAGCTGTCGTCGACGGCCTGGAGCACCTCGGGACAATGCAAAACCATCTCGTCGAGCATGGTTTGCGCACTGAAGCAGAAGATGCCGGCGTTCCAGAAGAAGCGTTGAGACGCGACATAGGCTTTGGCTGTCTCCAGATCCGGTTTTTCAACGAAACGGACGACGTTCTCACCATCTGCTTCGATGTAGCCGAATGCTGTGTCCGGTCTGGTTGGGGTGATACCCAATGTGGCGATCCGCCCGAGCTTCGCATGTTCCATGGCCAGGCCCATGACGTCTAGAAACGCAGGCAGGTTGCCAATCAGGTGATCGGCCGGGAAGACGCATAGGATCGCGTCAGGGCCTTGCGTTGCCCTCGCATGGATCGCGGCTGCAGCCACGGCGGCGGCCGTATCCCGAGGTTCGGGCTCGAGCAGAAAGGTGCGTGGCAGGACCACGGAATCCAGTTCGTCGAATTCGTCCTTGGTCAGGAAGAGGTGTTCCCCGGATGTCACAGCGACGAGTTCCACGACACCTTCTATCGAAGCGACGCGCAGCACAGTGTGCTGAATGAGAGAATATCCATCCGCTACTTTGAGGAAAGGTTTGGGGTGCGATTGCCTTGAGGCGGGCCATAGCCGCGATCCGGCTCCGCCGCTGATGATCACGGGAATGACTTTCATAACCAACCTCAATCTCGTCTCTGGAGTGATCGCCCGCGTTGTTTCGAGCGTCAGCGTCACGATCGCCGTCGCTCTGGCTTGTCTGCGGCCCCGCGTAACAGGGAAGTTCTGGCGCGTTTCGGGCGGCGTCAGATGACGACGCTATCGGTAATGTACGGCGCCTCCACTGGCGTCGGTGAGAAATGCGCATTCAACTATGCCTGTTGGTTGCGTCTGCCGAATTGCGCAGGTGGCGGGTCTTAACTGAGATCAGAGACTTGGCTGCCTTCTATCAAAGTCAAACGACTTGGCTCTTTCAGCTCGAATTCAATTACCCGTGGTGCGAAAAGGCGTGCATATCGTGTAAAGGCGCTCGTCGGGGGAAACCGAATTACGGTATCGCAGCGCCCGAGAAGATACATCTCAACGAGGGCGGAAATTCCGCCGTCAATCCCGAGTGCTGCAGTGTGTAAGGGGCCACCTTGATTGGATCCGAAGTGCTTCGGGACAGTGAGCAGATCGGGAAACCTGGCCGACAGAAGATCCAGTATCCGCGCGCTGTCCGTGCATAAGAACAGCCGCACAGGCCTGGGGTGCGGTAACGCCTTAGCCTTGTCAATTGCAGCGCACACTTGCCGAACGGCGAGCTCCGGATCGGCCCAGTAGGGCGCATGCTCCATGATGTCTTCACCGTTACCGTGCCGAACATGAATCCCGATGATGCTGTGCCCCTCAAAACATTCCTGATAAATGGCATCTATGCGGGCTTGAATTTCTGGCCGAGGCTGGACACTCTGGAACACCTGCCGCTCTGCATCCTCATCGCACCGCCACATCAGACAAGCGTCACACACTACTGTGTTCGCTTCGACATCGTGTTCGGCCTGAAAGAGCTCGCCCAACTCATCGCGCTCTTGGAAAATCTGCTCATCTGGCCGGTAAAGGCACTCGATCGCCGGCCTGTTCCACCACTCCGGGAAGAATGGACCAGGGAAGGAAACGTCGTTGATCCGGTCGTCGGAAATAGCCGGCACGCCAGCGATGTCATTGATCGGCTGGAAGAACACCGGAAACGCATTTGTGAAGGGTTGGTCGAGGTAGCAGGCCCCCCGCCAGTCGATGACTAGAGTTCGTCCCGACCGCTGCGCGTAGCGCCAAGCGGCCGCCAATGACCACAGACAATCACCGAACCCCGTACGCCTCCGAGAGACGACGAACCGGCGCTTTTCCAATCCACTAACATGCATTTTCGGAAATCTCGTTCAGAGAGGAGGTTGCCCGGTTTGGTATCCTTAGTCGACACGTAGACCCTGACGCCGGGCGCTTGGCAGAGGCCGGGCCATAGGGCAGAAGAGCTCACTCAGCACTGCCCACTAATCCCGTGACGCTCGCACAGCTTGAAGCCGATGCCCTCGCTTCCGGTTCAGCCTTCTCTACTGGGCCTCCGCGGCATATGTAAAATCTATTGAGTGGATGCCGGCCATCCATGTGTTGGATGCCATGATGAAGGGGCTCGGCTGACGCGGGCCCGGCCAATAGAACCGAAACAGCCGGGAAACGCTGCGACACTGCCTGCCGAAGCAAATCGTTCCGTCGACGCCAGACGCCAAGGGTGCAAGGCTGCATACAGCAACCGGTACCGGGCGAGATGAGGTCGACAGCTCGACGCGCCTGGAACCAGCTGATCGACAGAATCTGCAGTCTGCTCCCAAAGTTCTGCACGACCTGTGCCGGATGCTGTGGTGAGGGCTCGCGGCCACGAACGTTGTCCTCGCCCCGAACGGCAGCTCGGGACCTACGACTCCGGGCCGGCGATGCGCCCCGGCTGCTCGGTCAGACCATCCATTCTGTGGATGCACTTTATCCAAACAATCGATTTCACTGATCCAAACAATTCCCATTAGAAGACGCTCAAGCAAGAAAGAAAGGCGTCCTCACTCGCTGATGATGAGCAAATCAGCTGCAAGGTGCTGGGAGTACAGTCGCTCGCGGCGTGAGCTGAGCGGCACTCAGACCGCATGTACGAAGCCGACAGGTTAGCGGCGCAACTCTATTTTGCTGTGAGTCCAAGCAAGAGGTGTGCTCGGCTGGCGGACTGTCAATGACGAGCTTCGCGCCGCATCTGTCGAAGTGCTCCATAGCGCACGGGGCTGGCCGCACATTGTGTCGGCGTGGCGAGCCGGAGCCGAAACTTTAAACTTAATAGAGCAGGAATAGAATGGGCGATAGCAGAAAAGTTGCTCTTATTACGGGCATAACTGGACAGGATGGTGCCTATCTTGCCCGTCTTCTTCTCGAAAAAGGCTACATCGTTCATGGGATTAAGCGACGTTCCTCTTCCTTCAACACGGGTCGTATCGAAGACCTCTACCAAGACCCGCACGAATCCGATCCGCGCCTGATCTTGCATTACGGTGACCTCACTGATTCGACTAACCTCATCCGCGTGGTTCAGGAATCTCAGCCAGACGAAATTTACAACTTGGCTGCTCAGAGCCATGTGCAGGTGTCGTTCGAAACACCTGAGTACACAGCAAACGCGGACGGTATCGGTACATTGCGACTTCTTGAGGCGATTCGCCTCCTCGGTCTGACGGACAAGACCCGCTTCTATCAAGCCTCGACTTCGGAGCTATACGGCCTCGTGCAGTCCGTACCGCAGAACGAAACGACGCCCTTTTATCCGCGCAGCCCTTACGCCGCCGCCAAGCTCTACGCCTACTGGATGGTCGTCAATTATCGCGAGGGCTATGGTATGCACGCTTCCAACGGCATTCTTTTTAATCACGAAAGCCCCCTTCGTGGCGAAACTTTTGTGACGCGCAAGATCAGCCGCGCTGCCGCTGCTATCTACCTGGGCAAGCAGGACAAGCTTTATCTCGGCAATCTCGATGCTCAACGCGATTGGGGCCATGCGCGTGAGTACGTGCGAGGTATGTGGATGATGATACAGCAGGATCAACCGGATGATTACGTGCTGGCGACGGGCAAAACGACCCCTGTCCGCCAATTCGTCGAGTGGGCTTTCGAAGATATCGGCGTCGAGATCGAATGGCGTGGCAAGGGTGTCGGCGAAAAGGGCTATGATGTAGCGAGCGGCAGATGCCTAGTCCAAGTGGACCCACGCTACTTCCGCCCCACGGAAGTCGATCTTCTCCTGGGTGACGCTACCAAGGCGAAGGAGAAGCTCGGCTGGGTGCATGAGACATCCGTGCGCGAGCTTGCTGCGGAAATGGTACGCGAAGACCTGAAGGTCATGCAGACATCTGTAGTCATGAAGGAAGCGTAATGTATGATCTGAACGGAAAAACCGTGTGGGTCGCTGGCCACAAAGGTATGGTGGGCAGCGCTGTTGTACGCCGACTCGCGTCTGAAGACTGCAAAGTTGTGGCCGCCCCTCGGGGAGAGCTAGACCTCAAGCGACAGACCGAGGTTGAAAACTTCGTGGCAGTGGTGAAACCGGACGCTATCATTATGGCTGCGGCAAAGGTAGGTGGTATTCTCGCGAACGCCACCTATCCGGTCGACTTTCTTTACGACAATCTGATGATCGAGGCCAATATCTTCGCGGCAGCCCACGAAAACAATGTCGACCGCGTCCTCTTCCTCGGCTCGTCTTGCATCTATCCGAAGATGGCACCACAGCCCATTCCTGAAAGCGCGCTTTTGACCGGGCCACTAGAGCGCACCAACGAATGCTACGCCGTCGCCAAGATCACCGGCATCAAAATGGCTCAAGCCTATCGCCAGCAATATGGCCGCGACTACATCTCCGCTATGCCGACGAATCTCTACGGGCCAGGCGACAATTATGACTTGCAGTCAAGCCACGTCATCCCAGCGCTGATCCGGAAAGCGCATGAAGCTAAGCTCATAAGTGATAAGCAAATCACCATCTGGGGCACGGGCACACCACGTCGGGAATTCATGCACGTCGACGACTGCGCCGACGCATTAGTCTTCCTTCTGAAGAACTACTCTGACCATGATCACGTCAATCTCGGCTGCGGACAGGACATCACGATCCTAGAGCTGACTAGAATGATCTGCCGTGTAGTCGGATTTACTGGGGAGATCGCGCATGATCACTCTAGACCTGACGGTACACCGCGAAAGCTGATGAGCGTCGACAAGCTGCGCACTTTGGGATGGGCAGCAAAGATCACTCTCATGGAAGGCATCGAGAGTGTCTATCATGCATTTCTAAACGGGAGCTACACCGAACGGCGGTAGATAAGAGGATTTGCTGCGTCTCAGGCCTGTACGCGCTTTCGGGACCCAGAGCTAATGTAGACTGAGACAATCACTCGATGGCGATAGCGCTCATGTGAGCCAGCCGCGAGGAGCCCCGCCGGACCCGGACCCCATCCGCTCCAACCTCGTCGCCGTGAAGGTCACGGTGCGCTGCCCACGCCGACGCCGACTGCGTCAATCCTCACAAGGGTAACCGTCGATAACCGAACGCGTCTACGGTAACCGAATGTACTTCTTGTTCTCGTCCGAGGGATCTGTCGATGGGCATTCCGGACGAGCCAAAGTTTGAGCATGTTACCTTCAAAACCCGGTTAGCAACGTCGGATTTGGTATGAAATTCGGAACAAGTGGATTACGGGGCCTGGCGACAGAATTGGCAGGAGCCGCCTCTGCCCTATATGCAACGGCATTCGCGACATTCCTGCTGGAATCCGGCCTGGCCAGAATTGGCGACGAGATACTCATAGGGCGCGACTTTCGCGCCTCGAGTCCGGCCATCGCCGCCGTCTGTGCGGCGGCACTGTCCGCGCTCGGCTTCATCGTAGTCGATTGCGGCGCAGTCCCCACCCCTGCCCTGGCACTGTATGCTCAGGCGCGTAAGAGTGGTTGTTTGATGATCACAGGCTCGCACATTCCGGCCGACCGTAATGGAATAAAATTCTATCGACCCGACGGTGAGATCGACAAGGGTGATGAGCGGGAGATAACGCGCATCGCCTTGCAGCTGGAGAAGCGCGGATACGTCCTTGAAGGTGCTGTTGCACGTCGGCAGCACCGGGAGGCCGAATGCAAGGCCTTTTTCATGGCGCGCAATCGAAAGCTTATGGAGATTAATGCTCTAAAGGGCTTAACGGTGGGCGTATATCAGCACAGCACAGTCGCGCGCGATCTCTTGGTTGACATTCTCTCATATCACTGTGCGACGGTCGTAACCCTGGGACGTTCGGAAGGTTTCATTCCTGTCGACACTGAAGCGGTCTCTGACGAGACTGCTCAACAGTTCAAGCTCTGGGCCAAAGAGCATCGGCTTGATGCGGTCGTCTCGGCAGATGGCGATGGTGACCGCCCACTGGTAGCTGACGACCACGGAGACCCCCTTCGCGGTGATTTGTTAGGCCTGATTACGGCGAACTTCCTGCAAGCGAAGGCAGTCGTCACGCCGGTCACATCAAACTCTGGTATCGAGACCGCAGGTTCTTTTAAAGTCGTGCGTACCAAGGTTGGATCGCCATTTGTTATTGCTGCCATGCTCGATTTGGTTGCGTCGGGTCACGAGCGCGTGGTTGGTTTCGAAGCAAACGGTGGTTTGTTGACCGGCACGGACTTTGACCCGAACGGAACTAAACTGCCAGCGCTACCTACACGCGACAGTTTTCTCCCCATCCTCGCGGCACTTTCCCTTGTTAATACAAGTGGGCAGCCACTGTCGGAGATTGGCAGTTCCTTTCAATTGCCGGCGGCGGCGGCGGATCGCTTGGAAAATTTTGCCGTCGAAAGCAGCACTCGCCTCATGACATACCTTCGTACAGCGGAAACTAACATCGCCGCCTTCGTCGGGTCGATTGGAGTGGTAAGCAAGGTTAGCGATGTTGACGGACTTCGTATCACTCTCGCGGATAAGCGTGTCTTGCATTTGCGTCCATCCGGAAATGCCCCGGAAATGCGGTGCTACGTCGAAGCCGAAAATCGGGAGGACGCGGAGCTTTTGCTCCGGACTGGATTGGATCGAATTCGTAATTGGGCGCAAGGCTAAATAAAAGCCGCCTCCCTGCGTATTCCCAGGTGACCCTGGGGGTCGCACAAGCTACTCAAGCGCGATCAGAACGTCCACAGTGTCCCGGCCCTGTCCGCTTTGAAGCGAACCGGAACGCCCGTGGAAACAGCCGATCCGTACCAGCCACGGAGCATCCGGTCGCTCATGGTCAAGGCAGCGCCTTCCGGTAGCGAACAGCCGGTCCCGCACTGACCGCCTGCGCCGCATGTACGATGGCGTTGGTGTCCAGGCCGTGGTGACGGTATAGGTCCGCAATAGTCCCCGTCTGGCCGAACTGCTCGACCCCGAGCGCCTTCACGCGATGCCCGTTAACCCCACCGAGCCACGCGAGCGTCGCCGGGTGCCCGTCGATCACGGTGACGATGCCGCAGTCACGCGATAGCGGCGCGAGCAGCCGCTCGATATGACTCAGGGCGCCAATCGCGCCACGCTGCCGGGCACGTTCCGCCGCCTGCCAGCCCGCATTAAGCCGGTCCGCGGAGGTGATCGCGAGCAGCCCGACATCGCGCCGGTCCTCCGCCAGAAGACCCGTCGCGGCAATCGCCTCCGGCGCGACGACGCCTTGATAAGCAATGACGACACTCGCGTTGGGCCCAGGCGGACGCAGCCAATAGGCGCCATTGACGATGTCCCGCGCGAGCGCCGGGTTCATGTCGCGCAGCGGCTGCTCGAGCGGCCGGGTTGACAGGCGAAGATAGACCGATCCTCCGGTCTGATCACGCAGCCACGTCGTCTCATCCGGATCCCCCTCGCCATTACGTTGCATGTAATCGAAGGCAAAGCGCATGATCACGGACAGTTCGTCGACGAAGGCCGGTTCGAAGGCGCAAAGCCCATCCTGCGCCATGCCGATCAATGGGGTGCCGATCGACTGGTGTGCTCCGCCCTCGGGCGCTAGCGTCACGCCCGAGGGCGTTGCGACCAGCATGAAGCGCGCATCCTGATAGCAGGCGTAGTTTAGCTGGTCGGCCGATCGGTAGATGAAGGGATCATAGACTGTCCCGATCGGCAGCAGGCGCACGCCATTGATCGAGTGCGAGAGACCGAGTGCCCCGAGCATGATCATCAGGTTCGACTCGGCGATCCCGAGCTCGAGGTGCTGCCCCTTCGGCCCAAATTCCCAGGTAAAGGTCGACGGAATGCGTTCGGCCTTGAAGGTGTCCGCCATGGTCTCCCGGGCGAAAAGGCCGCGCCGGTTGACCCAGCCACCGAGATTGGTCGAGACCGTCACATCGGGCGAGGTGGTGACAATGCGGTCGGCAAGCAGACTGCGCTCGCGTGCGATGTCGTTCAGGATCTGGCCGAACCCCATCTGGGTCGAGAGCGGCTTGCCGGGCTGCCCCGGTGACGGAAGGGTTTCAGGCACCGGCACCGACGGCGCAGACAGCCTCCTACGCCCCTCACTGAAGAACGGCGCCTTTGCGAAGAAGGCGTCAAGTTCCGCTTCCGGCAAGGTGGCGGCCGCCCATTTGTCCCACTCCTCACCCCGCTTTACGCCCATTTGCAGGCGGTAGTCTTCCATCTGCGTGGGCGTCATCTGCCCCGCGTGGTTGTCCTTGTGTCCGGCAAGCGGCAGACCGTAGCCCTTGATGGTGTAACAGATAAAGCAGACGGGACGGTCATGCCTGGACGCCGCCTCGAAGGCTTCGAGGAGGCTCGGCATGTCATGCCCGCCAAGGTTCGTCATCAACGCCTGCAACTCGTCGTCGGAGCGGCGTTCGATCAGAGTGGTGACCGGCCCTTGGTCTCCGATCTCGTCGAGCAGCCGCTTGCGCCAGGCAGCACCCCCTTGGAAGGTCAGCGCCGAGTAGAGCTGGTTCGGACAGCGCTCTATCCACTCGAGCAGCTTCTCGCCCCCCGGCTCGGCAAAGGCAGCCTCTTGCAGAGCGCCGTGGCGCAGGACCATCACGTCCCAGCCGAAGTTGCGAAAAATCTGCTCGAAACGCTGCCAGAGGCCCTCCCGGATCACGGCGTCGAGCGACTGGCGATTGTAGTCGACCACCCACCAGCAGTTCCTGAGCCCGTGCTTCCAGCCTTCGATCAGGGCCTCGTAGATGTTGCCCTCATCCATCTCGGCGTCGCCGATCAGGCTGACCATTCGGCCCTCGGCACGCTCCTTCATCCAGCCGTGACCCGAGACGTAGTCCTGCACCAGCGACGAGAACAGCGTCTGAGCAACGCCGAGACCCACCGACCCGGTCGAGAAGTCGACATCGTCGACATCCTTCGTCCGCGAAGGGTAGCTCTGCGCGCCCTTGTAGCCGCGGAAGTTCATGAGCTTTTCGTGGGTCTGGTTGCCCGCCAGATACTGAAGTGCATGGAAGATCGGCGCCGCATGGGGTTTGACCGCCACCCGATCCTGCGGGCGCAGGACCGAACCGTAGAGCGCGGTCATGATGGTACTCAGCGACGCGGACGAGGCCTGATGCCCCCCGACCTTGATCTCATCGCCCTCGCGGACGTGGTTGGCGTGGTGGATCGTCCAGGCTGCGAGCCAGGAGACGCAGCGCTCGATCTCGTTCAGATATTCCAGTTTCCTCGTCATTCAGTTTCCCGCAAATCAGCTGCCGGTCTCACAGGACCCCCGCCCAAATGGTCAAAGATCGAGTTTCAACACACCTGTCGCGCGCGACACGCAGGGGATGAAGCGGTGGCCGCGTGCCTCCTTGGACAGGACGGCATCCCGATGGATCGGCTGTCCCCCCAGCATTGCGCATTCGCAGGTCCCGCACACCCCGTTCTCACACGAGGCCATCAACGGCACACCGGCCGCACGCAAGGCGGCCAGTGCCGTGGTCTCAGCCGAAACCTCAACCACCCTGCCCTCAGCCAGTTCTATGACGAACGGTTCCGGTGGCGCGCCATCAAACTCGGGAGGCTGGAAAGTTTCGAAATGAACAGTACCCTCGGGCCAGTGTTGAGCCGCGCGCCCCACAACCGCCATGAAGCCAGGCGGTCCGCAGTAGTATGTCTGCGCGTCGTCCGAACGGTTCGCCAGCAGCGCGGCGATGTTCTGCCGGGTCTGAGGCTCGTCGTCGAAATGGAACCGAACATTATCGCCAGGAAGATCGTCCTCGATTACCTCCAAGAGTGGCGTGAGCGCCCGGCCGCGGGTGAAATAGTGCAACTCGAAGGGCTTGGCCTGCCGGGCGAGCGCGCGCGCCATGGCCAGAACCGGGGTGATCCCGATCCCCCCTGCCAGCAGCAAAGTCGGCCCCTCGCCTGGCTTGAGAGCAAAATGGTTGCGTGGCGCGGAGACAGGCAGTGTGGAGCCGACGGCAATGGTTTCGTGGATCCACGCCGAGCCGCCACGGCCGTCATTCTCGCGCTTCACCGCGATGGTGTAGCGGCCAAGCTCGGTCGGGTCGCCGCAAAGTGAATACTGACGCACCTTCCCTTCAGGCAGATGGACGTCGACGTGAGAACCCGCTTCGAACGCCGGCAGCACAGGTTTGCGTGGGTGTTTCAGGTCGATGACCAGCACGTCGCCCGGCTCCTTGCGGGCGGCGGTCACGGTCAGCTTCATGATGATGCGCGGCGAGGCCATGGCGTTTCACTCGTCGATGGGCAAGATCAGATCACCGGGGCGGATCACGCCCCCGACCTCGATTGTGCAGTTCAGGCCGGAGCGGTTCAGAAGCCCCTCGTAGAGACCCGGAAGCCCGAGCAACTCCTCGATATACTTGCACGGCACATTCATCCGGGCGGCCCTGAGAATCGTTTCCCCGACCCGGAAGCGTTTGCCGACAAGATGGCTAAGCGGAACGCCTCGTGTCGTCAGATTGCGCCGGTGATCTTCGGGTGCGAGCTTGGCCTTGAAGCCCGGAATTCTGGGTTCGCCCTGCGCGATGGCGTCCAAGACTTCAGCTTCGATCAGCGTCACTTCGCGAACGTCAGGACGCGCGGAATAGGTCCCCGTCCCCAGGTAGTAGCGGTCTCCGACAATGCCTTGGCCGGCAATAAGCTGCGCCTGCGCCAGCTCCTCCATTTCATAGGAGGCGGCAGGCGCGATATGGACGTGAAGCAGCTTTCCTCGCCAGGTCATCATCGCTCTCGGAAATTCGTCTCGTGGAAACCTGCTGCAAAACTGGCCTGATCAACAGCGCCAGTTGCATGGCATTTTCCCGGTCCAGTTGGCTGTTTGGAAAGAAATACGGGGGGCCCTCGGACCGTTTTCAGCGCCAGCTTTCGGCGTCGCCCCGGCTCAGTTGTTCCGCACCGGCATCGCGTCTTGCACCTGCTTGACAACCTCTCGCAGGACCTCAACGCCCTTCCCGATCTGCCGAATGCTCAAGGCGGCATAGCCCATGACAAGTCCGACGCGATCGGTGCGGCCTTCGTCCGATGGCCGTTCGTAGAGCGGCGAGATCAGGTGTAGCCCCAGGCCAGCGTCGCGGGCGGATTCGACCAAGGCCGTTTCCCGCGATCGTGGCAGGTCATTGAACCAAACCGCGACGTGCAGTCCCGCATCTGCTCCCTGGACAGTGATGCGATCCCCGAAGCTGTGCTGCAAGGCACCCAACAACGTTTCCCGACGCTCGCCGTTCAGCCTGCGCACACGGCGCACATGGCTTTCGTAGCCGCCGCTCTCGATCAACGATGCCAGCGCTTCCTGTTCAGCGACCGGCGAATGCCGGTCTGCGAATTGTTTGGCGGTTGCGAAGACCTCCTGCAATTCGGGCGGGACGACGAGGTAGCCGATGCGCAGCATCGGCGAGAGCGTTTTGGAGATCGTGCCGAGGTAGATGACAGCCCCGTGGTCCTCGAGACTGTGCAGCGGAGGGACCGGATTGATGTCGTAGCGATATTCGCTGTCGTAGTCGTCCTCGATCACATAGGCATTGTTGTGCCGCGTCCATTCCAAGAGTTGGTGGCGGCGCGCGATCGGCATGACGCCGCCCAGCGGAAACTGATGCGATGGCGTCACATAAGCCAGTCGTGCTCCGATCCCCGCCAGCAACTCGGTCCTCATCCCGTCTTCGTCGACGATGACCGGGATGGGTGAGGCACCCGTACTGGCAAAGACCTGACGCGCCATCCTGTAGCACGGATCCTCGATGACGAAACGGTCGGCGGGATCGAGAAGCAGGCGCGCGCACAGATCAAGGCCCTGCTGCGAACCGTTCACAACTATGATCTGGTCGAGGTCGCAGCTCAGGGTCCGGGCGCGCCAGAGATAGCCCTGAAGCGCCTGGCGAAGCCGGCGCGAGCCGCGAGGATCATCATAGGCAAGACGCAGCGGGCGCTGCCCCATCGCCTCGTTCATCGCGCGTTTCCAGACCAATGAAGGGAAATCCGACGGCGCGAGGTCGCCATAGCGGAACTCGACCTTCAGCCCAGTCGGCAGATAATCTGGCCAGGGTGACGTCGCGCGCAGCCGCTCGCCATATGCGGACAGGTGGATCGGGCCGACCCGTTGCGCGTGAGTGCGCCCCGTCCCATGGCCCATCAACGAAGACGCAACGCGAGGTCGTGCGCCTTGACGGACTTCGATGAAACCCTCCGCAGCCAGTTGCTCATAGGCGACCGTCACCGTGGTTCGCGAAACGCCGAGGTCATTTGCCAGGGCCCGGGAGGATGGCAACTGACTGCCGGTTTCGTAGACGCCGCCGAGGATTTGCTCGCGAAGGGCTTCGTATATCTGGCGTGCACCCATCGCGTGCGAGCGCGCTGCAGACCCGGCACTTGAAGACTGGACCATCTCTTTCATCGCCAACTGGATATTTCACATTGGCCAGGTTGCCGTCAATCTTTCGGAACCCCAAGAGAGATCGCAGAGGCCGAATGACCAGCTCCCATCAATCCGAAACCGATGCTCCCACGGGGTCGCTCAACCGCACCAGCCCCGGATTTGCCACCCGGGCGATCCATCATGGCTACGATCCGGCCGGCTTTTCCAATGCCGTCCAGCCGCCAGTGTTCCTGACGTCAACCTATGGGTTCGAAAGCGTGGCAGCAAACGATGCCGCCGCCGCCCTTGGTGGACGGCTCTATGCGCGCGAATACAATCCCACGACCGAGATCCTCGAGCAGCGGCTCGCGAATCTGGAAGGAGCCGAGGCGGGGCTGGTTGTTGCCTCGGGGATGGCGGCCTTCGGCACTCTGATCCTGTCGCTCCTGTCCCAGGGCGATGAACTCATCGTCCACAAGACGCTTTATGCGAACACGCTTGCCATGGTCGAACAGGCGGTCCCCCGCTTCGGCATCAAGGTCGTCGCGGTCGATCTGTCAGATCCCCAAAATCTCGATGCCGCGATCACCGAGCGGACGCGGCTGGTTTTCTTCGAGACGCCGGTGAATCCGCTGAGCCGCATCGTCGATATCTCTGCCATTGCCGAGCGCGCCCACGCGCACGGTGTGAAGGTTGCCGTGGACAGCACCTTCGCCTCGCCCGCGCTCCAGCGACCGCTTGAGCACGGGGCGGACATCGTGCTCCATTCGCTGACCAAGTACATCAATGGTCATGGCGATGCGCTTGGCGGGGCGCTTCTCGGCGACGCCCAAACGCTCCGTACGCTGCATGAAACGGGCCTGCGCTACATCACCGGCGCAGCGCTCTCGCCCATGTCAGCTTTCCTAATCCTGCGCGGTCTCAAGACGCTGACGCTGCGTATGGAACGGCACAGCGCCACGGCCCTTGCGGTGGCTCGGGCGCTGGAAGCGCACCCGGCGGTGGCATTTGTGAGTTATCCGTTCCTCGACTCGCACCCTGATCAGGTGACGGCGCGAAAACAGATGTCCAACGGATCGGGCATGTTGGCCTTTGGCCTCCACGCTGGATACGAAGGAGCGCGCCGGATGATGGACCGGCTCAACCTGATCATTCGCGCCGTCAGCCTCGGCGATGCCGACAGCCTCATCTATCATCCAGCAAGCCTCACCCGTGCTCGGCAGCCGATCCGCAAGGATGCCCATTTGGCCGATGGAGTCGGCGAGGATCTCATGCGTCTCTCGGTGGGGCTTGAAGACGCTGATGACCTGATCGCCGATCTGCGGCGGGCTTTGGACGTCTTGTAATGACCTGGCGTGCGGCCACCTCTGCGCTCACACATAGATCTGGAGCCTTGCCATGGCATTCCTGAGCGGTCTTTCCGCGTTCCCCATCACCCCGACCAATCGTGACGGCCGCGTCGATAGCGTTGCCCTGCGCAGGTTGATTGCTCGGCTTGGCATTGCTCAGGTCGATTCCATCGGCCTTCTCGGCAGCACCGGCACATACATCTATCTGTCGCGCGAGCAACGGCGGCGGGCGCTCTCCGAGACCTTGGACCAAACGGCGGGGCAAATGCCGGTCGTGGTGGGTGTGGGCGCGCTGCGCACCGATGAAGCCGTTGGGCTCGCGCAAGACGCCAAGGCCCTTGGAGCAGCTGCGGGGCTGCTTGCCGCCGCCTCCTACACCCCGCTTACTGATGACGAGGTGTTCGAACATTTCTCCACTGTGGCGCGCGAAAGTGGCCTGCCGATCGTCGTCTACGACAATCCAGGAACGACGCATTTCCATTTCAGTCCACCCCTTGTCAGCCGCCTGGCAAAGGTGGCTGGGATTGTCGCCATCAAGAATCCGACAGACAAAAGCGATGCGATCAAGAACCATCTGACCGCCCAGAGGCGCACACTGCCGGAAGGGTTCTCGATTGGCTACAGCGGCGACTGGAACGCCGCCGAGGCCATGATCGCCGGCGCCGACACATGGTACAGCGTCCTCGCGGGCATCCTGCCCGAGGTCTGCATGACGATCGTCACAGCGGCGCAACAGGGCGATGCGGCCGAAGCGCGACGGATCAATGCCGCGCTGGTCCCGATCTGGAGCCTCTTCAAGGAGTTCTCGAGCCTTCGCGTCGTCTATGCACTCGCTGAATTGCTCGACATTTGCAGTGCCGAACCCCCGCGTCCCATCCTGCCTCTGCCCCCAGCAGCGAAGCGCCAGATCGCCGCCGCGTTGAAAGGTTTGCCATCGGATGCCAGCCGGTGAACAGCAAACCGCGTTCGGCAAGTGAAAGGAAGTGCATGTATTTACCCGCTCATTTCGAGAACTGATCGAAAACAACGCACTCGGCGTGCTGATAGCCATGGCTGGAGCGGTCTCGACGCCAATCACACCCCTTCGAACTCGACAATCGACTGCGGAGGTACAGACTGCGCAGGGCACTCCGCCCATGCCGCACCGTTCGCCTTCAAACTAGGAATCGGTGTTTACCCATTTGAATGGCATCGAGCCGGCGCTTTACTTCCGGCCCGGTGCGCGCATTGAAGCCGGTGCCAATGCCGCCGGCGAACACCAGATTTCCGTCCTCGACATTCGCCAGAGCACGCTTCCCGACCGCCGTAACTGTTGCCGGGTTCGCAGCCGATGACGATGAACTCATCACTCAGCACGCATTTTGTCTCACCCATTCTTGGCGCCGGCCGGATCGATATGGACTGACACGCAGCTTGGAGACGATGCCGTCGAGGCCGAACTGGCAGACTTGCGCGAGAATGTCGCTGCCGCCGCTGATCTCGTCGCTCAGAACGATGCCGTTTGGGCGGCGTCTCAGCAGGTTAACTAGCGCTTTGCGCCGATCGACGAGTGGCCGATCGCGAAGACCCTCGCCGTCGATCTTGAGCAGGTCGAAGCCGGCAAGCATGGTCCTGACGTCTCCCGCCGCGGCCAAGAGCCCGCTGAAGACTGGGAATGCGCGACAAGCCTTCTGGTCAACGACGAACGCCTCACCGTCTATTATCGCGTCCGAGGCGCCGAGCTCGGCCACCGCCCGGGACGATAGTCGGAAACCTGAGGGTCCAGTCGTGGAGGTTGCGGGTCGAGGTAGGCCCCCATCGATAGTCGTCCCATTTCATTTCGTGTAGCCAATCAGGGCCCTGCCGGACGCGGCCGACCAGCGGTCGATGTTCGCGACGACCCGAATGTCCAGTCTCGTGTAACCCAGCCTAAAGCGGCCTGTCCGCCCCAAAAAATGACATTCAGTTGCCTCCAGCCTTTCGACACGACCCACTTCACGATCTCGTAACTCGCCAACCTAGCGGCTTGTTGCTTGAGCTGCGCGTTCCTAGGGTGTGGTCGCTAGGCCTCAGCAACAAGAGCTCGGTTGCCAGGCGGGCGGAGGCTCAACGAGATAGCCAGCTCAGGACAAGGAGAGCAAGCAATGGTCGCTTTTACCCTCAATGGCGAGGCGCGAACACTCGACGTCGATCCAGAGATGCCGCTGCTCTGGGCGGTCCGTGACGTCATCGGACTCACGGGAACGAAATTCGGTTGCGGGCTTGCCCAGTGCGGCGCTTGCACGGTTCACGTTAACGGCATGCCGACGCGCTCGTGCCAGACCGCAGTCGGCGACATCGAAGGAGCCTCGATCATCACCATTGAGGGTGTGTCGGGCAAGATAGGCGAAACGGTCCAGGCCGTGTGGGCCGAGTTCGACGTACCTCAATGCGGCTATTGCCAGTCTGGACAGATCATGTCGGCCGTGGCCCTCCTTACAGAAACGCCTAAGCCGACGGACGATGATATTGATTCGGCGATGAGCGGCAATCTCTGCCGCTGCGCCACCTATCATCGCATCCGCGCGGCCATCCACGAGACCGCCAACCGGCTGGAGACTTGAGGCATGTCGCAGTTTCTCTCGAAGCATAACTCCGTGCGGCCCACGCGCCGCCGGTTCCTCGTCGGCGCGGGCGTCACCACCGCTGGCCTCGCCGTGGGCTACCGGCTAGTGCTGGCGGCGTCCGACATCGCACAAACGACTACTGCAAAGGTTCAGGCGAACCCCTTCCAGGCCTATGTCGAGATCACAAAGGAGAACCGAATCATCATCCACTCCTCGCAGTTCGAGATGGGACAAGGCTCCTATTTCGGCATCGCCACCCTGGTTATGGAAGAGCTCGACGGCGACTGGGCGCAGGTGGACGTGGTCGGCGGATATGGCAATACCGCGCTCTACGGCAATCTCGCCTGGGGCGGGGCCGCACAGGCAACTGGTGGCTCCACGTCGATGAGTTCGTCGTGGGAACGCTACCGCAAGGCGGGTGCTGCCGCACGGGCCTTGCTGGTGGCGGCCGCGGCGCAGCGGTGGGATGTGCCAGCCGGCGAGATCAAAGTCGCTTCCGGGGTCGTGTCGCACGCCTCAGGGATGCAGGCGCGCTACGGTGACCTGGCTGAAGCCGCAGCGGGAATGCCGGTTCCCGACGACGTGCCGCTAAAGCCGCGCGACAAGTGGGCCCAGATCGGATCGTACAGCCTCAAGCGCTACGATTCCGCCGGCAAGACGAACGGCGCGCAGACCTACACGATCGACCTCATGATGGAGGGACTCCAGACGGCCGTTATGATCCATCCGCCGAAGTTCGGCGCCGAGATCGAGAGCTTCGACGCAACCAAGGCCAAGGCACTCGACGGCATTGTCGATGTCGTCCAGACGCCGCGAGGCATTGCCGTGGTTGGCAGGGACACCTGGACGGCGCTCAAGGGCCGCGACCTCGTGGAGGTGACCTGGAACGAGGAGAAGGCCGAAGGGCGCGGCACGGCAGAGATCATGGCCGAATACAACAAGGCAGCAGACGATCTGGGCGCGGCCACCGCGCGCGACGACGGTAACACTCCCGCAGCGTTCGCCAGTGCTGAGAAAATCATCGAGGGGCACTACGAATTCCCCTATCTTGTCCATGCTTCGATCGAGCCACTCAACGCGGCCGCCCGAATCAACGAAGACGGCACCATCGACGTCTGGGGCGGACACCAGATGCCCGACCTCTATCAGGCGGCTGCCGCTCAGGTAGGCGGCACCACGCCGGACAAGGTGAGGCTGCACGTGATGAAGACCGGCGGCAGTTTCGGCCGCCGCGCGGTCTTGGATGCAGATGTCATTATCGAAGCTGTTTCCACAGCGCGTGCACTGGGACGCGGCAAGCCAGTGAAGGTGCAGTGGACCCGCGAGAATGACATGCGGGGTGGGCGGTACCGGCCGGCCTATGTGCACGCAGTCAAGGCGGGGCTCGACAAGAAAGGCAATGTCGTCGCTCTCCATAACCACATCGTGGGCCAATCGGTCTTGGGCGGTTCGACCTCTGCGGCGATGATCAAGAACGGCATCGATCCGACCTCCGTAGAGGGCGCCACCAACCTGCCCTATGCGATCCCGAACCTGAAGGTCGAGCTGACCACCACGGACGTGAACATCCCGGTGCTCTGGTGGCGTTCGGTAGGCTCCACCCACACCGCTTACGCGGTGGAAACCCTGATCGATGAGCTCGCCGCCGCTGCGAACCGTGATCCGGTCGACTTCCGCTTGTCAATGCTCGGTCACCATCCACGGCATGCCGCCGTGCTTAAAGTGGCTGCTGAGAAGGCAGGCTGGGACAAGCCTCTGCCGGAAGGCCGTTTCCGCGGCGTGGCCCTGCATGAAAGCCTCTCGACCTATGTCGCCGATGTGGTGGAGATCACCCTCAACGATGAAAATGGTTTCAAGGTCGACCGCGTCGTCTGCGCGGTAGATTGCGGCACCGCGATAAATCCTGACCAGATTCGCGCTCAGATGGAGGGCGGTATCGGCTTCGGGCTAGGCGCGATCCTCCAGGAGGAGCTGACCCTGAATGGCGGTGTCGTAGACCAAGAGAACTACGATACCTATACACCGCTCAGGATCGAGCAGATGCCGCGAGTCGAGGTGCACATTGTGCCGTCCGAGGAGCCGCCCACGGGAGTTGGTGAGCCAGGTGTGCCGCCGATCGGCCCGGCCGTCGCCAACGCGCTACGGGCGGCGACGGGCAAGACTATCCGCAAGCTGCCGATTATAAAGAACATGTCAGGAATGACACCATGAAACAGCCGCGATGAAGATCGCGCCGTTTTCGAACGCCTCCTGACAGGCGCTCATTTCCATGGGTCAAATTCCGGCGGCTGCCCGCTCCAATATCCGGTTTGGAGACGGCACCCCGTGTTCTGAACGACCACAGACGGGCCTTGGCGCCGGTTCCACTGAAGAACCGCTTTCGAGACGCAAATGCGTCCACTCCATTGAAGAGCACAACCGTATAGCACCAGGAAGGCTAGCTACCTCCATCGCTTCGGAGACCCAGGAACCCTCAGAAAACCGAACCTCCCGAGCTCAGAGGTGCTCGTGATCACAATCGCGCTGGTGCGTGGATCATTGTTCAAGGGTTTGCCGATAGGCAGGCGAGATGGCCGATCGACATGATCTTCGCCCGATGCCCTACAAACACAATGCCAGCCGCTGTCACGGAGTCGCGAAGACGAAGTCAATGAGGGTCGACGCCGATACTCATCGTTTGGTTGACAGAGCGCTTGGAATGCCATGCGCTTCACATCGGAGTAGCCATCCGGGAAGCCTGAAGCGCTTTGAAAACGCATGTGCTGCGGCTGTTATTCATAGCGTGGATGACTTTGATCAAAACAATCGATTTCATCACTCTTAGGGAATCGTGCATGGACAAAAAAGAGCCTCACGCACCAATCACACGCTGCTCTATCGTGTGACGAAAGCTGCCTCAGGAATAATCCAAAGGAGAAAATCTTCGATGCGCCCTGACGTGCAGTGGAGGTCGTGCCGAGAAAGTGAGTTGCAACTGGCCGACAAAGTCGGGCGGTGCGACCATGGTCGCTTCGGAGAATGAAATCGGGCCAGTTCACGGGGGCGGTACTGTTATTCGTCGACGGCCGCCCTTCCCAAGAACAGGCGGCATCGCAAGTTGGTTCTGCCGATGAAAACGACATCGCCGGATACATGTCAGCAGCCGCTCAGGATTGGATGATCCAGCCAAGCTCTCGGCGTGATGGCACCGTAGGCGTCACAGTCGAAGCATCTCATTGATCGTTTATGAGGCTTTCTTCGATGCCGCTGATGCCTGACGGGCGGTCGCAGCTGCAGGCGACAACACGGCCTATTTAGTTGGAAACAGTCGAGGTAAGCCAATTTGGCTTCCCCTTACTATTTGGAGAAAGAAATGCTGTGCCTAGGAATCAGCGGCGGACTTGACCAAGTCCATGAAAACCGATTCGAGCGTCCGAACGCCTTTATGCACGATGGCGCCGCGGTGCTCGTCCGAGACGGAAAGGTGATAGCCGCCGTAGAAGAGGAACGCCTCAATCGAATCAAGCACTCGAACAAGCTGCCAAGTGGTTCGATTCAATACTGTCTCTCGACGGCCGGGGTTCAGCTCAGCGACATTGATCGTGTCGCGGTCTACGCCAGCGAGCCCTATGCCAACGCCATGCTTGAAGGTATGTCCGCTTCCCAACCGGACATTCTCTCCACTCCGTTGGATGCTAAAATGTTGGTGCAGAACCTGTTAGCGCGTGAGTTCGGCACTAAGTTGGACAGTTCGCGTATTTCATTCGTAGGTCATCATCAGGCGCACGCCGTGAGCGCCTTTGCAATGTCGGGCTTCGAACAAAGTCTCATTCTAGCGATTGATGGCTGTGGTGATTTCCTGTCGGGCCTTGTGGCGGTAGGGTCTGGCACAGAAATTACGCAAATCGAGGCTTTCCCGGAGGACAATTCTCTTGGGCTGTTTTATCTCGAGACGATCCGCTGTCTCGGCTACGGCATGTTCGACGAGTATAAGGTAATGGGACTCGCGCCCTATGGCGACCCCGCTCCCTATCGCGAGCTCTTCGAGCAGTTCTACGAGCTCTCCGCCAACGGTGGCTACCGTGTTCACCTCGACCGCATCGGTCCGGCGTTGCTCCGCAACATCGAGATCAGGCGAAAGGGAATGCCTTTCACCCAGCAGCATCGAGATGTGAGTGCGTCACTGCAGGAAGCGCTTGAGCGGATCGTGTTCCACATTCTCCGGCACCACCGTGAGGCCACCGGCATGAAGCGGTTGTGTCTGGCGGGAGGGGTAGCCCACAACTGCACGATGAACGGCAAGCTGCTGTATTCAGGGCTTTTCGAAGACATCTTCGTGCAACCCGCGTCTCACGACGCTGGCTGCGCATTGGGAGCTGCGCTGATAGTCTCTAACGAGATGGGCCGCCCCGCGCCGCGTGAGCGACTGCAGGAGGTCTATTGGGGTCCTGATCTCGGGAGCGACCGCGCCGTGGAACAGGAACTGAATGCATGGTCCGGACATCTCGAGGTTGAACGCTCTTATGACGTAGCGAGCAGTGCAGCCCACTGGATCACCAACGGCGCCGTGATCGGCTGGGTGCAGGGTCGTTCGGAGTTTGGGCCACGTGCGCTGGGCAACCGCAGCATTCTTGCCGACCCTCGGCCCGCTGCAAACAAGGACCGGATCAATGCCATGGTCAAGAAGCGCGAAGGCTATAGGCCTTTCGCACCATCTGTGCTGGAAGAGGATGCGAGCGAATTTTTCGACCTCCCGGACGGTAAGCACGAATTTCCATTCATGAATTTCGTCGTTCGCGTGCGTGACTCAAAGCGCGCCTTGTTGGGTGCCATTACGCACGTCGACGGTACGGCTCGGCTGCAAACAGTATCGCGCGATGCCAACCCCGCTTACTGGGAGGTCATCAATGCGTTCAAGAAGCGGACAGGCACTCCAATTCTGCTCAATACGTCCTTTAACAACAATGCTGAACCGATCGTGGATACGGTTGCAGACGCGATTGCCACATTTTTGACGACAGAGCTGGATGGACTTGTGGTCGGGCCCTTCTTGGTAAAAAAACGGGCTGCAACGCTGCAGGATTGGACTGCGCTTGCGATTTCATTGCCTCCCTCAGTCTCCCTCCATCAAACCCGTGCTTACACAGCGCGAGATCATCAGGAGACTGTCTGCGAGATTATTCCGAACCACTCCAGCATTGACAGTGTGCGAATTTCAAACGACCTGTTTAATCTGCTGATGCGGATTGAGGGCGAAGCCGTGTTAAGCGATCACCTCAATATAATTGCGCCGGATCAGGCTAAGCATGAAGCTTTGCTGGAGGACCTGCGAAGACTGTGGGAGCAGCGCCTGGTTCGGCTGCATCCCTCACAAGCTGCTCGGATGGATCATGGGTCCGATAAAACGCCGGACCAGCCTAATAGGCTATCAATGTGATAGAGATGCCGCTCAAGCTCGGCCTCAATAGTGTTCATCGACCCCGCCTGCGAGCTCACCGCTGTGATTAGGGGGGTCGAGGTCGCCCTGGTCAGTATGCTTAGGAATGCTGAATGGGTCGTGTGCTTGCTGTGAGTTTTGGGAGGTTGTCCATTCAGACCGAACCGGGGAGACTGGGTTGGAAAGGCGGGTCTGGCCTCGATATTGACCGGACTTCTGTGTCGAGAGGTCCAGCCCGCAGAACTTTAGAAACTGGCGATGATGACCTAAGCGGCGAGGATCGCCGACTTCCGCAATGACGGTCAATGCCTTGATCGGTCCGATGCCCGGGATTTGTCGCAGGAGCTGATAATCCTGGCTGTGCCGCAGCAGATCGTCGGCCTGTGCTTCGATCTCATTGCGTTGCCGGATCAGGCTGCGTGCTTCGTCAATGACCATCCGGAACATGCGAACGGCAGGCGCATCAAGTGGCAGCGGCAATCCGATCGATAGGCGCGCCGTCTCGAACATCCATCAGAATCTCGTCTTGCTGACCTTGCGGCCGACGACATCCCAAGCTGCTGCCACAAACTCCTCCTTCGTCAGCGCCGTGATGCTTGCTGGGGTCGAAAAGGCATCGAGGAAGGCAAAGAACCAATCGCTGCGGCTGTTCCCCCGGAAGCGATCGATCTCGGGAAAATACAGCGGCAGGTATTTGTCAGGATGCGGTGCTGGATCTCGGTCTTGGCCCTGGCGATCGCTTCATGTGTCTTCGACAGTTCCTGCACGTCGTTGATGCCGGCTCGCAGCGGATCATGGTAGACCTGCGTCGCCTGGATCCTGAGCATGTGTAGGATCACCTGGGCATCGATCTTCTTGCCGAATATGACGCCGAAGGCGTTAAGAAGCCCAGGCATCTGTTCTCGATTTTGCCTACTAGGCTGACGAGAAGGTCGCGTGCCGACAGCAGCACCCGCACGACACAGGTGCCGTGGCTCTTGGTGCGAACCTGCTTAAACCATCCGGCCGTCCGATCTGGCAAGGCCCGCCGCTCGTGGGGGCCCGATTTGTCCGGCATCATCGAGAGGGCGGCGCTTGACACGATCGGAAGTCCGCGCTTCGTTAACTCGTTCCAGAGCCAGACCGCAAGCGGTCACGGCTCCATGCCGATCCGCTCCGTCTCCGCAGTTCCACAGTCCCGCCCGCATCTCCCGGTCGGGCCCGGGTAGCCATTGCGCTGCAAGGCGGGTCTGATCGCTACGGCGGCGCCCGCCACCATCTCCATCATCGGTTCGGCGACATAGCCAAAATCTCCCGTAAGAGAAGTGCTTTCAGGCAAGTTCCGCAGGTTCAAGGAGATCGTTGACGGCGCCGCCACTTGGGAGCTGCGTCGAGTGCATGGTCGAGCTTGCCGCCCAAGGTACGTGGCTTCGAAACGCGTGGAATGCGCCTCATTCAAGACCGGTAGCGGATGGTCGCCGACATACAACGGGGCGCAGGCGACTGAAACGAACCCGTCGGCCACTATGGAGCAATCCTGCCGCCTGACCAGGCGCGTGGGAAAGTATCACAACGGTGACCACAGCGTCGCTTGAGGCCGTCAAAAGCTATTGCCGTGCGTCAAGGCGGGCTAGGTGACCCGTCGGAAGCCGGCACCAGCGGCTTTGTCGGGACAAGACACATGCTATTGGGATTTGGCCGCCGCAGCCGCGAGCATCGCTTCTCCCATCGCAATGGCCCCTTGGGCACGCAGCATTTCACCAGGGTTCTGAATGTCGCGCACCTCTTTGTTCTGGCTGAGTTTTGATTTTCCAACCAGGCCGGTGATCTCGATCTCCAGGGCGACGATTGCCTTGACCATCGTGTCGATGAAGTCCCTCGGCGCGTCGCCCATCTTCCATGGGACCGGCTGGGAGGTTTCTTGCATATGAGTGAGCTTCGCCACGTTGCGGCGCACATACCGCTCATCATCCCGGACAGTGATGCGTCCGTGGGCATGGACGACGAGATAGTTCCACGTCGGCACCTGCTTGTGGAATTCATGCTTGCTTGGATACCAGTTCGGCGAGATGTAAGCGTCGGCCGCACGGAAGATTACGAGAACCTCATCGCCATTGGCGACTTCCTCCCAGACTGGATTCTTGCGGGCAACATGGCAATTGAGGACGCCCTTGTCTCCCTTCGAGCGGTCGAGCTCAAAGGGGACGTGGTTCGCGTCGAGGATGCCTTTGCTTTGGGTGACCAGGATACCGAGCGGGTGTCTCTCGATAAGCTCGAACAGGGCGTTCTGATCGGGGACGGCAAAATGTGGCGGAACGTACAACGCTAAATCTCCTGTCGTGAATGGCGGCTGTTAATGATCGGCGAAATCTTACGGAACGGGCCCCTGAATCTTCGCTGCCGTCGACGAGTGCCCCGGATCTCGGTGTCCACCACGCTCAAGCACCGCCATCGTGAAGTGGGCGGGCACATCAGATGCCGCCGCATATGAGTGCGGTTGGTCAGTGACAAGCCGCGCACTCTCGCCTTCGCTTAATATTACCACATGGGCACCTACCACAACGCTCAGGGCACCCTGACTGACCGAGATCAGCTCGCGCGTATCCGGACTATGAGCGTCCGCGGAAAACACGTCGCCCGGCATAATGACCCAGCTCCACAATTCGAACATCGCGCGCCCCGAGGTCGATGAATGAAGTTGTGCAAAGCTTCCCTTGGCGCTTGTCCAAAGTGTCCTTGTCTCTGTCCGCTCAATAGGAAGGCGAACTGTGGAAGCCTCGTCATTCAGCAAATCGGCCACGGAGAGCGAAAACGCCGCCGCCAGTCGGCAAAGTATGCCGATACTAGGGTTCGCCTTGCCTTGCTCCAGCGAGACGACGGTTCCTTTGGACAAGCCGCTCAGTTTTGCCAGTCGATCCAGGGTCAGATTTTGGTCGCGCCTCAAGTCTCGGATTCGAACCGCTATCGCTTTGCCAAGCACCTGCTCGGAACCCATCGCTGTCGTAACATCGGTCATTATATTGACTTAGGACCTCGGCTCACCTATTGCGGTCAGTATAATGACCAGGGCGAAATTGCAACTGCCCGTTAGGAGGAATGACCGATGCGTTTTGAGACGAAGGCGATCCACTGCGGCCGAGGGGTCGACGAGTCCACGGGGGCCGTATCCATGCCGCTGCACACCAGCACGACGTTCGAACGCGGTGTCAACGGGTCATTTCCGTCCGGCTTCGAATACACAAGGGATGGAAATCCTACACGCAATGCGTTCGAGGCGGCCATGGCGATGCTTGAGGGAGGGGAAGACGGCATCGCCTTCGCTTCGGGCATGGCCGCAATCGCTGCAGTTTTCGAGAGCCATCCGTCGGCGGGTCGGATCGTTCTGCCGGATGACATGTATTTCGGCATTCGTTCGCTGATCGAAGAGACCGACATTGGGTCTCGCTTCGACTTTGCCCCAGTCGACATGCGCGATTTGGACGCTTTGCGCGCCGCGGTGACATCGAAGCGGACTGGCCTCGTCTGGATCGAGACGCCGTCAAACCCGATGATCCGCGTTGTCGACATTGCGGCCATCTGCGCAATCGCGCACGAGGCCGGTGCCTTGGCGGTGGTGGACAACACCTGGGCCACCCCAGTGCTTCAACTGCCACTCGAAATCGGGGCAGACGCGGTAATGCACTCGGCGACAAAGTACATTGGCGGCCACTCGGATTTGATGGCCGGAGTAGTCATTGTCCCAAACGCGTCACCCCTCGGTCGCCCATTGCGGATGGTCCAGAAACACAAGGGCAGCGTTGCAGCGCCCTTCGACTGTTGGCTGGCGTTGCGGGGCCTGCAGACATTGCCGGTCCGCATGCGCGCCCATTGCGAAGGCGCCCAGAAAGTGGCCGAGGCCCTGGCGTCTCATCCGCGCGTCGAAAAAGTGCTCTTTCCTGGTCTGCAAACTGATCCGGGACACGATCTTGCTACGCGGCAAATGAGCCATTACGGAGCGATGCTATCCTTTATCGTCGAGGGCGGAGCCGATGCTGCAATGGCCGTGGCCGGCCGCCTGAAGATTGTTGTCCGGGCGACAAGCCTTGGCGGGACGCATTCTCTGATAGAGCATCGCGCATCCGTTGAAGGTGCGAAGTCCAAAGCGCCAGGCGGATTGCTGCGAATTTCTGTAGGGCTTGAACATCCTCAGGACATTATCGATGACCTGATCCAGGCCCTAGGCGAAACCTGCAAAGCGGGAGTCCAATGACGCGTGCAAGAACTCTGGCGCCGCTTTATGTGGCTGCTGGCGCAGCCGACGATCGGCAGAACAATGTTCCTGCTGAGCAGAACGCACGTCCTCTGGTGAACCGCTATCGCCGTGTCGCATCGTCTCGGGCGCGTGGTCGCATGGGTGATGAACGTCTTCGGGTTTCTGGACGATGGCCACGCGCTCGACCGGAAGCGCAAATACCCAGATTCGCCGTTGACCTACTGCTGCTCGACCTCGTCGGAGATCGCGGTCAACAGATGGGATGGATGACTGGGCTTTGTTAGTCCATGGCTGATCCTGGGACTGAGTTTCTTGGCCGGATGCGGCTTTGCCTTGAACGATCCAGCCTGGCACGCCTCGGTAGGCGATATCCTGGAGAAGCGCGACATACCCGCTGCAGTGACGCTGATGTCGGTGGGGTACAACGTGGTTCGGAGCATAGGACCGGCGCTGGGCGGTGTAATCTTAGCTTTGCTGGGCCCCCTTACGGCTTTCGCCCTCGCTGCGCTGAGTGACCTGGTCCCGTTGAGCGCTGTTCTGCGCTCAAAGTGGCAAGTTCGCTCTTCGCCTCTTCCGCGCGAGCGGATGGCTACGGCCATTCATGATGGGATGCGATTCACAGCAATATCCTCAGAGATCAGAGTGGCGATCGTGCGTGCAACCCTGTTCGGGCTGTCAAGCATCTCGATTCTTGCTCTGCTCCCCCTCCTGGTTCGCGACCAGCTGGCGGGAGGGCCAATTGTGTACGGCGTGCTATTGGCTGGCTTCGGCACAGGCGCCTTCATAGCCGGCATTGGCAGCAGCTACTTGAGACGCATTACGTCCCAGAACCGATTGATCACGCTCGCATCCGTTGCTTGCGCAACGTGCTGCCTTTTGATGGCCCTCACATCGTCGGTGGCTGTGGCGGCGATCGCGCTTGCAATCGGTGGCGCTGGCTGGGTTGTCACCTGGACCGGAACCGACGTGTGTGTGCAGTTGGCAAGCCCAAGGTGGGTCGTTGGTCGCACCCTGTCCATCTATTACGCCCTTACCTACGGCGGCATGGCAGCGGGCAGCTGGATCTGGGGTGCTGTTGCGCAGTACTATTCGCTGACGTGGGCTTTGGAAGGTGCTGCAGCGGCACTGTTGCTGGCTGCGGCTGTGGGAAAGCTATTGCCGGTGCGGCTATGGGAGGAATCGGATCAAGCGGCCGTTGACTTCAGGCCACCAGAACTGGCCCTCCCTTTGAGGCCCAGGAGCGGTCCGATCGTGGTCAAGGTGGAGTACTCGATACTCGAAGAGAGTATCGATGAATTTCTGAGTTGCATGCGCGAAAGGCGGCGCGTTCAGAGCCGCGCCGGTGCGCGGGACTGGACCCTCCAGCGCGACCTTCAGAAGGCGACGATTTGGACCGAGACATTCCGCACGCCGACATGGACGGACTATCTTCGTTTAAACCATCGGCTAACGGTGAATGACCGGGAGGTGGGCGAGCGCCTTGCCGCTCTGCACATGGGGGATTGTCCGCCTCGCATCTCACTTTCAATCGAGCGGTCGACAAGCCCCGCCTCCGGCAGCCAAGTCCAGCCTGTGCCTTTTGTATCGCGCCCGTGAGAAAACCAAGACTTGTCTGGGCTTGGACACGGAACGAGCTACTCCTTAATTTGTTGAGCCTGCCCGGATTGCAAATCGTCCGGCCGGTTAGGGGAGCATGAGGATTCGCATGGCGTTTATGTCCATCACGGGTCCCATGTTCAGCCCGCCACGCCCCTCTGCCGCCAGATCGGCTTGAGCACGGATTCAGGTCGCCTCTCCTTTGCATAGCGGCGGGCAACGAAGAGCAGGGGGCGGAGAGGGGTATCCCGTTTGCGAAGCGGGCAGAGGAGGAATCCGCAAGGCGGGTCGCTGGGGAGAGGGGCCGCGCGCCCCTTTCCGCCTCACTTAGAAAACGTGCGGCCAAGCACGTTCATGTCGGCCGTGGGCGGCCGCAACAATTGCCTACAAGGCGCGTGCATCGTCACATATTAAGCGTAGCCGCGCGACAACCATCCGTGGTCACGCGCAATCCTGCGAATTATAATTGCGGAGACGACGATCGCGGCACCAAGCAAAGTGGCAAACCCGATTCTGCTCGGGAAGTCCCAAAGCTCTCCGAACCCTATCAGATCCATGAAGCGAAACACGGCGCCCTGAAGCAGGTAAAGCAGCAGTGTGCTCTGACCAAGCTCCACCGCAATAAAGCGAGCTACGCGAGTTAAATGGCCAACTCTCCAGCATAGGAACATAAGCTGCATTGCGACTGCAGAAGTTGCTACGGAGCCAATGAACATCAGCAACACTTGTCTCGCCGACTCTCCATCGTAGATCAAAACGAGATTATTGTAGACGTAAGTCTCCCTTCCCCAAACAAGAAAGCACATGAACGCAACCATCGAAAGGAACACCACAAAAACAGCCTTGTGGCGCCTAGCTGCCTGCCATCCGATCGGCTGAGCAAACAAAAACCCCAAACAATAGAAGGGGTATGTGTATCGTACCAACGGGGCTATCGACCACGGGACGGGCGCGAATGCGACTGCAATTGCAGATGCGCCTACGATCCACAGCGACAAGCCATTGAAAGACGTGAGTAGTTTAATAGCGCAGAAGGACGCGAAAGCTGCCCAGAGGAACCAGTAGGTGCCGATGAACTCCCCGAAGAAATCCAGCATTACACCGCTTAAACTGTCCGCAGAAGTCATCAAGGCGGCCTTGGAAAGCCAGATCAAGGCACACCAAAAAAACATCGGCAATACTAGCTGCACTGCTCGATCAATGACACCTTGAGAAAAGGATTTTCGCAGAATCGCTCGCGAAGAAAGATAGCCACTTATCGCCATAAACAGAGGCATGTGAAACATGTAGATCGCCTTGAAATAAGGCGATAGCCAATAATCTTCTGTACCGCTATATATAACATATTGTAACAAATGCCCAACTATCACTAAGATAATTAGTACGCCTTTGGCGAAGTCGAAGGTCACGTCCCTAACCTTTGCCCCGTCTTGGCGCGAGTCGCTCCCCTTCGAACCGACGGTTACGTGATTGTGCATTAGACCTCCAGCCATACCGCGGTTATTGATCCCGCTTGGTTCTGGTATGGTTCGCGCACGGAACTTTGGATTCCCATTCTGATTCCGGACCTCAATGCAGCCAGGAGTGGAGAGGCCGCAGCACGACAGGAGCGGACCCAGGCCTGTCCTAGGACCTAAAACGCGGCCTGTTGCCGGCTGGACTGGGTCATGTGGCCCCGGTCGGTCCACAAGCCTCCCATACGAACCGTACGGTTGACAGGGTCGGCGAGACACAGCTCGCTCGGGAGGCCTATTCCTCGGGCTGGCTTTTCATATCTGCTATTCTCGGCAATCGGTAAAATCCATTGTGTTAATGGAAGGCATGCGCACGATGGATACATGCGCATCAGGCGCCTGCGCAGTGCGGCACCTTCAGTCAAGTCGCTGGGGTTCGAGTTGCGCGACTGGGTGGAGGTCCGTCGGAAGTATCATCCGCGCAAGGCGCAAATCTCAAGGCGTGCCGAGCAGCTTGGCCAAGGAGCCGCACTACGGACTGCCAGTTCACGCCAGGCCAACAGCATGGTTGCGCGCAGGGGCGACCGCCGCGTGTGCCGGTCCTGCGCGTAGAACAAGATCGGGAAGTGCGGCTTCTCTCGATGCCAGAGCTCGCTTCGCCCGCGGCCGCCACAGCTCTTGCGCTGTCACGAGTCAGCCCACCTTTCTAGCTGGCAGCCATCGTGAGCCGATCCGGACCACAGGGCGGCACCTGTCGGCGCGCCTTCCGTGTCAACGCAGAACATGATGCATATTCCCGGCGCTTTTTGACAGAGCGAACTACAAAATGCAGAACACTGACTCTCCGCCAAATGAATGCTGCGAGCAAGCAGCAGGCGGAGGAACTCCGTCTCGGGCTGAGTACCTGTTTCAACGCGGACAAATAAATTGTAGCCAGTTCACGAAACGCCGGGCCCGCTCCTCTGGCGTCCGATCGTCCAGGAAATCCCCTCGGCGCGCACCACGCCAGACACCTCCTTGCCGATATGATGCTCTAGCACCGGCCGCCAAGGCACCAGCGTGAACTCGCGCGATTTCTCGATGACACCGTATTTTCCGCCGGCGAGCTCGACGCAGCGGCGCAGCGTACCGTCTATTCGATTGCCATGCTGCGCTTCAGAATACGAGAGCCCGAGTTCGTCCGAGAGCTGACTGGCAACACGGTTCAGCTCTCGTTGGCGCAGCATTGAAAGCATGTTGGCGCGATAGATGACCCGATCCTGCGCATCATGGGCAAGACCTTGCGCGATCAGCCACTGCTGTCGGCGGGCCTGGACCTGACGTACTTCGCGACCGAAGCCAGAGTCGCGCAAGGACTCAGGGTGGGCTGATACCAGCTCCTGGTCGATCCAGGTGGCGCCGTCGAAGCCTACTTGGCTCTCCAGCGGCATTGATGAGAGCTTGTCGACGACAACAGGCTGGGCCCTCGCTCGCTGACGCTCGTAATCCGCGACGCGGTTGAGATGGTCGGGCGCGACTGTCCATGTGCCGTCCGGCTCGCGCTCGACGCCACCGGTCGCACGGCGGATCGCCTCCAGTCGCCGCACGTGCGTTTCGGCAAAGCGTTCGGTGGCCGAGGGGTCATGCTTGAGATGGATATCGATGCTGTAGCGCCCGTCGTTGACCGTGGCGATGGCGGCAATTGTGCGGTCGACTTTTCTTGGCCCGGTGTCCCTCGGCCTGACCCGCACTATGCAGCCCCCTGGTGTCGGTTGGGTGGCCTCGCCTTTGCCGATATCAAAATAGTGGCTTTTGCCGTCCACGCCGTCGACGACGAGGTAATGGCGGTCAGTGATTTCGTCGGCCAGCCCGCGCCCGACGACACGTCCGACCACGGTTTGAGCCGACCCGTCGCATCGATCGTGGATAAGATGGTCGGCGGCACTGCGGACGAGCCCCTTGCCGGTCAGCTCGCGATGGATGGTCTTGACGATGTCGCCGCGCGCGCCGATGCGGCGTAGCGTGGCTTCGAGCTCATCCTCCAAGCGCCAGCGACCGGCAGGCATCTCCTCGGCGAGGCCCATCCGCTCGAGCTTGCGCAGGCGGCCCTGGTGCAGCGTCTGGCGAAAGGTGTCTCGGCTGGCCAGTGAGACACACCCCTCATCGTCGCGCATGCGCATCAGCTGCCGGTCGATGCTGGTGAAGCGTTCCTGCTCCATCTCCTGGCGCAAGCGCTGCTCGATCTCGCGGTCGGTGCGCGGGCCAAGGTCGAGGCTAACCAGTTCGGCTGCGCGCTCGCGCAAGCCAGAGGAGATGTAGTCCCGCGCTATGATGAGGTTTTCGCCGTGATCATCCCTGCCGCGCACGATGATGTGGGTGTGAGGATGGCCGGTGTTGAAATGGTCGACGGCCACCCAGTCTAGCCTGGTGCCGAGGTCTTCTTCCATTTGCGCCATGAGGCGACGGGTGAGCGGCTTCAGGTCATCATACTCGATACCGTCTTCAGGGGCGACGATGAAGCGGAACTGATGACGGTCACCGTTCGCGCGATCGAGAAAGGCCCTGCCGTCCGCGCGGTCATTGTCGGCAGCGTAGAGCTCGCCACGCTCGCCTTCCCGGGTGACGCCGTCGCGCTGGAGGTAGCGGAGGTGCGCACGAGCCCCGTCGACTCCCTTGCCGGCCAGCTTGACGATGCGTGCCTTGACGACTGCGCGCCGCTGCCGAAACGCCGCGTGGCGGTCGCGCGCTCTAAGAACGGCGGCAGCGGCCCCGCCGCGCCCCACCCGGCTTCCGATGAAGCGGCTGCCAGGTCCGCTCCTGCCGCCTGCTCGGTTGACTGCGGCCTGCACCTGGCCAGCGTAGCGTTTGCCCGCCTTCGAGCCGCGCGAGCCAATTTTGCCGAGCTTCGGCGTGAATTCGTTATCCTGCATGCGGCCTCCGATGAACCAGCAGCAAAATCAGAAGCTTGCCCGCCAGACCCTCCTGGACCCGGAGGCAACCTCCTGGGAAAACGATGTGCAGACAAACACTTCGCCGCCTCCAGGAGGCGCTGCCTTTATCTTGCCTTCCGCGGACCTGCCCCTGGCCCCCGCCCGAACCACGGTAGCCGCTGCCCTCACCTGCGATCCGGCCGGCCTGATCTTGCTCGCTCCGATCCGAGCGGCACCAGGAGTTGGCCATTCGGGCCGGTCACGGAAACACCGTTTCGGAGAAAAAACAGCGACTGCCCGGACTGGATTCCCGGCGCGCTTTTGGAATGGGATTTGCCGGTGAGCGCGTCCATATCGGCGGCCGAAATGCCCGCCGCCTTGATCTCTTCCAGATACGAAACCGTCTCGCTGGGCAGCGGTCGCCCGCGCTGCAAATGCTGCTCGTAGCGCTCCGGCCCGGCGTTATAGGCTGCAAACAGGCCTGGAAATCCGAAGCGGTCATACATGGCGCGCAGATAGGCAGTGCCTGCCAGAATGTTGTCGCGAGGGTCGTGCGGGGCGGCTCCGAGGCCGAGCTCTGCGCGCAACTCCTCGTAGGTGCCTGGCATCACCTGCATGAGACCAATGGCGCCGGCGCTCGACGTGACCGGCCGCCCCTTGAGCGTCGTCTGCCCCCGGCTTTCGGCATCCATGACGGCATAAATCCAGGTCTGTGGAATGCTGAAACGCCGGCTTGCTTCGGCTACGAAGGGCTGCCATCTTGCAAGCTGCGGACTATGGGAGATGACGACCGGCTTCGTGTTGGTCGCGGCGGAACAGGAGCATGGTGCGAGACACGCCATGCTCAGCATAAGGAGGGTCACTCGGTCCATAGCGGCACGAGCCTCCCGATGATGTTTTCGGTCGGCACCGGCCCGAAATAGCGGCTGTCGAACGAGCGATCTTTATCGCTGCCGAGCAGGAAAACCTCGTCGGCGGCGAGTTTTCGGCATGCATTCCACCAAGGCAGCGGACGGTGCTGCGTGTCGGTTGCAAGCCGGCGCGCGGCTATCTCGCCGCCGATGATGATGGCGTCGCCAAAGGTGCAGACATGCTCGCCGGGCAGCGCCGCAAGGCGCTTGACCAGCGGCACGTTGCTGGGCAGATAGAAGCGTTCGGCGGCGAGATCGGCGACCGGTCTTGGTGGGCGGACGAGTACGAGATCACCAAGAGCGGGCGATCCGGATGCTGCGCGATAGAGGCCCACCGGCGCACTCGCCGAGGCGTTCCAGACCAGCCAGGGCGATGGTTTGCCGAAGGCGGCGAAGCCGATCAGGCCAAGGCCGATTGTGGCAACTACGATCGTCTTGCGGGCTCGAATGCGCCGCAGATGGCTGCCGATCAGACGGATGGTGGGACGCCGGCTCATGAGCGGCCTCCCTCACCGGACGAGCCGGATTCGTGCGCGCCATCCTCGGGCGCGGTCTCCTGCGCGTGCCCCTTCGACCAGTCGTCGAGTTCGTCGATGTGATAGCGGACATAGCGGCCGTGCTTGCGGAATTGTGGGCCACCGCCTTTGAGGCGCATCTTCTCCAGCGTGCGCTGGGACAGCCCGATATAGAAGGCCGCCTGCGCGGTGTTGAGAAACGGACTGCCCTTCTTGGCGCGGGCTGCGCGTTCGTTTTCGTCGTCCATGATGATCCTCGGTTCGTTACGGGCAAGCGAGGCGAGGATCGGCGAGCGAGATCGTTTTGGGGACGGGCGAAGAGTGGGGGGCGAGTTTTCGCCGCCCCTTCGGCGGCCTCACGGGTCCTGAGAGAGGCCCTGCCGCCGGTTGGCGGCGCAGGGCTTTGCGGGTCGGCCGGTCAGTCGACCGGGTTCCAGATGATGGCGTAAGTGTCGTCGTCATCCTGGCCGGCGGCGCGGCCCAGATTGGCGTAGAGCTTTCGCGGGCCAAACTCGGGGGCCGCAATCGACAGGCTCACATAGTCCTTGCCGGAGGTCTCGCCGGTGCGGATCCAGGCCGCACCCACTTCGACCCCTTGCGTCAGCACCCGGAAGTCGGGATGGGTGTCGGCGCTCTTTGCCTGATTGGGCACGATGTCGATGTCGGCGCGGACGCTGAGCGTCTTGAGCTGGCCCTTGTAGCCGCCGTTTTCCTGTTTGGTGACGTATCCGATTGCGGTCATTTTCAGTCTCCTCTTGGTGCTCGCAGGGGACCATTCCCCTGCGATGGCGGACCGTGATGGGCGCGTCCGGACCGCCGGAACCGGCACGGCCGCAGCGATAGCGGAGGACCCGAGCGGGGAGTTTTTTTGAAGCGAAGCGGCGCGAGGAAGCCGCCGCAGGCGGCGGGGAAAAAAGCTGCCGGCGAGGGTTTCGGGCGGGCCGGATCCGCCCATAGGTCGTCAAGCCAGGCGCAGGGGAATGGTCCCTGAGACACAATGGAGACAGGTTGCGCGATCGGGGGCACAACGAGCAGGCGGCAATATGCGGGGGGCCGGCGGCGCGGGCTCTCTCGGCAATCGGATTGGCAATTGACCCACGCGCCTGGCGCCTCAGCAAGCAATTCGGGCCGGTGCGGGCTGCCGAAATGGGGGCGAATTGGCGTTGGAATTTATCGCACGCGGCACTAGCTCGGCAAGACGATCAATCGGAGCCGGCGCGGCCCGGAGCGGCGCGCGCGTCCTTAGCGGCAGTACTCGAGAAAACGCCGCTCGGGCCCTGATCGACTATTCGCCACGAACAGCGACTGCTTCCTTGCGCACAGATCGGCGAATAGGAAGGCCACGCGGCTGGGCAGCTTTCGGCCGGGAATTTGATCCAGCGCGGCAGCCAGGCCTCAACTTGAGGCGGCGGCCATTCTCGCCACCAGGAAGCCGCGGACCTTCCAGGCGAAACTGCTGTCCGCGCCATGCTTGCCGCCGATTTCGGCGAGCATCGAATCGGCGATTTCCTTGTCGCGCAAGCGATCGAAACGCCATTGTCCGGTTGCCGCCATATGCCGACGACGCGCACGATATTGTCGTCGCCAAGCGCCCACCTTGCGCGCGAACATGCCGGCGGCAGCAAGGGGTCGCGATTGCCGCTGGCCACCACCGGGCAGGCCAACAGCTTGTGCCGCATATTGCCGAATGCGGCGTCAGCCTTGCAGCCGGCAAGGCTGGCAGTCACTGTCTCGTTGGCTGCGCGCTGCGGCTCGGGGCGCACCTTGGCGATGCAGATCGGCATAGTTCAGCATCGGGCCGGTGAGTTCCGGCGCCGTCAGAAATGGGCATCTGCTCGCTTTGCGGCGTCGGCCAGTTGAGCATGGTGCATCGTCATGCCGCAATCCCTTCTTGCGCCTCGCCTTCGGCATCGGCCTGAAGGCCAAGCAGGAAATCGGCGGCCTTCGAAGCGAGGCTGGCGGCACGGAATATAGCGCGGTTGTCCTCGCGCAGCACCTTCAGCCATGAGCCGATGTAATCGGCGTGACGCACGGTCGGCTCGATGCCGAGATTGCTGCAGACGAAGGCGGCAGTGATTTCGGCGACCAATTCTTCACGCGCGTAGGCCTTGGAGCCGAACGAGCCGGAGAGGTCGCGAGCAAGCCGCGTCGGGTGGCCGGTCCAGTGGCCAAGCTCGTGAAAGCAGGTCCGGTAATAGTCGATCTGCTGATGGAACGCTGGCTGCGGCGGCACCTGAATGTGGTCGCTGCCCGGCATGTAGAAAGCGCGATCGCCGCCGACCCTGAAATCCGCACCGCTGGCGCGAATCAGGGTTTCGGCCTGCGGCACGATCTCGCACTGAGGCAGCGGCTCGGCGGGGGCATGGAGGGGTTCCGGAAGACTGTCGCACTGCGCGACATTGAAGACGGTGAAGCGCTTCAGAAAAGGCACGGCCTGTGGTGCATCGCCCTCGTGGCGTGCGCGCTCCTTCTCGTCCTTGGGGACAAAGCGGTCGGCATGCACGATGGTCGTGCCGCGCTCGCCTTTCCTGACATTGCCGCCCAGGGCAAGCGCCTGCCGGAAGGTCAGCCAATTCTGGCTGGGATAGCTGCGCTCGATGACGGCGCCCCACAGGATGAGGATATTGATGCCGGAATAGCTGCGCCCCGTGGACGCATTCCTCGGCAGGCCAAGGCCTGCTTTTGCGCTGCCCCATGGCTTGACCCATGGCACGGTACCGCGCTCCAGCTCGGCAATGATGCCGTCTGTGATCTCCTGATAGAGGCTGGCGCCCGGGCGCCTGCCCTTGCCTGCGCCAGCCTCTCCGCTGGTGGTACGCTTGCTGTTTGCATGCATCGTTTCATCCTCCGCTCACCAATCGCCGCGCCTTTCCCCGGAAGCGGGGTGGGCGGCGAGTCGCGACCGGAAAGGCCCGCCGTGGTAGGCGGATCGCATCCGAAGGACCGGAACGAAGAGGAGGACCCTGACCGGCACGCGAAGGGTTGCGGGCTGCCGCGGCGGGCCTAGAAGGGAGTGCCGCCCACCCCGCGCCGCCGGGAAAGGCCAACAGACAAACCGCGCCGCCCGCAAGGGCGGCGGCCGTCACAGCCCGAAGGGCTGCCCACGCCAAGGGGCGAAGCCGAATGGCCGAGACCGCCTGAGCTTGCCGAAGAAAAGCGGGCTCGGTTCACGAGCACCTGGTGCGCGTCGTCAGGCGCGCGGGCGCAGCCAAGTTTTTTCGCACATGGTCAGGCGGCGCAGTTACGTCGAGAACCCACAGGCACCGCCGCCGTGCGCGCGGCTTCCTCCGAAAACCAGCGCTTGGCATTGTCCTAGACAATATTCCTGTCCGGATCATGATAGATGCGGCGCGCCCGCTAGGACCGGAGGCTGGACAGAATCTCGCACGGATCAGCGTCAATGGCCGCAGTTATGTCGAGAAACTCGATGACGTCCAGACGCCGCTCTGCGCCCTCGTACTTGGCCACGAAGGATTGGGGACGACCAAGCTTGTCAGCCAGCTGCTCCTGGGTCAGGCCTTTGGCCTTGCGCAGCGAAACCAGCTGGGCCAGAAACCGCTGGTGGCGGGGCGATCGAAGGGATTTGGGCATGGAGGCGAACCGGTCGGGTAAAGACCGGATCAGCGACTAATCCCGGTTTCGGATTATCCCATTTTGGGATATACTGCGTGCGCTCACAGGCGAGGTTCGCAGGCATGAATGGACCAATGGGAACAGATGAGACTCGAAGCTCAACTTTGAGCGATGAAGTCCCCTGGTCGGAGAACCTCACGAGCTACGACAGGGAGCATTTCACAATCTACCTGCGGATCCTGGATGCCTGCGCCGACAATGCCAGCGAAAAGGAGATGGCCGAGCGCATTCTCGGCATCGACCCGTCCATTGACCCGGTCCGCGCCCGCAAAGCTCTTCGCAGCCATATCGACCGTGCGAACTGGATGGTGACGACCGGCTACAAGGAACTGTTCGCCGGCTGATGCACAACGCCCACTGCCACGTGTTTCGAGCAGGCAAGTCTCTGTAGCCAAATTCGGCAGCGCACGGCCGCGACAGCCGGCGCGGCGGGAGCGGTCACAACTGGTTCGCGTGCTGTTTGACTGCCATTTCCAGTGCTTGCATCAAAGGCACAGCCTTGGAGAAGAGGAAGCCTTGAGCGGTTCGGCAGCCAAGCTTGTGCAGGGTTTGCCGATCCGCCTCTGTTTCGACGCCCTCGGCCATGACCTCGATCCCGAGCATCTCACCGAGTTCGATGACCGATTTGACAAGCAGTCGGTCCTCTCGGGACTTGGCCAAGCCGCGAATGAAGCCCTGGTCTATTTTCACCTTGCGTATCCGACGGTCCTTGAGAGATGCCAAGGTAGAAAAGCCGGTGCCGAAGTCATCGAGCGCGATGGAAATACCGGCATGTGAAAGCCGTCCGAGCTTTTCATCCACTCTGTCCGGGTCCACCGGCGATTCTTCGGTAATCTCGATTTCGAACATCGTCGCAGGCAGGCCTCTTGCCGCCAGACCATGCAGAACCATGTCGTCGATATCGCCGGCTTCCAGTTCGCGAGGGGAAACATTCATCGCCACACGAATGTTACGACAGTCAGCCTTCACCAAGCCGTCGATAAAAGCACAACAGTCGGCGAATACGGTTTGCGTCAGCAGCTGAAGCATTCCGGTTTCGCGTGCGGCTGTGATTATTTCGGGTGGAGAGATGGCACCATGCGTCGGATGGCACCATCTCAGCAAGGCTTCAAAACCGACCACGGTCTCGGTTTCGAGTTTCACGATCGGCTGGAACCAAGGTTGCAATTGTCCCGTCTTTATCGCCGAATGAAGATCCCGTTCGATGGACTGGCGACGTTGCAGTTCCCTGTCGAGTTCGGCATCGAACAGGCAAAATTCGTTCCTGCCATGGCGCTTGGCCGTATACAGGGCGATATCCGCCCGCAACAACATTTCAGTCAGGCTCGGCGTCTGCGCCAAGTATATCCCTATCGATGCCCCGACCCGCACGGACGCGACCTCGATATAGGGGCGAGCAATTTTGGCTATGATATTGGAGGCGAGATCACTGGCAGAAAGCGAAGCTCTCGTTGAGGGAAAAACCAGCACGAATTCATCGCCGCCGATACGAGCGAGCGTTGAGCCTTCGGGTGCTTCCTGCTCTATGCGGCGGGCGATCATGACAAGCAGTTCATCACCGGTCCTGTGACCGTAGGTGTCGTTGACAGATTTAAAGCCGTCCAGATCAATCAGCATTGCCACGAAGGGGCCATCCGCGGTCTTGAACCGACCGATGGCGTGTTCGAGGCCCCGCCTGTTGAGAAGGGCGGTCAGATGGTCCTCCTTGGAGTTGCGCTCCATTTCCGACGCAAATCGCTCTGCCTCATGTCTCAGGCGGCTTGCTTCGCGGAAGCGCGCCTGCCCAACAAACGAAGCTCGGACCAAGCCGCCCATGAAGAGCAGAACGGTGGAAGCCAGAATGTAGCGTTCAAAATTGCCTTTCGCCAAAAGGCACGCGACCGTGATGAGGAGTGGAGGTGTGATGAAGCTGGTCGCCGCCGCGGCATACGAACTGCCATATGTAACCGCACCAGCTGAAATGCCCGCCAGTATGACCAGATGCATCGGTGCTTGTGGTGTTGTGTATCCAACAGTCAGGACGGCCGGGAAGGACCAGGCAAACCCTGCCAGAAGGGCAAGGACGCCAAACATGCGAAGGCGCGGCAAAACGCCAAGCAAATCCTGATGGCGCCCCGTTTCCTTTAGCTGAAAACGGGCGAGTGCAAGCCGGGCGGCATTTAGCGCATTGACGACCAGGAACCAGCTTGCAGCGGCAAAGCCGCCGCCAGAAAGGACCTGCACCGCGCAAATCAGGCCTGACAGGATCGCGCTTATCGGCATCGACACGAAGAGCCCGGCCCTCAGGTCAGCAAGCTGATCCTGACGGATTTTGGCCTCCAGCGATTCTTCTTCCTTTAGGGGTGCCATGAATGGACCAGCTTGCTTGCGTCGTTGTTCGCGAGGACCAAACCTATGCAAGCCCACTGAAGGACGGGTTAACTACCCAGCGAGGGTAACCAGTGCGCTCACCATGCTTCGGGTCACACCTTTGGCTTAGCATTGCCGAACCATCAAGGCTTCGCCCGCGCGCGTGCCTTGATCCGAATCATGCCATGATCGGCAACGTCACCAGGAGACAGCCTTGCCCCGCGACGACGCGCGCCAGCAAGACAATGAAGCCTCGCCGAGACAGCGTTCCAGAGCGGCAGCGCTCTGTGCGATTCACCGCCTGAGCATGGCCGAAATGCCATGGCGGACAAAGGGAAGATGTTGGGCAAAGCGGAGCCCAGCATGTCTTGCAAGCCGTGCCGCCGGGTGCTCGCTTGAGTAAAGACCGACAAGCATGTTGGTGGCATGATAGAGCGGCGCCGCCGACAGCCGCAGCCGGCTTTCGTATCTGCCGAGCATGTCGGGATCGGCAATGTCGCGGCGGGTGCGACATGCTGTCAGTATTTTATGAGCGAGTTGCTTCTGGCCGCTGAGGCCGATGTTGAAGCCATGCGCGGTCACCGGGTGCATGCCGATGGCAGCGTCTCCGATCAGTGCCGCACTCGGAGCCGAGAACTTGTGCGCCCAGGTCGTGACCAGCGGATAGGCATGGCGGGTGCTTGCCAGGGTCATCTCTCCGAGACGTCCTCGACACCGGTTCATCAATTCCATGAGGAACAATTCGTCATCGAGAGCAAACAGTCTGTCGGCCTCACTTGAGCGCAAAGTCAGAAGCAGCGACGACACGCCTCCCATGAGCGGCAACATCGCGATGGTCTGATGGTGGTCGAACCATTCGACCGCGATCTGGTGATGGAAGCGCTCGTGCCTCACTCGGCAAATCAGCATGGAGTGGCCAAGCGGATGGATGTTTGCGCCAATGCCGAGCAGGTCGCGCATCGCGGACAAACGCGAATCCGCTGCGACGAGCAGCCGAGCGGCCAATTGCCTGCCATCAGAAAGCGTTATGACCGCCTCGTCTTCGCTATTTGTTGCATTGACGACCGAGTTGCCGCACAGCAGCCGGGCATGGTCCTGGAAGTAGACAATTTTGAACAGGGCATCGCGGATCTGACAATTTGGGACCAGAAATCCGAGTGGTTCCCCAGATCGGCTGAGAGCATCGAAGCACAGGGCGAAAGGGCTCGATCCGTTGAGCACGCGCGCGCCATGAAGCGGTGATTTGTCCGATGCGGGGATGGCGTCCCAGGCGCCGAGCTCGCGCAGGATTCTCACTGATGCGTGGGTCAGCGCGATCTCGCGACCGTCGAAAGCCGGATTCGCCAGGCTGTCGAGCGACTGCCGTTCAACCACTGCCACCTTGAGTTGGCTCCGGGCGAGCGATGCTGCGAAGGCAAGCCCGACCGGCCCAGCTCCGACGACAATGATGTCGAATGTTTCCACAGAGCCGGCCATCAGCGTGCCGCCATAGCGGCTATCTGCGATACGAAGCGCTCTTGAAGCATCGCAATCACCCACGGTTTGCCGCTCATCTCCCCAGCGTCGATAGACATGCGTTCTCCGTTCAGAGACGGGTCAATGAAACCACGCCGTTGAAGAGATAACGCTGATCTGGATCAACCAGGCTCGAGGTTCACGGTCGAGTGGTCGATTGCCGTGAAAAGGTCTGCATGTCTGGGCATTCTGAATGGTCGGCTTCCGAACCGGCGTGCCCCTCCTGGCCAAAGGTTCGGCAACGTATATTGGCTGATCCGTTCTTCGCACGCGCGCCGTATCGTCATGACGCGGGCAATCGCCAGCGAAGACTAGGTCGACTGACGACCAGCATCCGCACAGTCGTTGGCGTCGCCAGCCGGTTCAGCCTCGCGGATCTTCCCGATCGGTAAGGACCCGCTCGGCGGAGCCGTCAAGATCTTCGTATTGGCCGCTCTTCAAGGTCCACAGGAAGCCCCGGTCCAAGCCCCACCAAAACAGGCAGCGGCCATCGCATTTCCGTCAGGACGGGCGTCTTGCTGCCGACAGCGTGCTCGCCAACCATGACGGCGCTATACGCCGGAGGAACTCGCCGAAGGCCTCATGTAAAGTGATGTGGAAGGGAGCAGAACCAAAGGGACTCTGCTCCGCGTGCCCGCTTTTTTCGCAGCTACGAAACGCTCACCGAGAACGGATCCGTACTGAGGAGGAGGCCGTCCTTGACTTGCCCGACGCCGGCAACCTTCTCAGCCGCAACGATCGCTGCCTTCCGTTGACGCTCGTCGACAATCGTCCCCTTCAGTTCGACGACGCCGTCGCTGACCCTCACATCGATCAAGTCACCACCGCTCCAGGTTTGTGACTGCAGTTCGGCAAGGATAGCCTTGCGGATACGGTCGTCATCGGGTGGAGTGGTGCCCTGTTTCGGCATGGCGCGGATCAGGACAAGCAGCAAATCAGTTCGCGTGATGATGCCGACGACCCTGTCCCGATCGACAATCGGCACATTGTTGATGCGATGTTGCATCATCAGGTCGACAATATCTGCAATCGAGGCGCCAGGAGGCGCCGAGATGACGGGTGTGGTCATCACCTGATGGATGATCCGTCCGTTCGAGCGCGCATAGTCTTCGGCGACTGTGCCCGGGCCAAGATCAAACTCCAGCCAGCGCGGACGCACACGCTGGGTGCCAAGTTCCTCTCGGCGCAAGAAGTCGCTTTTGCTTACAATGCCAACCAGGGCACCGTCGCTGTCCGTTACCGGGAGGCAGCTGACTTCGTTTGAAATCATGAGCTCGGCCGCTTCGGCGATCGTCGCGTTCGTATCCGTCGTGATGACTGACTTCGTCATGATGGCTTCGGCTTGCATCCTCACCCTCCTGATCTTTCGTCGGACGACGATAGGACATCCCGACCCGCGGCGCGTTGATCTGAGTCACTTGGAACGAGTGGCATTCTCCGCGCCGTCGTCGCTGTCGGTGAGAATGCGCTCCGCCGCGCCATCGAGATCCTCGTACTGGCCGCTTCTCAACGCCCACACGAAGCCGGACAGGCCGAGTGCGCCAAGGAACAGCGCCACCGGAATGAGATAGGCGAGCGTCGTCATGAGGATCGGGCCAAGGCGCCGGCCCGCGCGGGCCTGTCCTGCCGCGCAGTTTCGGACGACGCACCCGTTGCGATGCCTTGCAGACGCATCGCATTTCCAATCACAAGCAATGACGAGGCAGACATCGCGACCGCCGCGATCAGAGGCGTAACATGACCCAGAATGGCGATCGGCACGGCCACAGCATTGTAAACGGTCGCAATTGTTATGTTCTGTCGGATCAGGCTTGCCGCCTTGCGCGACACGTCCAGCGCCAGCGGGATCGCCAAGAGGCTTTCGCGCAGAAAAACGAAGTCGGCTCTATTGCGGCCAATGTCGGCGGCCGTGGCGGGTGCGATCGAGACATGCGCGGCGCTCAGCGCTGGTGTGTCGTTGAGCCCATCGCCAACCATCACAACCTTGTGCCCGTCTCTCGCCAGGCTCTCGATGCGTTCAACCTTGCCGGACGGCAGCAGGCAGGGAACGAAGTGATCGACACCAAGCGCGTCCGCAACCTCTGCGCAGGCTTTCGCGGTGTCGCCCGACAGCATCTCCACGCTCATACCAGCGTTGTGCAATTGATCGATGGCTGCCCTGGTATCGACGCGCAGCGCATCCTCGAAATGGAAGGTCGCGACGATGATCCCGTCTTTCGTCAGAACCGTCCCGCCGTAGCCATGTTTGCCTTCGCCGCCGGTTCGTGCCTTCCAGCCAGCCCATCCGCGTCTACCCAGCCGCCAGGTGCTACCGGCGGCTGTGGCTTCGATCCCGAAACCCGGGTGCTCGGTCACCGCGTCGAATTTGTGCTGGCTGCTGCTGACGGCAAAGCTGGCAATGGCCTTTGAATATGGATGACGCGAATGCGCGGCCAAGTCGGCAGCGATTGCCAGCATGGCGGGATTGATCGACGACGTGTTGACGAGCCTGGGCTGGCCAAGCGTGAGCGTTCCGGTCTTGTCGAACACGGCTGTATCGATCGTTGCCAGGCGCTCCATGGCCGAGCCGTCCTTGACCATGATGCCGCTTTCAAACAGGCGCCGTGCGGCCACCACCTGAACGATTGGAACGGCGAGGCCAAGCGCGCAGGGGCACGTGATGATGAGAACAGCGATGGCGATCGTCATCGCCCGGTGCCAGTCGCCAGTCACCGCCATCCAGCCCAGGAACGTCACGAAGGCGGTGAGATGAACCACGGGCGCGTAGAGTGCCGACACGCGATCGGCGATCCGGCGGTAATGCGCGCGGCCGCCCTCCGCGGCTTCCATCAGCCGAACCATTTCCGCCAGGAACGAATCCTTTGCGGCAGCTGTGGCTTTGATCGTCAGCGGGCCGGTGAGGTTGAGTACGCCGGCCTGCACGGTATCATCTGGCGCCACGCTTCTGGGCTTGCTCTCGCCCGAGACCAGAGAGCAGTCCACGTCCGATGTCCCGCGCGCGATCTTGCCATCGACGGGGATCCTTTCGCCGGCCGCAATCAGCAGCAGCATGCCCTGTTCGATCTCGCCCACCGGCAGATAGTCGCGTGCGCCATCGCCGCGCAGCACCATGGCGCCACGCGCGGCGAGCTGTGAGAGGCCCTTGACGGCGGTGCGGGCGCGTTCGCGCATCACGTGATCCAGCGTGCGGCCGATCAGAAGGAAGAACAGCAGCGACACCGATGCGTCGAAATAGGCGTGGTCGCCATGGGTGATCGTCTCATATAGGCTCATGGCGTAGGCCAGCGACACGCCGACCGCGATCGGCACGTCCATGTTCATGCGGCCGTGGCGCAGTGCATTCCAGGCCGACTTGAAGAAGATGCCGCCGGCGAAGGCGAGTGCGGGTATGGCGATCAGCGCCGAGACCCAGTGGAACAGGTCGCGGGTCGCACCTTCGGCGCCGGACCAGACCGATACCGAGAGCAGCATGATGTTGCCTGCCGCAAAGCCGGCAACAGCGACGGCGCGGATGAGCTCCGACAGCGTCTTGTCCTTTGTATCGGTGTCGGCTTCGAACAAATGCGCCTGGTAGCCGAGCCGCCCCAGCACGGCGACCAATGGCGGAACCTCGCCCCCGCGCCATCGGACCGAGACCCGCTTCGTTGACAGGTTGACGCGTGCGGCCTCGACATGATCAAGTTTTCCCAACGCCGTCTCAATCGTCTGGATGCAGGCGCCGCAATGAACCGTCGGGACCGAAAGATCAGTTTGATGGAGACCATCGCCAAGCGATCGGCTTGCAAGCCTGACTTCCTGGCTGGAAGGCAGGACGGATGTGCCCGTGTCCAGATCCAACGCCATTTCAGCACCAGGTGCACAACAACTCATTTGAGCGCTCCATGGGAGATCATGATCCTGCGCACATCGCGATAAGATCTTGCCAGGCCGGCATCGGCGTCGATTTCAACGATCCACACTCCATCCCTTGGCATGTGTTGGGCTGCAAACTCCTGGCCCGAGGCGAGGGCGAGCTTGATGGACTCATCCTCTTTCTCGTAAGCGGGATGGCGAAACAGCACCTTCACGCCATGCAAAGAAACCGGCTTGCCGGCGGCGTCGGTGAGGCTGTAGCGGACTTCGCCCCCTGCGATGGTCAGCTTGCCGGTCCAGCCGAGGGCTGCCTGCGCGCGCCCTTCCTCGGCCTTCCTGTTGAATTGCTGGCTCGCCACATAGGTGTTTTCGACAACGAGGCCGGTCCAGCTTGTGTTGGCGAGCGTCGCCATCGTCAGATTGACCGCGATGACCACGCCGAAGAAGGCAAGGATGATGGCCAACATGTGCCTGCCGGTGAATTCCCGGGATTTTCGCGTGGTGGCGTTCATCTGGCGATCTCCGGCGCGTTGAATGTGGCGGTGTATTCGTTCGATTCGAAACTCGCTTTGTCCTCGACACGGAGTGTGAAGGTCTGCGCCTGGCCATGAATCTGATCGGCAGGCAGGCGCACGAAAACCTTCAACATCTTCAGCCGGTCGGGTTCGACCTGGATCGCAAAAGAGCGATCGGCGGGGAGGTCGACACCAACGATGCTCATCTCTGCGCCTGGCAAGCCCCCTATAGTGACGATGATCGTTCTTGGTTCGGGGATCATGTTCAGCAGCTTGACGGTGTAGCCATTGCGGATGGAGCCGTCGGACAGCTTCACGAATTGCGGGTTGCGGTCGTGCAAGACATTGATCTCGAGCCGATCGCGCGTCAGCAGCGAATAGAGCAGGCCCAGGCCGATCAGCGACCACATAGCCATGTACACGTAGGTGCGCGGCCGAAAGATCTTGCGGATATGGAAATGCGCCACCTTTTCGGAAAACAGGCCGTCGTCCGTTCTGACCAGCGACGGATTGACCGGACTGGCGCCGCCCGCGGTCGCCAGCATCATGTTGGCGTTATAGTCGGAGAGCGTCGCATAGGAGATCAGCCCGCGCTCCTTGCCGAGCTTGTCCATGACGCAGTCGCAAGCGTCGATGCAGAGCGCGCAGGTGATGCATTCGAGCTGCTGGCCATCGCGAATGTCGATCCCCATCGGACAGACAGCGACGCAGGCATTGCAGTCGACGCAATCGCCAACTGGCTGCCCTGCGGCCTGGACCTTCTTGGCATGACGCGTGCGCGGTTCGCCGCGCCAGTCATTGTAGGTGACTGTCAGGGAATTCTCGTCGAGCATGGCTGCCTGGATGCGCGGCCAGGGGCACATATAGGTGCAGACCTGCTCGCGCATCAGTCCGCCGAACGTGTAGGTCGTCGCCGTCAGCACGGCGACGGTGATGTAGGCGACAGGCGCTGCCGTGCCCGTGAAGAGTTGGCCGAGCAGCGTTGGCGCATCGGCGAAATAAAAGATCCAGGCGCCACCGGTCAGCGCGCCTATGACCAGCCAGATGGCGTGTTTCGACACCCGTAGCGCCAGCTTGCGGGCGGTCCAGGGACTGGCATCGAGCTTGATACGAGCATTACGATCGCCTTCGATGGCCCGCTCCAACACCAGGAACAGATCGACCCATACGGTCTGTGGGCATGTGTAGCCGCACCAGGCACGGCCGACAGTCGATGTGATCAGGAAGAGTCCAACGCCGGCCATGACCAGAAGGCCTGCCACATAGTAAAATTCCTGCGGCCATATCTCGATGAAGAAGAAATAGAAGCGCCGGTTGGCGACATCCAGCAGCACCGCCTGATCCGGAGCAAAAGGGCCACGGTCCCAGCGCAGCCACGGCGTCAGATAGTAGATGCCAAGCGTGACCGCCATCACCAGCCATTTGAACTGGCGAAAGCTGCCCGAAGCCCGCTTTGGGAAGATCTTCTTGCGCGCGGCATACATTGGCTGGCGCACCTTGGCGGAGTTGACCGGCGTAGGTTCGATCCGTTCTATTTGCGTGTTATCAAGCACGAGAAGCTCCAGTCACCAGCGACGATTTCGCCGGAAGCCGACTCATCGGTTCTGGATGATGCCGAGGCCCGGCTTGCGCCGGGCCTCGTCGCTTGGCGGGAGGGGGAGGACGAGAATAGGCTTCTTTCCTATTCTCCGCCGCCAAGCGAATGGATGTAGACCGCCAGTTCCTTGACCTTGATCTCGCCGAGGCGCGCGCCCCAAGCCGGCATCACGCCGTGTTTCGGTGCGGTTACCTGGGCGGCGATGGCCGCTTCGCCTGACCCGTAGAGCCAGATGGCGTCGGTCAGATCTGGAGCGCCGAGTTCCTTGTTGCCTTTTGCATTGTCGCCATGACAGGCGACGCAATTTTCGGCAAAGACCCTTGCGCCCGACGCGACCAATGCCTGATCGCTGACGGCCCCCGACAGACTGGCGGCGTAGGCGCTGACCTGTTGGATCTGGTCGGCGGTGATGATGTCGGCAAAGGCCGGCATTTCCGACAGGCGCGTATCCGGATCGGAGGCGAAGCGGATGCCATGCGTGATCGTCTGCTGAATCTGCTCCGCCTTGCCGCCCCACAGCCAGTCGTCGTCATTGAGGTTGGGGAAGCCCTTTGAGCCTTGGGCGCCGGAACCATGGCACTGCACGCAATTGAGCTTGAACGCGGCACCGCCGGCGGCGACGGCAAATTCGCGCAGCGTGTCGTCCGCCGCGATCTCCGAAACACTTTTCGCTTCTATCGCGGCGACATATTTGCCCTTGGCGGCTTCAGCCTTGGACAACTCGTTCCCGACATCGTTGCGGCTGGAATAGCCGAGCACACCCTTGGTTGCCGTGTGCAGCAGAGGCCATGCCGGATAGGCGATGGTGTAGCCGATCGCCCAGACTATGGTGATGTAGAACGTCCAGACCCACCAGCGCGGAAGCGGGTTGTTGAGCTCGCGAATGCCGTCCCACTCATGACCGGTCGTCGAGATGCCGGAAACCTCGTCAATGTGATCGCTGCTCATGATCAGTCCTCCTTCAGAGGAATTTGAGCTGCTTCGCCGGCTTGCCTGCGGCTGCCGGGACGAAGTGCAAAGGCAACGGATCCGATGAAGAAAAGAGCCATGGCAAGTAGGCCCCAGCTGTCGGCAAACTCCCGCATGAAATTGTACGTCATCGCCATTGTCCTCAGCGGTAACCGGCGGTCTCATCGTAGTTCTTGAAATCGACGAGCGTGCCCAGCATCTGGAGATACGCTACCAGCGCGTCCATCTCCGTCACCTGCTGCGGATTGCCGTCGAAATCCCCGATCTTGGCCTTGCGATAGCGCGCCTCGAGGCCGGACGTGTCAGCGTTGGGATCAGCCTGCGTCATCAGATCGGCGTTAGCATGCGCGATCATGTCATCGGTGTAAGGGGCACCGACACGCCTGTTTGCGACCAGATGCGTCGAGAAGTCCTTCACCGCGATCGGCTTGTCCTTCAGGAAGGCATAGCTCGGCATGATCGATTCCGGCACCACGGACCGTGGATCTGTCAGGTGATCCACGTGCCACAGGTTGGAATAGCGGTCGCCCACACGAGCGAGGTCCGGTCCGGTACGCTTCGATCCCCACTGGAAGGGATGATCGTACATCGACTCGGCCGCCAGGCTGTAGTGGCCGTAGCGCTCAACCTCGTCACGGAACGGCCTGATCATCTGGCTGTGGCAGAGGTAGCAACCCTCGCGGACATAGATGTTGCGCCCGGCAAGTTCGAGCGGTGAGTAAGGTCGCATGCCTTCGACCTTCTCGATCGTGTTATCGAGATAGAAGAGCGGCGCGATCTCGACGATGCCGCCGATTGTCACGACCAGCAGCGACCCGAGGAGAAGAAGTGTAGCGTTCTTCTCGATCAGTGCGTGTCTGTTCATCAACCTCATTTTCTGTCTCATCATCGCGCAAGCTGGAGGGCGGGAGTGGAGCGCGGCATCGGATCCTCCTCGCGCCGGTAGCCGAGGATGGTCATTGTGATGTTCCAGGCCATGATGAGGGCGCCGGAGAGGTACATGGCTCCGCCGATGGCACGCATGACATAGTAGGGGTGCATGGCTGCCACGGTTTCGGCGAAGGAGTAGACCAGGAAGCCCTGTTCGTCGTATTCGCGCCACATCAGGCCCTGCATGATGCCGGACACCCACATCACCGCGGCGTAGACGACGATGCCGAGCGTCGCCAGCCAGAAGTGCCAGGTGACGAGCCTGAGCGAATAGAGGCGTTCACGGTTCCAGAGTCTCGGCACCATGAAGTAGATTGCGCCAAACGAGATCATGCCGACCCAGCCGAGTGCGCCCGAATGGACGTGTCCGATGGTCCAGTCGGTGTAGTGCGACAACGAGTTGACCGTCTTGATCGACATCATCGGGCCTTCGAAGGTCGACATGCCGTAGAAGGCGATGGCCATCACCATCATGCGGATGACGGGATCGGTGCGCAGCTTGTCCCAGGCGCCCGACAGCGTCATCAGGCCGTTGATCATGCCGCCCCATGACGGCATCCACAGCATGATCGAGAACACCATGCCGAGCGTCTGCGCCCAATCGGGCAAGGCGGTGTAGTGCAAATGATGGGGTCCAGCCCAGATGTAGAGAAAGATGATTGCCCAGAAATGGACGATCGACAGGCGGTAGGAATAGACGGGCCGGTTGGCCTGCTTGGGCACGAAATAATACATCATGCCGAGAAAGCCGGCTGTGAGGAAGAAGCCCACGGCGTTGTGGCCATACCACCATTGCGTCAGGGCATCCTGGACCCCGGAAAACGCGGAGTAACTCTTGGAACCCCGAAATGAAGCCGGCATCGACAGGTTGTTGATCACATGCAGCATCGCGATGGTGACGATGAAGGACAGGTAGAACCAGTTGGCGACGTAGATGTGGGGTTCCTTGCGCTTCAGGATGGTGCCGAGGAACAGGATGAGATAGGCGACCCAGACGATGGTCAGCCAGATGTCCACATACCATTCGGGTTCCGCGTATTCGCGGCTCTCGGTGATGCCGAGCAGGTAACCGGTCGCGGCCATGACGATGAAGAGCTGGTAGCCCCAGAATACGAACCAAGCGAGGTCGCCACCGAACAGCCGAGCGCGGCAGGTGCGTTGGACGACATAGAGAGACGTGCAAAGCAATGCGTTGCCGCCGAAGGCGAAGACGACGCCCGAGGTGTGCAGAGGCCGCAAACGGCCAAAGTTGAACCAGGGCTGGATGTTGAGGTCGGGATAGGCAAGCTGCAGCGCGATGACCACGCCGACAAGCATGCCGATGACACCCCAGAACATGGTGGCGATGGCGCCATAGCGGATTGGCCCGTCCATGTAAGCGGACGGGTCGATCGGCGCGGCAGGCTTGAACTCAGTGCTGCGCAGTAGGATCGCAGTGAAGCCAGCCAAGGCGAGGAACAAGACCCACATGTGCTGGCGAAAGGGTTCATCCACCCCAGCGCCAGCCGCCACCAAAGCCGCGAATGCGAACAGGCTTAGAAGCACAATTTCTTTGCCGAATTTCATCGCAAGCCCCGATTTCCAATTCCGGCGGACGCCAAACTGCGGTGCCTTATTGCGCAGCCGTGGCCTGCTCGCCCTGATCCATGTCAGAGCCGCACCATTTTGCTCGAGCAGCATCGAGTTCGGTGCGATCAGACTGTGGCGATCGAATGTGGCAGCGCAGCACCGGCCGCCCGTTTATGGACAGGCCCGGCGTCCCCGGTCGGGCCCCGGGTACGGAGGCGATCGCGGGCGTGTGGGGGAGCGCACCTTCTGCGACGCTGGAAAGCAGGCCGATGCCTTACCGAACGTCGATCGTTTCAATGCCTTGGAACAGCCAGCGCCAGAGTTGCGCTGCCTTCGTGACATTCATGGTTTGGGGAGACGGCGATTTTCCCCTGCGTATGAGGCGTATTGACTTCGGCCAAGTGTGGATGCTTCGCCGACGAGCCAAAACGCAACTGGCGCATAGATCGGATGGAGAACGGGCTGTCGCTACGCGACTTCTTCTGAGCCCAACGCGAGCATGCCCTGCCCGGAACGAAGTAAGTGACGGGGGCCATGCAGCTTCGTGTCATTCAACGGCAGTTGCGCCTCGGCCGCCGCAGCGCCGTTCCAGCCGGCTCATGCTGTCCACGGTGACACGGCGGTTGTTCTCGATCCGAATCACGCCGTCCATTCTCAGGCTGGTCAGCTGACGGCTCACGGTCTCGTTTGTGATTCCAAGGAAATCAGAAATGTCGGCACGCGTCATCGGCAGCTCGAAGCACGCCGACCTAGCCGCCGGGTCAACATTGGAGTCGATGTTCCGGGCAATCATGAGGAGAAAGCTCGCCACCTTCTCTGGTGCGGTCTTGCGCCCCAGAGTCACCATCCATTCGCGTGCCTCGTCGAGTTCGTTCAGCGCCTGCTTGAGCAGACGATGCACAAATTCCGGTGACTGCTTCATCATCCGTTCAATGGCCGCTCTCGGAAACGAGCATAGCGAGACAGCTGTTGCCGCTTCCGCATTGATCACACTTTTTATCTTGAAGGGCCGTCCCAGAAAATCCGGCGCGAACTGCAGACCGACGATCTGCTGGCGGCCGTCCGAAAGGCTCTTCGTGAGCTTCACCACGCCTGAAAGCACGTTTGAATAACAGTCGACCGCCTCGGCGTCGCCGATCAGTTCGACCCCCGGCTCGATATTGTGCCGCGACGACGTCTTGGCGAGCTGAGCCAAATCGTCTGGCTCGAGCGCGCCACAGACACCGCGGCGCCGTGCCTCGCAAGGCAGGCAAAGAACGGGAATGCCGGAACTGTGAATATCCTGCCTTAATGTCATTCGATCGCTCTACCGGTCCAGTGCTGGCAGGATAGCAATCCACGGTAGAAAAATCCTTGCGGCAGTTTGTCCGTGCTGAAGGTTGATTGAAATCAGGGCTTAGGCTCATCCAAACATCCACAGTTCGGGCGACGCAAACACGGTGGACCACGACATGCGACAAAAGCTAGTTGCCAGATTTGGCGAGAACGTCCCGCGCTACACGAGCTACCCGACCGCGCCGCATTTCCATCCAGGCGTTGATGCTGCCGTTTGTCGTGGCTGGCTGCAAGCGCTCGGCGGTGGTGACGAGATCTCGCTCTATCTGCACATCCCTTACTGCGACAAGCTTTGCTGGTTCTGTGCCTGCCATACCAAGCAGACACGCCATTACGAACCGGTGACCACATATCTGCGCTCACTGCATGCCGAGATCGCCACCGTCGCCAGTCTTGTCGCAGGCAAGGGTCGCGTCCGTGCCGTCCATCTCGGTGGCGGTTCGCCGACCATGCTCAAACCCGAAGATATGGTGGCGCTGGGAACCGCCCTGCGCAACAGCTTCGGCTTTCTTCCCGGCGCCAAGATCAGCGTTGAAATCGAACCCAACGATATGGATGAAGCCCGCCTCGATGCGCTTGCCGAAATCGGCATGACTCGTGCGAGCCTCGGCGTCCAGGACTTCGATCCGAAGGTTCAGAAGGCAATCAACCGCGAGCAGAGCTTTTTGCAGACCAAAGCGGTAGTCGACGGTGTTCGTTCGCGCGGCGTCGAATCCGTCAATCTAGACCTGCTCTACGGCCTGCCGCACCAGACCAAGGCGAGCGTTTCCTCAACGGTCGCGCAGGCACTGACCCTGGAGCCGGACAGGATAGCGCTTTTTGGCTACGCCCATGTACCGTGGTTCAAGAAACATCAGACGATGATAGACGAGGCATGGCTGCCCGGTCCCGCGGAGAGATTTGCTCAATCGCAACTGGCGGCGCGGGCGATCGTGGACCAGGGGTACGAAGCAATCGGCCTCGACCATTTCGCCAAACCCGGCGATGCCCTGGCCCTTGCAGCCCGCGCCGGAACACTGCACCGGAACTTTCAGGGTTACACCGACGATTGCTGCGAAACCTTGATTGGGCTAGGCCCATCGTCCATCAGCCAGTTTCGGCAGGGCTATGCGCAGAACATGCCTTCGACCAGCGAATATCGATGCACGGTTGATGACGGCGGGCTGGCCGCTGTTCGGGGTATCGCACTTTCCAACGACGACCGCGTTCGCGGCTGGATCATCGAACGTTTGATGTGCGACTTCGCCTTCTCGGCCATCGATCTGGTGGAACGCTTCGGCGAGGCCGGCCAGAGGCTCCTCCTTCAGTCAAGTTCCATGGCCCTCCACGATCCGGTTCGATTGCTTGAACTTGATGGCGACAGATTCGTTGTGCCGGCTGAAAGTCGCCCTTTCGTCCGAAGCATCGCGGCCAGGTTCGACAAATATTTCGAAGCTGGAACGGCCAGGCACTCGGCGGCAGTCTGAGCACTCAGAGGAACGGTCATGCCTCTCAGTCGATCATGGACCGCGGTACGTTTGTTGATCGGCGACCGTCGTATCGAGACAAGATTCGGAGCGGACCAGACGCGTCTTGGCGCAGCGACGATATCGTCCGCTCGAGCCCTGCCTGTCAGATCATGGTTGTCGGCGACAGCTCCCTTCGACCTGAACCACCCGTTCACCCGAATTCTGCCGGCGCAGTTCCAGTGGAAAGGGCCTGGCTTAGACGGCTCTCTTGTTACCCCAGAGCACAACGTGCAGCTGCGGTAGCACGCGGGCCTCGAACCATCTGTCGCGGGTCACGCTGTCAACCAGCCACTCCATGCGCTTCAATATTCCGTCAAGGTCGACAGGCGCGTCATCATTTGTGGGGTGTGGCGGCGTGTGATTGCCGGGCTGCAGATAGATCGGAAGTTGCGGAAATTGCGCAGCCGCGTCTTTCGCGTAGGTGTAGTCCCTTTCGTCGAAAACAATGAGCTTGAGCACGACTTGGGGCTTGCCTTGTGCCGCCTGGAGGCACGCCTCGACAGCGGCCCAATCTGTCGTCATTTGGCTTGACGGCGGCTTTGGGCTGAGGATCAGCACGTCAAGCCGCGCAAACCAGTCCCTGGCAAGCGACCCTTGGGTTTCCAGGGCAAAACGGTAACCGTCACCATGGCCCCGGTCGATGAGCGCGCCGAGCGGCTGGATGGCCGGATTGCCGCCTGATAGCGACACCATCAGCGGGCGGCCACCGGAAAGGGCAAGCACATTTTTCCACACCGCGCCAACGGACATCATCTCCCATTCATGGCGGAATTGATTGTCCACAGCATGGAGGCTGTCGCACCAGGAACAGCGATAGTCACACCCGCCGGTTCTGACGAAGATCGTCGGCAAACCTATGAGCACGCCCTCGCCCTGGATCGTCGGCCCGAAAATCTCGCTAACGCGGATTGCGGGATGAGTATTCGTCATGGCCGGTATTCCGCCCAGGTTTTCGGCGTTTCGCTCACCCGCACGGCCGCGGTTTCGCTCAGGCGTGCCTTGCACCAGTCGTAGAAATGTCTGGCCAGATATTCCGCCGTGACTTGCTCGTGTCCCAGCACGTCGTTGAGATGTCGGTGGTCGAAGCTCTCGTCGATGTAGCGTTTGAATGGCGCCAAGTCGTGGTAGTCGCGCACGAAGCCGTGATCGTCCAGTCCATCCGCTGAAAGCTCCACTTCGACGATGTAGTTATGTCCGTGCAGGCGCGCGCATTGGTGATCGGGTGGCAATGAGGTGAGCTGATGCGAGGCTGAGAAGTGGAATTCCTTGGTGATGCGGAACATTACGCGGTGGTCCTTCGCAGCGCTCCGAGCCAGAAGTCGGAGTCCTCATACTCGGTTGGGTCCGGGTGCCCAGCGATGTGAAACGCCTCACGCCGCTCGACGCAGGTCCCGCACCTCCCGCAATGACGCTCGGCGCCCTTGTAACAGGACCAGGTCTGCGCAAACGGCGTGCCGTATGTGGCTCCATCCGTAACAATGTCCGCCTTCGTCAGGTTCACATAGGGTGCATAAAGGCGAATCTGCGCGTAGCCGTCGAGCGCGTGGTCCTGCATCATCTGGAAAGCGTCGATGAAGGCCGGACGGCAATCGGGATAGACAACGTGATCCCCACCATGCACGGCCGTCGCCACTGCGTGAGCGTCTTGCGCTGCGGCGAGGCCGAAGGCAATGGCCAACATGATGGCGTTCCGGTTGGGCACCACCGTTATCTTCATCGTGTCTTCGGCATAGTGCCCGTCGGGCACGTCCACATTGTCGGTCAGCGCGGAGCCGGAAAGGCCGCCGCCGATCTCGTGGATATCGATGATTCGCTGCGGAACACTCAGGCGCTCCGCGCAAAGGGTGGCGAAGCCCAATTCCTTCCTATGCCGTTGGCCGTAATCGAACGATAGCAGGCCGGTAAGCTGGTGCTCCGCTGCCACCTTGTGGGCAAGAGTAACGGAATCCAATCCGCCGGAGCAGACGACGAGAGTCTTCATCGTTGGGTCCTTGTTTTAACCGGGTAGGCTGCGACCGGAGATTTCTCTGCGCTCCAGTACTTCAGGAAAACCATTTTGTGAAGTGAACGGAGACCAATTCGTGCGCTTGCGTGCGATGCGCAAAAAGCCTTCGCGGTGAGCTGCAAGGACACGGACTGGCGAGACGTCACCCTTGAGCGGAATGCTCAAAGTCGAACGCTTCTCGGGGCAAAGTTCTCGACGAGCAGAGCCCGGCGGTCCCGAGCGCCGAGCGACGCCATTGCAACGGTTTCGGGGTACAAAGCCGAGATGGGCTTGCCGCAAACAGCTCACTTACCAGGGATGAGAACGACGAGATCGAGCCCTTTGAAACGCATGTCTTAGCTATCCATGGCGTGGATGAATTCGATTGAAACAAACGATTTTACCAATTTTCCGGAATGTCGCATGGACCTGGCAGGACCTCACGTGCGCCGATCACTGCCTCTATCGCGTGGCGAGTCCCTTGAGAAGAGCCCGAAATAGGAAATCTGTCGCGTGCGGTGGGGATTGTACTGGGAATGAGAGGCAGCGCTCCGATCATGTCGAACTCTCCGACGAATGGCGGACCGGTACAATAGTTGATCGCAGCTGGTCCGGAGCTATGAAACATCTCGATTACATATGAGGTGCCGAGTGAATACGCTGACAGCACCCACCGTCGCAGCGTTTAGCTGACGTTTGACGACGGTTCCTGTCCATTTACACGCAGATTCTTGATGTGCTGGCGCAAAAGCGGGAGGCCGGCGACTTTTCTTCGTCATCGGGCTGACGCCGCAGAAGCCGGAACTCGTCCGGTTCCTATGGGCATTGGGCTTGGTCGGTCGCACAGGCTCTATGAGGGGCAATCTTGGCAACGCGACGCGACTCGGGTTTTGAACGACGCCGAAAACGCAAGCTGGAAAGGAACAAGATGGCAGATCAACTCGCCAACGAAATAGTCGACATGATCAAGAAGCGCGCCGCGTCGGAGGGCGGCATAGCGCCTGCCACAGGCGACGAAATAACGGCTGCCACGAAACTGACTTCGCTCGGTATCGATTCACTGGGATTGGCGGACGTTCTCTGGGACCTGGAGCAGGCCTACGGCATCGAGATCGAGATGAATACGGCCGACGCATGGTCGGATCTCCAGAATGTTGGGGACATGGTGGAAGCCGTGCGCACCTTGCTCGCTAAGGGGGTGTGAATGGACAGGCGCGTCGTGATTACTGGGATTGGCGGGATTTGCGGGCTTGGGACCAACGCCGCCGCCATTTGGACAGAGATGCGAGAAGGCCGCTCCGCCATCGGCCCAATCGTCAACTCCGAGCTCCATGAATTGAGGGTCAGGATCGGTGCCGAGATCAAGGCGCTGCCGGAGCATGACATCGACGGCAAGCAACTCATCTCCATGGACCGCTTCAGCCTGCTCGCTGTGCTTGCGGCGCGCGAAGCCATGCGTCAGGCCGGACTTTCCTCCAAAGAGGGAAATAGCTATCGCTTCGGTGCGACGGTGGGCGTTGGCGGCTGCGGGTGGGATGCGATCGAGCAAACCTACCGCGCCATCCTTCTGGGCGGTAAGCGTGCCGCTCTCTTGACTGTACCCAAGGCGATGCCGGGTGCCGCTGCCGGCCAGGTCAGCATGAGTCTCGGCCTGCGCGGGCCGGTCTTCGGCGTCACGTCCGCCTGTTCCTCGGCAAACCATGCGATTGCCTGCGCGGTGGACCAGATCAGGCACGGCCGGGCCGACGTGATGCTTGCCGGCGGCAGCGAAGCGCCGCTCATATGGGGTGTGCTGAAGGCATGGGAAGCGATCCGCGTGCTTTCGCCCGATGCTTGCCGCCCATTCTCGGCCGATCGCCAGGGCCTATCGCTTGGTGAAGGCGCCGGCATGGCGGTGCTGGAAAGCTACGAGCATGCCCTGGCTCGGGGCGCCACCATCCTTGCCGAAATTGCCGGTGCCGGCCTTTCCGCCGATGCGTCCGACATCGTCGCGCCGACTGTCGAGGGGCCGGAGGCAGCAATGCGGGCCTGCCTTGCCGATGCCAGGCTGGACGCCGAGGATGTCGACTATCTCAACGCGCACGGCACCGGCACAAAGGCCAACGACCAGATCGAGACGGCGGCGATCAAGCGCGTCTTCGGTCAGCACGCCTTCTCAATGTCCATTTCTTCTACCAAGTCCATGCACGCGCATTGCCTCGGCGCGTCCGGCGCGCTCGAGTTGATCGCCTGCGTGATGGCTATCCGCGAGAGCGTCGTGCCGCCGACTGCCAATTATCGTGAGCTGGACCCCGATTGCGATCTCGACGTCACGCCCAATGTGGCACGCGAGCGCAAGGTGCGGGTGGCACTGAGCAACTCCTTCGCCTTTGGCGGCACGAACGCGGTTCTGGCGTTCAGGCAGGTGTAGAAGCCATGAGAGATGCCTCCGGCAACATTATCTCTCGCATCCAGATGCTTGCCGGATAACTATTGTGAAGGGCGGGTCATTGACCGGCTCGGCGAATGCGGGAAGTGCAGCGGAAGCTCGACGATCCGGGGTATCGTCTTTGCGAAATTCTTAACTGTTGAAGCGGCTTGGACGTACCGCCGCCCCGTAAAAGGTAAGCGAGGCCCTGCGGGCTCGCCTTGAGGGCCTGAAGCTGTACACGACAATGTCTGGAAGTCGCAGGGTCGGCTCTGCGCCGGTTATAGTCGCCTGAGTGCTGCCGGCCCGGCCGCGCCGCGGGCGCCGTCAACGAACTCCTTGAACCTGCGGACCTTGCCTGTCTTGGCCGACGCTTCGAAGCGCGCCGTCGTGCTGGCCTCCAGATCCGCGACATGCTTGCGCAGGGTCGTGGTGGGCGCGAGGCCAAAGATGAAGTCGACGTCGTTGGCGCGGCACCAGTCGATGACCTGCGGGTTGCAATAATGGCTATCGCCGCGGAGCAGGATTCGAATGTTCGGCCAGTTGATCCGGATCGCCCGCACCAGACGGCGCAGGTCGGGGCGGATCTCAGCCCCACTCGGCCGCTTGGCCGCTCGCAGGCTCGCGCTGACGACCCGTCCCGCACCATCGAACACGACGATCGGCTGGAAGCCGTACTCGTCATGGTGGGCATTGAACAGGCGAGGCTGTTGGCCTCCGTGCACAGCGTCGAAGGTGTCGTCAATGTCGAGTACGATCCGCTTCGGCACCTGCCGGAACGAGGCGCAATAGAGATCGACCATCCCCCGTCCCATCGCGACCAACTCCCGCACGCCGGGTAGGTTCTCCAGCCGGCACAGCGTCGATTGCGACGCCAGATCCCGACCCGACGGCAGCGCATCCTGGGCCATCTTGAAGACCGGATCGCGGCGCAGCCGGTTGGCGTCGTTGCCGTCCTCGTAGCCGGCGGCGATCATCTTCATGCGAAAGCCGATCATGTCCGCCAGGCTGTGGACGACCTGGTCCGGGCAGCGCGGATCGTCGATGCAACGCGCCAGACGCTCGGCCACCCCCAACCGCTTTTCCACCTCGGCCAAGGCCAGAACGCCGCTGTTGGACGACAGCATGCCGCCGTCGAAACGGGCGACGACGGACTTGCCGCCGACTGATGACAAACCGCTCAGCGGCAGCGCAAGATCGTTCATGGTGGGTGTGGTCTCCGGGAAATGGTTCGGATCGGCTTAAGCAACCAAATCCTACGTCGTTTCAAGGCTTGCATCCAATCGGATCAAGCGTCGACATCAGCCGCAAGCTTCACATCACAACAGCTAATCCACCCATTGCAGATCATCCGATCTGTTCAGGCGGCGTCCGAAATGTCCAACTCCGACTCAAGAATTCCCACAGGTATGGAAAGCGATTTCGCTATCCGATCCCGATAGCCCTTGCTGTACCTCAGACCTCGCTCGATGTTTTGGATTTCCTCAGCGGCCAGCCCGCACGCGACCGCCAGGTCCTCGATCGAATACCCAAGGTGCTCGCGAAAAGCGCGGACGATGTGGGTTCCCTGGGACATAGCCGTCAAGACTGGTTCGGGAATGCGCGAATCATTCATAAAGATCTCCAAGAACATGGGAGCTCCCTCGGAGATTCCTCCCCGAGGCGCACACCTAGCAAATAAAAAAAATGGTCGTCCATTCGGCCGAACCGGCCTCATGCATGGGATGGGCCGCTGAATTGGCCGTGCCGGAATATGGCGGCTCACCTCCTTCTGATCAAATACCAAGGCTGCCCCTGCTGAGAGCCTGGTAGGCGTAGCGCATGCGACCTGCGATTCTTCGTGGACCATTCTCGCCGATGGCTTTCTTGAACAGCAACTCGAACCTTTCGGCACGGACACTGCTTCCTTCGGCAATCTCCACCGCGAGGCAGCGAAAGACCCGCTCGTAACCGCTACCGAGTTTCGCAATTGCAGCAAACAATGGTCATCTGGTTTCATCCGGGCTTCGGATCCAGACAAGGGGTACCGCTTTCCTGGAGGCGCATCGCCACCTGTACGGGTTCACAATCATTCGACCGTGACCGATTTTGCGAGATTGCGCGGCTGGTCTACATCCGTCCCCATGAAGAGCGCCGTGTGGTAGGCTAGAAGCTGCATCGGGAGCGAGAAGATCATTGGCGCGATAATCTCGTCGACAACCGGCAGCACGAGCGTGTGCATGGTTTCGAGTTTCGATACGGCTGCCCCTTTTTCATCGGTGATGAGGATAATCCGCCCTCCACGGGCAGCCACTTCCTGCATGTTGGAAACGGTCTTGTCGAAAAGACGGTCATGGGGCGCGATGACGATCACTGGCATGTTCTCGTCTATCAATGCGATCGGCCCGTGCTTCAATTCACCCGCTGCATAGCCCTCGGCATGGATGTAGGAAATCTCCTTGAGCTTCAGCGCACCTTCCATCGCTAGCGGGAAACTGGTGCCACGGCCGAGATACAGGACGTCACGACACTTTGACAGTTCGCGCGACAAGAACTCGATTTCCGGCTGGATGCTCTCGAGTACGTGGCCCATCACGCGCGGCAATTCGGCGAGGCTCCTGACGAGCGCCTGCAGCTCGTCTTCGGGGACGGTTCCCCGGGCTCTGGCGGCGCCGATGGCGAGTGCTGCTAGAACGGCCAGCTGGCAGGTAAAAGCCTTGGTAGAGGCGACGCCGATTTCTGGTCCGGCAAGGATCGGGAAAACCGTATCGGCCTCCCGAGCGATGGTCGATTCGCAGGCATTGACGATAGCGCCAATTTTCAGCCCACGCTCCTTGCAGTACCTCAATGACGCAAGCGTATCGGCGGTTTCGCCGGACTGCGAGATGACAAGAGCCGCCGACTGCGGCGGCAACGGGATCTCGCGGTAACGGAATTCGGACGCAACGTCGATTTCAACCGTCAGGCGCGCATAGCGCTCGAACCAGTATTTTCCGATCAGTCCGGCGAAATAGGCGGTCCCGCAGGCAGAGATCGCCAAGCTCGGGACCTTGGCGAAATCAATGCCAGGAACCATGTCGCGACCATCTATGATGTTAATGTAATGACGGAGAGCATGGGCGATGACCTCGGGCTGCTCGTAAATCTCCTTCTCCATGAAGTGGCGATGGTTGCCCTTGTTGGCCAGATCGGCCGCGGCCGTGGAGATATGGCGCGGACGCTCGACGGGATGGCCGTCGATATCGAAGATATGGGCGCCCGAATCGCCGACAACGGCCCAGTCGCCGTCGATGAGATAGGTAATTTCATTGGTGAAGGGAGCAAGGGCGATCGCGTCGGAGCCCAGGAACATCTCGCCGTCGCCGTGACCGATCGCGAGCGGTGGTCCGTTGCGCGCCGCCGTGATGGTCGACGGTTCATCTTCGAAGAGGATGGCAAGCGCATAGGCGCCCTTGACGCGTTTCAGCATGGCACGCGTGGCCTCTTGCGGCCTCATGCCCTCTCGGCGGTATCTTGTCAAGAGATGCCCAACGACCTCGGTGTCGGTGTCGGTCTGGAACTCGGCGCCATCCGCCGCCAATTCGTCCTTCAGCTCGGTGAAATTCTCGATGATGCCATTATGGACTACGGCGACACCGTCGCTAAAGTGCGGGTGCGCATTGCGTTCGGTCGAGGCCCCGTGGGTTGCCCAACGCGTGTGGCCGATGCCGACGTTGCCGCTCAGCGGCTCTTCCTTCAGTCGCCTCTCGAGATTGACGAGCTTGCCCTCGGCGCGCCGGCGGTGCAAGGCACCCTCGATGATCGTCGCAACGCCGGCGGAATCATAGCCGCGATATTCCAAACCCTTCAACGCGCCGATCAACCGATCCGACACCGGCTGTTGCCCAACGATGCCAACAATCCCGCACATGTTCGTCTCCGCATCTTTGCGGGCAGCACCAGCCCACGCGAGACGGATACCGTCCGGCCGCTTTAAGTGGCGGCCTTGTAGTAGTAGTATTCCATAATATTGGTAAAATTGATTGTTGTGATAACTACCATCCACACGATGGATAGGTCGGCCGCTGTGGAGCGACGACCCAAACTTCTATTCGCGCCTGACGCTCTTATGAGGATCGCAAACTCACACCTGCGGCAGGATCACGGCCTCAAAAAGGCCAGGAGGCCTTGGACAGTGGTGGACGATGGGCCTGCCACCCTTGTCAGGCAGTCGGCATCTAGGAGCATTGTGCCGCCGACTTGGGCATCGGCGATGGTCTGTCTTGGCGACGGCCTGGGTTCGCTTCAGGACCGTCGTCGTCTCGCGCGGCTGCCGGTGTCAGTTGACGAGAACAAAAGTCCGCCGGGGGCGAGCGCCTCGCGCACGGCACGTGCCAGCCGCGGTCGGTCCGGGACGCCGTCGAAGGCGTTGGCCGTGAAGACGGAGTCGACGGGGCGTGACACCAGAGTAGCGAGTTCATAGCGCGTAGCCGGCGACGAATTCGCAATTGGTCGCGCCGGCGCCGGTCAGCCGGCGCTGCGGCCTCCAGCTGGTCGGCGTAGTGCGACGACATGGGGGGCGATCGTGGCGATCGGCACAGCCGCCCCGCAACAGAGGTCGACCACCCCATGCCCGGCTTCAGCCCGGTTGTCGCAAGCCCCATCTTCGCTGCGGTCGCGCTTCTCATGCTGCTCTTTCCTCGCCTTTGCAAGAACACGAACTTCGGTCGGAATGGCAATGTGGCGAAGGGGGGCGACCCGATCTGCGTCAAGCTCATCGCCAGGGAAGAGGCGAAATGATGGGCAGCCCCACTAGCGCCTGATCACCAACCCCAGTTACTGGCACATTCTACATCAGCTACCAACTGACAAACGTAAGGCAGGAGACGGATGAGACGTGGACGGTGTTCGACCGTCGTACCACAGAGTCGCCATAAGTCGCATTTAGGAGATCCTAATGTTTGATGCAAATGGCTGGGAACGTTGCTCACCCTCAACTCGGAGGTGACCGTTACCATAAACAGCGGATGGGCTGGTGCCGTCATTAAGTTAAAGGCGACTTGCCTCCTCTAGCCGTTTTCGCAACCTATCCCGTCGCCGTCTCGGTCAAGATCATAGATATCGGTGCCTACGCAGAGACCGGCCCGTGTACGTATGCGGGACCATTGCCCTTTCCGGAGGAACAGTCGACATCGCTGGCGATTGGAACACAGGCGCCTGTGTAGTTAGGGTCGCAGGATTCTTGGCCATGAGCGCTGCTGATGAATAACGCCAGACCCAGAGCGACCGCGCTTAGACGACGACGTCGAGCCGGAGTGCGCATCGCCCTCTGCGGTGAGGCCTCCGTAAGCGGCTGCGACGACCGACAGAGTCGACAATCACGCGCTTCGTTCAGCGCCCCGAGGTGATCATGGCTGAAAGCGGCCCTACAAGGGCGGGCGGTAGTAGCCTTCAAAGCCGACAAGAGGCAAACGCTGTGGAATCGTGTGCAGGGCGAGGTCGGCGGCCCGGTCCCGAAGGAGCATAAGAAGAACAAGGCCGAATGGCTGAAGCCGGGACTGGTCGGCCGTGTCACGAGGTCGAAGGGCGAAGAGAAGCTGCGCCTCGCGAGGCTACGGATTTCTGGGAGGATAACCAAAGAGCGCGGCCAGTCTTAGGTATATTGTACGATTGTTACCCAAGCGGCGGCCGCATGGACTCTCATCTTCGTGGAACTACATTGCCACAATGGCACAGCTCTTTGAGTCCGCCCCAATGAGGGCTTCATTTCAGATGATCGTGGACCACTATGAGACAGCGGTTTCACTCCAGGAGCGCATTGTGACTCGCGCTCGACAAGTCGGCTTGTCAACGAAAAGCGATGACGAATTTCTGGAGTATCTGAATGCCGCGTTAGCGCGGGCGCGCCAAAGCTTGGCTCGGGCCGATTAACGTAATTGATTAAAAATGGGACATCCGCGGTCCGCAGGCATACAGTGTGCCATCGGCGGCAACTCTAAGGGCGTCCGTCGGCTGTGAGCGATCAACATGCTTCCGCCCCAATAGGGAGAGGGAGCTATGACAGACTCCAGTTCACAAACTCACACTGCCGCGCAATGCGACACCCGCCAAAATTCCATCTATCGCAATTCGCTGCTGCTTCGAATGTGCTCGGCAGATTTGGCCTTGCTGCAACCTCATTTGGAAAGCGTCTCCCTTGGACTGCAGACGCATCTCGAAGTGGCGGGGTCTCCAATCAGAACCGTGTACTTCTTCGAGAGCGGTCTCGGGTCAGTGGTGGGCGAACTGCGGCCTGGTATTGAAGCTGAGATCGGAATCATAGGTTGTGAGGGTATGACCGGCTCAGCGCTTATCATGGGCGATGACCGGTCAACGCACGATTGTTACGTCCAATTAGAAGCCCGAGCCTTTGTTATCGACGCGGGCCTCTTCACCAAGGCGCTTCTGACAAGCCCAACCCTGCGAACCTTTCTGCTCCGCTACGTTCACTACTTTCACCTCCAGGCAAGCTTCACCGCGCTCAGCAATGCCCGGATGAAACATAGTCGACAGGCTCTCAAGATGGCTGGTGATGTGTGATGATCGCGTCGAGGGGAACAGCTTTGCGATTACGCACGAGTTCTTATCAGTTATGCTCGGTGTCAGGCGGCCCGGCGTCACCATAGCGCTGCAAACCTTGGAGGGCCAAGGTCTGATACGCTCAATGCGAGGAGAGGTAGTCATTCTTGATCGCGCGCGTCTAATTGCGCTGGCAGATGGGTCATATGGCAGGGCTGAAGCCGAATACGGTCGGCTAATCAGCCAACTGCATTGATCGCAGGCGCCGCGACGGTGATCGCCAACGAATGTGCTCGAACAGGAGATGGTCGATCTCCTGCATTGGAGTCATGTCCGGGTAAGCCGCCTAGACAGAGCCTTCACCGCCGACGTTGCCGAGCATCGGGATCCAAGACGAAGCTGTCATGCCGGCACCGCTGCATGCGCCGCGCGAGGAACAAGCCGCCGCTCGCATTCGTTCAGGATCCCGAAGCACGATACGGCTGTGCACCACCTTCCGGCCACTCCAAAGGAGACCCGAGACGACTCGGTCCGTAGAGGAGGTTTTCGAAGAGCATCTGAGGCTTCGCGCGGCAGGCGATCCCGAGGAGGATCTCTTGGGCGCACTGCCATCTAACCTCGATTAAACAGGCACTGATGCGCTAGCTGGAGCAATGGCGAGACTCATTGCGCCAGCCGCATAGCCTTAGCGGATCACAGGCTCGCCATGGAAGCGGCGGCGCGATGGAGGAGAAACGCCGAAGCCAACTTCCATCATCAGCCGTGGCCTGTGCGCCGGCACGGTGCCCATATGGAAACCGAACGGATCCTCGACGAAACCGAAACCGGCCTCGCCGGTCAGCGTGACCGGGCTCTGCTTGCCGTAGACGTCCAGAATCTCTTGCGCGGGATGGCCGACGACAAGCGTAAGTTGGTGCTTGAGGGCGCGGCGATTATGGCTGCCGCGAACATAGATATGCGGGCCGGTCCCCTCGTCGACGGGCACCAGATAGAAAAAGAACTTCAGCATCCGCCAGTCGTCCAGGTCGAAGTGGTATTTGCCGAGCGAAGCCAGGTTCTTGTCGGCGTCGGAGGCCTGGCCGGTCGGGAAGCTCCACCAGACGCGCGTAGTGATCAGCGTCGCCTGGCCGCCGAGATAGTGCGCGGCGACATCCATGAGCAGCGGATCGTTTTGGATGGCAACGGCCGACTTACAGCCCAGAATGCGCTCGAAATAATGGCCGCTGAGCAACGGACGGCCAAACCGCGCCTCAGCCTCCACATGCTCCGCCGGCATGAATTCGAGTCGGCGATCGAAATTGCCGAAACAAGGTGTGCACCTGGCGAATGCGGCTACATCTTCAGCCACCATTGTTGGCAGGACGAGGCCGGGAAAAAGCCCATCCATCCGCAGCGCGTCGACAACGTCGTGGCAATTGACACCGGCAAACATCGTGCCCACGGCTCTTTGCGACCTTCGGACCGGCTTTGCACCACGCCAGTGCATTCTCCGTGCCGGCATGGTGCGCGCCAACATGAACATGGGAAGCCACGCCGGGTTCTCGCGAAGATCCGACAGGTAGGTCGGAATGCGTACAGCTATGCGACGCAGCATGCTGCCGTTTCGCGCGATTGTCTCAAGGCTTGCAGCGCCGGCTTTGTCGGGGTTCATAACGGTCATCGGGATCCTCAGGGCATGAATGCACTTATCGACGAAGCGTTGGGTCTCAGTGCTTCGCCGAAACCCGATTCGCCGCGGAAGAACTAGGCGCTTGCCACGTTTTGTGCAACGCACAATTGCAGTGAGCAATGGAGGTTGCGCGCGAGTAAGACAATCACAACCACCCCAATTACCTTAGGAACTGTCTGTAGCCGCCGCCCATCAGGTAGCGGCCACGTTGGATGGCGCGACGTACCTGATCGCGAAGATGGCCACCTGGATGACGCCAATCTTCTTCGACACGGCATCTCCCGAACAAAGCAATGGCGACCTCCTGATGAGATGCCCCCGCAAGCGAGCCATCCAAGGCCTGGAGTACGATGCGCAGACGCGCTCCGCGGTGTTCCGGCGGAAAGCATGCAACTGACAGGCGGCCGCAACCGTTGACGTCATTGAGGAACTGAAGGGCAGCGACATGGAACTTGAAGTGCTGCGGCTGAACGATTGCGTCGACATATAGCCGCAACGGGCCGAGGACGGACGCACCGGAAACGGCGATCTGCAGACTCCGGCAGTTCTCTCTCAGCAGCACGTGCTGCACGCCCGCAGCTGTCAGCAGGATGTCCTTGCAGCATGAGAGCGAAGAAAGTTGAAGCGGTTCAAAATCGTGGTCGAGCCCAAGCGGCTCCGCGGCCGCTCGTAGAATACAGGCGCAATCGCGCGGATCCCAAAAGACCCTTGCCGTTGTAGCGTCCGACTGTGGCGCGTCCGCGAAAAAGAAGGCTCCATTGTCTTAGGAAAGCTGATCCTGTCGTCAACTCGATTATCTGCATGTCGCCTTGGGGTCCGACAATGCAGGCGGACGGTGCCATTTTGGCGTGGTCGCGCTGGAATTGTGGATTGCGCCGAAGAAACTCCCAGGCCCAGCCAGTGCGTGGCAATCGTCTGGCGTAGTGGTAAGCGTCCTGGCGCCGCCAGTCCGGCCAGCATACAAGACCGACCGTCGCTTCCTTGGACAGACCAGCATCCTTCATGGCTCAGGTGTCCACTATGGCGCTATGCTGACGGGCCCAGAACCGGTTGCCACAGTACCGGTCCACTCAGACGTCCCCTGCTGCGGATGCGCAAAAGGCTCGCGTGAGAAATCTCGAGAAATCCAGCCACCGCCTCCGTTTTGCCGACGGACTTGGGTTGTCCGATGCGTGACAATGGCCACGTAGCCAGGCGGAGGATCCGCTCCATGCGCGTATCCGTCACCGTTACTATCCGGGTCAGATCCTTGGCCAAGCCGAACTCGATCATGGCCGCGAAGAGCTCGTAGGTCGCCTGGGCCAGCCCGCCCGCAGCCTTGGGCGTCGACGGAGGAAGATCGAGCGCGAAACGACTGCTCTCCCATATGTCGGTGGTCGAAGGCACGACGTCAGCACCCAGAAGCACCGGGAACGTGTCGCGCAACATTGTGGGTCCGGTGCTGGGCAGAAGACGCACGCAACCGCGAATTCGCCAGTCGGATCCTTTGAGCAGCAGATAGACGGGCTTCAGAGCATCAAACGAATCGGATTCCATCTGGTCTTCGGTATCAACTTCCCAATCGAGCCTTTCCTTGAACACCCGAAACCTGAGCCCGTGCATCTCTTTGAGTTCGCCTGCAAACTCGTTGTAAAAGTCTGGTGTTATCAGTTGCATCATGGTCGCCTCCATGTGGGATGTGTTCCCGCCATCGAAGGGCAAAGCTGACAGCGATGCAGCCTGTAGAGGTTTACAGGTATCGTGGCTGAAGAATCAGGATCTCGTCTGGCCGGAGGCAGCCATGCGTGCAACGGCCTGGTTGATCGTTCGAACGCCAAACTTTGCCTTGGCGTTTTCCAAGTGAAAAGTCACGGTGCGCTTTGAGACGCCGAGAAGCTGGCTGATATCCCAAGCCGACTTGCCGCGCGCCGCCCATTTCAGGCACTCGAACTCCCGCGGGGTGAGCGTTACACCATCCACCACGCGATCATCGGCGAGCCTGCGCCGGACATGGATATGAAAGTTGATGGCCACCAGCTGCAATGCTTTTTCGTAACGTGCCAGTGACCGCAACAGAGGCGGACGGGACTCGTCGGAAGCAAAGGTCAAGGCAGCAAACCGGCCGAGATGATCATGCATGGACATCGTTAGGCCGCCGCAGATGCCAAACTCAGCCGCACTCTCCAGAATTTGTTGCTGCGAATTCGGCAGACAGTGCCGAGCGCGATCCACACCCCAATCGAATGTATCCCAGCCTTGCAGCCCGCGCAGGATGACCGGATCAAGACTGTGGTACCGCTGTTGCAGGTAACGTGATGTCCAGGATGAAGGATAGTTTGAGATCAATTGGGGGGCGTCGCCGGAGGCCGACGGGTAAGTGAAATAGGCGAATAGCGGAAAGTCGAAGCCGGCTGCAGCGGAAGCCATTGCCTCACTGAGATCGGCAGCATCAACACTTGCAGACAGTTGCTCGACGAAGTTCTCAAACACGCGATGCATTTGCCCTGTGCGCAACCTCCGTAATCGCTCGATGCCAAGCAGAGATCTTGTTTTAGACGATCCCGGACGGATACAGCGCGCGCCGAGAACGTGGCTAATCTGTTGAACCAATCCGAAATAGTCTGACATTGTCTATGAGACGTGTGCCGCCGAGCCAGGCGGCGGCAAGCAACCGTGCCGGTCGATCGAGGCTTGTCATCGGGTGCAGATCTGCCTCCTCGCGAAGTTCCAGGTATTCGACCTCGCGATAGCCTGCAGCCAGAATTGCTGCGCGAGATTCTGCAAGCGTTGGCAGGACGGGTGAGCCGCGCCCAAGCCACTCAGCCGTCTTGAGCAGGACCGATGATAGCTTGGGAGCAACAGCGCGTTGCGCTGGCGAGAGCCGCACATTGCGCGATGATAGCGCAAGACCGTCGGCTTCACGGACTGTCGGACAGGCAACAATGGTGATTGGAATATCCAGATCCCGGGCCATGCGCCTGACCAGGTGAACTTGCTGAAAGTCCTTTTCGCCAAAGAAGCCGAAGTCAGCGCTGGTCTGCAGGAAGAGCTTGGCGACGACGGTCGCCACGCCATCGAAATGTCCCGGCCGGAAGGCACCGCACAGGCCCTCGCTTACACCGGACACCGAAACGGTGGTGGCGAAGCCCGCCGGATACATCTCCTCTGCATCTGGCGCATAAAGCAGGTGCGCTCTAAGCGGTGCCAGCTTGGCGGCATCCTCGTCCTCGGTGCGCGGATACGCGGCAAGATCGGCCTGGCTGTTGAATTGCTTCGGGTTTACGAAGAGCGTCACGATCACACGGTCTGCCTTCTCGAGTGCAGCGCGCACCAGGCTGAGATGGCCCTCATGCAGGACGCCCATGGTTGGCACCACGGCAATCCTCACGCCCTCGCGGCGCCATGCGGCGACGATTTCGCGAAGCTGGTCAACGCTCCTGACGATCGGCACGCTCACGCTGCTTCTCCGCTCTTGGTGGCTTGCGTGCCGGCGTGCTTGGGCGCATCGGCAAACACGTGCTCGGCGGCCGGAAACTGGCGCTCCTTCACCTCGTGCGCATAGGAAGCGATCGCAGCCGCAGCCGCCTCCCCCAGTTCAGCATAGCGCTTGACGAATTTGGGTCGGAAGTCGCCGAAGAGGCCCAGCATGTCGTCGACGACGAGAATCTGGCCGTCACAGGCTGCCGAGGCACCGATGCCAATGGTCGGGGCCGCCACCTCCCCGGTGATCCGGCGGGCGAGCGCTTCAGGAACCTTCTCCAGGACGACCGCAAAGGCGCCCGCTTCGCTCACTGCAATTGCGTCGCGCCTGATGCGCTCGGCATCCCCGCCCCTGCCCTGCACGCGGTAGCCACCGATGGTGTTGATGGCCTGCGGCGTCAAGCCGACATGAGCCATGACGGGCACACCGCGTGCGGCGAGAAAGCCGATCGTCTCTGCCATCGTTTCGCCGCCTTCGAGCTTGACGGCCGTGCAGCCGGTCTCCGACATGACGCGCGCAGCATTTCGGAAAGCCTGCTCTGGGCTTTCCTCGTAGGAACCGAACGGCAGGTCGACCACCATCAGCGCCTGCTTGATGCCACGGCGCACCGCCTGGCCGTGCGTGATCATCATCTCCAGCGTGACACCGAGCGTCGAGGGCAGGCCGTGGAGAACCATGCCGACGCTGTCGCCGACGAGCACCACATCACAATGGGGATCGACAAGCCGGGCGACTGGGGTGGTGTAGGCGGTAAGGCAGACGAGCGGCGTCCCACCTTTGCGCGAACGAATATCCGGCGGTGTGATCGCCTTGGTGTCACCAAACGCGCTCAATGGATCCTCCTTCCCCTACGTTACCAACCGCGGGTGTCGCCTTTGGCACATTTTTGTGCAGGTGCGAAGAGCTAAAAATGCCCGTGCAGCTGTGGGGTGTTGACGTGCCGACAGGCGCGCTTACACTAAATCGATTAAGGTCCCCCGAGCTGGCCAACTAATTCGCGAACATGGACGATCAGGCAATACGACTCAGGAAAGACAGAGCCGCCTTCAAGGCCGACGACGTCAAAGTGGACCTGATCGCCCTTGTCGTCGCCGTAAACGACAGTGAACCCTGTGTCCTCACCATCGGCCAGGCAGACACCTTGCCCTCCGGTCCCTTTGCGCTTGAGCACCGATCGCTGCAATCCGGCTTGAGGGGGTGGGTCGAGCAGCAGACCGGCCATCGGCTGGGGTACATTGAGCAACTTTACACGTTCGCTGATCGGGATCGCATCGGCGCCGAGCGCCAGCAGCGCGTCATCTCCATCAGCTATCTTGCATTGACCCGCAAGGAACAGGCAGCGGGCTCGCCCAAGTGCGGATGGCAGAGTTGGTATGAATATTTTCCATGGGAGGACCACCGCTCCGGCACGCCTCCGGTCGTGCTGGACGTTCTGCGACCACGCCTGATTGAATGGGCAAACGGCGTCCGCGATGCGGCCACGCGACGTGAACGCTGGCAGCGGGCGACGATAGCCTTTGGCTTCGACGACCGCCTTTGGAACGAGGAACTCACGCTGCAACGCTATGAGTTAGTCTACGAAGCAGGCCTGGTCCAAGAGGCCGTAAGAGGGCGGGACGCGGCGCCCCCTCCGCTGGTGCCCAGCAAGTCCATGGTCGCCGATCATCGCCGCATCGTGGCGACCGGCATTGCGCGGCTGCGCTCCAAGATCAAATACCGGCCGGTCGTCTTCGAGCTGATGCCGCCGGTCTTCACGCTTTTGCAGCTGCAGCGAACCGTGGAGGCGCTCGCCGGCAGGCTCATCCACAAGCCGAACTTTCGCCGACTGATCGAACAGCAGGAGCTGGTCGAGGAGACCGGAGAGGCCACCACCGAGACCGGCGGCCGGCCAGCGAAGCTTTTCCGTTTCCGCCACGCCGTTCTCGACGATAGGCTCATCGCCGGGACAAAATTGCCGCTGGCGCGGGGTTGACATCCCTTATACTCACAGCAAGTATATGCTGGTTATTTTCAATTAGAGTATAAGCGGGAGGGGGTCGATGAGCGCCATGCTGCCTACGGCCGCGTTGCTCTACGAGCACGTCCGACGAGTGATCCCGCCGATCGAATGGCCGGCTTTCGCCGAGGATATCGAGGCGATCCTTGTACTGAAGCGCGAGCGCAACGCCATCATCCTGGCGCACAACTATCAGACGCCCGAGATCTTCCATTGCGTGGCCGACATCGTCGGCGACAGCTTGGCATTAGCCCGCACGGCTGCGACGATCGAGGCGCAAGTCATCGTGCTGGCCGGCGTCCATTTCATGGCCGAAACGGCCAAGCTCCTTAATCCGGACAAGACCGTGCTCATTCCGGATCTCCGCGCCGGTTGCTCGTTGGCGGAATCAATCACGGCAGAAGACGTGCGCTTGATGCGCCAGCGTTATCCCGGCGTTCCGATCATCACTTATGTAAACACGTCGGCCGAAGTGAAAGCCGAGTCGGATATCTGCTGTACATCCGGCAACGCCAAGGCGGTCGTCGAATCCCTGGGGGTTCTCCGGGTGATCATGTTGCCGGACGAATATCTGGCCCAGAATATCGCCGCCCAGACCGATGTGCAGATCATCGCCTGGAAAGGTCATTGCGAGGTGCATGAGCGCTTTACACCGGCCGACATCCGCGAGTTGCGCGAAAGCCATCCCGGCCTGGTCGTGCTCGCCCATCCCGAATGCCCGCCCGGCGTCGTGGCTGAAGCAGATTTTTCCGGCTCGACGGCTGCCATGTCCGACTATGTCGAAAGGCAAAGGCCGCCACGTGTCGTGCTGATGACGGAATGCTCGATGAGCGACAACGTCGCGTTAGCGCACCCAGAGGTCGAGTTCATCCGGCCCTGCAATTTGTGCCCGCACATGAAGCGGATCACGCTTGCCAACATCCGCACGGCGCTCGAGCAGAACCACCATGTCGTAACCATCGAACCCGGGATCGCCGGGCGCGCGCGGCTTGCGGTCGAACGGATGCTGGCAGTTTGAGCGCCGACCTCCGCAGCTTCTTCGGGCGGCCGATCATCATCGGCGGCGGCATCGCCGGACTGATGACCGCGCTTCAACTGTCGCCGGAGCCGGTGCTTCTTCTGTCAAGGTCGCTGCTGGGAGCTGACAATTCGAGCACCTGGGCACAGGGGGGTCTGGCTGCAAGTTTCGGCGAAGACGACGATCCGGCAATGCACCTGGCCGATACGCTTGCCGCCGGGGATGGTCTCTGCGACAGAGACGTGGCGAGCCGCATCCTCCAAGCCGCGCCCAAGGCGATAGAGGGGCTTGCGGGCTTTGGGGTTCCCTTTGACCGCACGCCGAAAGGATCACTGTGCCTCGGATTGGAGGCCGCACACAGCCGACGTCGCATCGTTCATGCGCATGGGGACGGCACCGGGCGTGAGATCATGCGTGCCCTGATCACGGCTGTGCGTTCCACTCCGTCGATAGTTGTCGTGGAGGGCGTGGAAGCACGCCGGCTGGCCGTGCGAGAGAATGCGATCCGAGGCGTCTGGGCGAGCTGTTCGATCGGACCTTTCTTCTTCGGCTCACGGCGGGTCGTCCTCGCCACCGGTGGCATCGGGGGACTGTTTCTCGACACCACGAACCCTTGGGGCAGTTGCGGACAAGGCCTTGCGCTTGCGGCCCGCGCTGGAGCTGTCCTAGCCGACCTCGAATTCATCCAGTTCCACCCGACCGCCCTTGACGGCCCAGAACGCCCTATGGCGCTGGTCAGCGAGGCTGTGCGAGGCGAAGGTGCTGCCCTGATCGATGAAACCGGCCAGGCTTTTCTCCAGAGCGTGCCCGGGGCGGAACTTGCGCCTCGCGATGTCTTGGCCCGCGCCGTGTGGAACCATCTTGCGGACGGCCACCATGTTTTTCTCGATGCCCGACAACGGCCAGGCCCGGCATTCGCTCGACATTTCCCGACAATCGCATCAGCCTGTCGTGGAGCGGGCATCAATCCCGCGCGCGATCTCATCCCCATTCGTCCGGCCCAACACTACCATATGGGTGGCGTTGCCGTGGACAGCTTTGGCAGGACCTCCGTCGAGGGGCTGTGGGCCTGCGGCGAAGTCGCTTCGACAGGACTGCATGGCGCCAACAGGCTCGCCAGCAATTCCTTGACCGAGGCAATCGTGTGCGCCCGCTGGGTCGCTGAAAGTGTCGCCGGAACGCCTGCTCGCAGAACAAGACCTGCGTTTGCGAACGTTTACCCACCGCCCGCTCCGATACCCGTGCGTGTTTTCCTGTCGCGCGCTCTCGGCATCGTCCGGGACGGTGAAGGGTTGAAAGCAGCCGCGCGTGCCTTATTGCCGCTCGCCGAAAGCAAGGACGGGGTCTCGGATCCGGCGGCTGTCGGGCTAATGATCGCGGTTGCCGCCTTGTTGCGCGAAGAAAGCCGCGGCGCTCACTACCGGACAGATTTTCCTCATCATGCGACTGCCGCCCGACGGTCCGAAATCACCCTCGAAGCCGCCTTGGCGGCTGCGCGGGAACTCGGACACTCGCCAAGCTCCGAAGGTGCAAAGTGATGATGCTCTCACCGCTCCCCACGGTCCTGCTTGAGCCGCTTGTACGGGCATCTCTTCTTGAAGACCTTGGCAGAGCCGGCGACTTGACCACGAACGCCATCGTCCCGAAGGAATACCAAGCGGGAACCGTGTTCGTGGCGCGACAGTCCGGAGTTGTCGCCGGCATCGATCTGGCGATGCTCGCTTTCGGCTTGATTGATCCTGGTGTCGAAATCTCCGTGGAGCGGGCAGACGGCTGCAATGTCGTGGATGGAGAGGTCATTGCATCAGTGGTTGGCCCGGCCCGGGCCATTCTCACAGCCGAAAGGACGGCACTCAATTTTTTGTGCCATCTGAGCGGCATCGCCACAGCAACGGCATCGATCGTCGCTGCGGTTCGTGGATATGGCGCGAAGATCGTCTGCACCCGCAAGACGACGCCCGGATTGCGGGCAGTCGAAAAATATGCCGTGCGCGCAGGTGGCGGGTCCAATCACCGCTTCGGCCTGGACGATGCAATTTTGATCAAGGACAACCACATCGCCATCGCAGGCGGCGTCCGCCCAGCGCTCGAGCGAGCACGAAGAGCGGCCGGTCATCTCGTCAAGATCGAAGTCGAGGTCGATACTCTGGCCCAGTTGGAGGAGGTACTTGGCTTCGCTCCCGATGCGGTTCTGCTCGACAACATGTCCCTCCCCGATCTTCGCCGCGCCGTCGCAATCGTCGGTGGCCGCGCTATCACCGAGGCTTCTGGCGGGATCACGTCCCATACAGCGCGAGCGGTTGCCGCGACCGGCGTTGATCTGATTTCGGTCGGCCGACTCATCCACAGCGCGCCGATCCTGGATATCGGCCTCGACCATCGGGGCTCATGATTGTCTGAGTAACGAACAGGATTTGGTCAACTGTCCTCTCCGATCGTCGACAGTCAGATAGCAAGACCCCGCAAGACAGACCGGAGGAACAGCATGGACATGCAAACGGCAAGTTCAACGCAGACATCGCCACAGGCTCAATCCCCTGACACTGGAGCGTGGACCCTGGAAAAGGCTCAGGCACTTTACCATGCCCCCTTCAACAATCTCCTCTTCCTGGCGCAGACCGTGCACCGCCAGAATTTCGATCCAAACAAGGTCCAGCTCAGCCGGCTGCTCAGCATCAAGACGGGCGGATGCCCGGAGGATTGCGGCTATTGCAGCCAGTCGGCGCATCACGAGACCGGCCTGAAGGCGTCGAAGCTGATGGAGGTCAGGCGCGTCGTCGCCGAGGCGAAGAAAGCGCGTGACGCCGGCGCCACGCGTTATTGCATGGGAGCCGCCTGGCGGAACCCCAAAGCGCGCGACATGGATGCGATGGTGGCGATGGTCGAGGGCGTCAAGGCGCTGGGCATGGAGACCTGCATGACGCTGGGCATGCTCGATCTTGAGCAAGCCGCTCGTCTGAAGCAGGCGGGTCTCGACTATTACAACCACAACATCGATACGTCGGAACGCTACTACAGCGAGGTCATCAGCACGCGGAGTTTCGCCGAGCGGCTCGAGACACTCGAGCACGTTCGCCAATCTGGCATCAAGGTCTGCTGCGGCGGCATTATCGGCATGGGCGAGGAGCCGGTGGACCGGATCGACATGCTGGTGACGCTGGCCAATCTGCCGGAACATCCGCAAAGCGTTCCGATCAACATGCTGATTCCGATCGCCGGCACGCCGCTTGCCGATGCCAAGCCCATTGAGCCGATCGAATTCGTGCGCGTGATCGCGCTGGCGCGCATCATGATGCCGAAATCGCATATCCGTCTCTCCGCCGGCCGTATGGCCATGACCGACGAGATGCAGGCGCTGTGCTTTTTTGCCGGCGCCAACTCGATTTTCGTCGGCGACACGCTGCTGACGGCGGACAATCCCGGTGAGGACAAGGATACCCTGCTGTTCCGGCGCCTTGGCATCGAGCCGATGGGACTCGAAGCGCAATGAACGGGGCGCCGCTTGCCAGTTATGATGCGACCTTGAAGAGGCTGGCGCGCAAGGACCGGCTGCGGACGCTTTCGCCCCGCGCCGGGCTGGACTTCTCGTCGAACGACTATCTCGGGCTGGCCTCGTCCAGGAGACTTGGCGATGCTGTTGTGACGGCGATTGCGCGGGGCACGCCGGTTGGCGCCACCGGGTCGCGGCTGTTGCGCGGCAATGCACCGGAACACGAGCAGCTCGAGGCAGACGCGGCGGCATTCTTTGGAGCCGACCGCGCGCTGTTCTTCGGCAGCGGCTACATCGCCAACTTCGCTCTGCTAAGTGCCCTGCCGCAGAAGGGCGATCTTTTGGTTCTCGATGAGCTCGCCCATGCCAGCATGCATGAGGGTGCGCAGGCCGGGCGCGCACAGTTCGTGCTGGCCGCGCACAACGATGCCACCGCTGTTGAGGATGCGATCACACGTTGGCGGGCCGCAGGCGGCATGGGATGCGTCTGGATCGCGGTGGAAAGCCTTTACAGCATGGATGGCGACTGCGCGCCTTTGGAGAGCCTGGTCGCGCTTGCCGATCGGCACGGCGCATTCATCGTCATTGACGAGGCGCATTCGACCGGCGTCTGGGGACCGGAGGGCCGGGGGCTTGCCGCCGCTTTCGAGGGCCGCGACAACATCGTCGCGCTCCACACCTGCGGCAAGGCGCTCGGCGCATCTGGTGGGCTCGTGACCGGGCCGAGGACACTGTGCGAGTATCTGATCAACCGTTGCCGGCCATTCATCTACGCGACCGCGCCATCGCCACTGATGGCGGTCGTGGCGCGCGAGGCACTCGCAATGCTCGCCGACGAGCCTATGCGGCGTGTTCAGCTGCATGAACGCGTCGCCAGCGCCGGCCAGTTGGTCAATCGCTGGGGTGTGACACCAAGTGGCTCGCAGATCCAGCCCTTAGTAATCGGCGATGTCAGGCGCACCATGGCAGTGGCGGCGCGCCTGCAGGCCCGCGGCTTCGACATACGCGGTATTCGTCCTCCGACCGTGCCCGAGGGCACGTCGCGGCTGCGCATCTCACTGACGCTCAATATTGGCGAAGCCGACATTTCCGCCATGGTCGAGGCGCTGGTCGAGGTGTTGGCCCAAACATCACCGGAGGCGATATGACCCAACGCATCGTCATCACCGGAACGGATACCGGAGTTGGCAAGACCGTGTTTGCGGCTGGGCTCGCCGGTCTGCTCGACGGCTTTTACTGGAAACCGGTGCAATCGGGCCTCGACGGCGAGACCGACAGCGAGGTGGTCGCGCGGCTTGCCGGCTTGCCCTCAGAGCGCGTGCTGCCCGAAGCCTACCGCTTGCGGAGCCCGCTGTCGCCGCATCGTTCGGCCGAGATCGACAGCGTCGCGATCAAGGCTGACGATCTTAACTTTCCCGTCCTACCGACGCCGCTCGTCATCGAAGGCTCCGGCGGCCTGATGGTGCCGCTCAACCGGCGCACAAAGTTCATCGACATCTTCGCTGAATGGCGGCTGCCCGTTATTCTGTGCGCCCGCACCACGCTCGGCACCATCAACCACACCTTGCTCTCGGTCGAGGCGCTCCGCGCCCGCTCCATCCCGTTGGCGGGCATCGCTTTCATCGGCGATGAGATGGCCGATACGCAACGGACCATCGTGGAATTCAGCGGTGCGCCGCAGCTCGGCAGGCTGCCGCACCTCGATGTGCTGACGGGCAAAACACTGAGGGACGCAATGATTGCCGGCTTCGCCTTCGCCTCGATTACTGGAGGTGACTGATGTCGCAGTCCCATGTCTGGCATCCCTTCACCCAGCACGCGCTCGAGCCTGCGATCCCAGAAATCGTTTGGACTGAAGGCGCCTATCTCCGCAGGGCCGACGGCGCCCGCATCCTGGACGCCATCTCCTCCTGGTGGGTCGTCACACATGGCCACCGCCCTCCCCGCATCATGAAGGCAATCGAGACAACCGCGTCGAGCCTCGACCAGATTATCTTTGCGGGCTTCACGCACGAGCCGGCAGAGCGCTTGGCCAAGGCGCTTGTCGGCCTCGCTCCCGCTGGACTCGACTGGGTGTTCTATTCCGACAGTGGCTCGACCTCGGTCGAAGTAGCGCTGAAGATGGCACTCAGTTCTTTCCGCAACATCGGCGCCCCACGCTCGCGCATCGTCGTCATGGATCACAGCTATCATGGCGACACGATCGGCACGATGAGCGTCGGTGCGCGTGGCGTGTTCAACGCCGCCTACGAACCCTTGCTGTTCGAGGTCGACACCATCCCCTTTCCGGCAGCGGGGCGCGAGCAGGAGACGCTGGATCGTTTAGAGGCTGTGACCCGCGATCGACGAGCCGCAGCCTTAATCGTCGAGCCGCTGGTGCTGGGCGCCGGCGGCATGCTGATGTATCCGGCTTCAGTTCTGGCCGAATTGAAGAAGATCACTGAGGCCTCCGGCACGCTGCTGATCGCCGACGAAGTGATGACCGGCTGGGGGCGGACCGGAACCATGTTCGCCTGCGAGCAGGCATCGATCTCTCCAGATATCCTGTGCACCTCGAAAGGCCTGACCGGCGGCGCCATCCCGCTGGCCGTAACGCTTGCCACCGATGCCATCTTCCAGGCTCATTATTCCGAGGACCGGAAGAAGACGTTTTTCCATTCGAGCTCCTACACTGCCAACCCGATTGCCTGCGCGGCAGCACTTGCCAATGTCGAGATCTGGCGGGACGAGCCGGTGGCCGAGCGCATTGCGGCCTTGAGCGCAATGCAGGCCACCGGGCTTCGACGCTTTCGCGACAACAGCTTCTTCACCGACTGCCGGGCGACCGGCACGATCGCGGCGCTCGACCTGCGAACCGGTTCCGCAGGTTATCTCGCCGAGATCGGACCGAAACTGCGCGCTTTCTTCCTCGAGCGAGGACTACTTGTGCGCCCGCTCGGCAATGTCCTCTACCTTCTGCCACCCTATTGCATCACCGGCGACGAGCTCGAGCGACTCTATGACGCCATTGAGGAGGCGGGCGAACGCTTCGGGTCCAGGCCATGAGCAAGTCGTCGCGCATTCTCGGGTTTGGCCATCATGCGCCTCGGCGAAAGGTGACGAATGCCGAAATCGAGAGCAATCTCGGTCTTGATCCAGGCTGGATCGAAAGGCGTACCGGGATACGGTCGCGCTTCTGGGCAACCGACGAAGACACGCTGTCTGGTCTTGCTACGCAGGCCGGCGACATGGCGCTGGCGAACGCCGGCATTGCGCGCCACGACATCGGTCTGCTGCTGCTTGCCACCTCGACGCCCGACCATCTTCTGCCGCCCAGCGCGCCGCTGGTCGCACACAAGCTTGGCCTTGGCCGCGCAGGCGCGGTGGATCTGACCGGCGCCTGCGCCGGCTTCATCTATGCGCTCATGTTTGCGGACGGATTTACCCGCCTGCACGGCAAAGCGAGCCTTATTATCGCCGCCAATATCCTCAGCCGCCGCATCAATCCAGCCGAGCGCGCAAGCTCGGTCCTGTTTGCCGATGCCGCCGGCGCCCTCGTGATCGGTCCCTGCGATGATGCTGATCGGGGCATTCTCGGTGCCGCGGTGGATTCGGACGGCTCGCGATACGGGCTGATCCAGATTCCCGCAGGAGGAAGCAACAAGCCGTTCCACGGTGACCTCGATCTCGCGCAAGCCCGAATGACAATGACCGACGGCCGCGAAGTGTTCGCAAAGGCCGTCGAGATGATGACCGATTGCTCGATAAGCGCGCTAGCCGCTGCCGGAGTGCGGCCACACGATGTCGGCCGGTTCGTGCCGCATCAGGCCAATACTCGGATTTTCGATGCGGTCGGGAGGAACCTCGGCATCGCGGACCAGGCAATTGTCAAGACGATTGCCGATTACGGCAACTCTTCGGCCGCGACGATCCCGCTGTCGCTCTCGCTCGCCAACCAGACGGAGCCATTCCAGCCTGGAGAGAAAATCCTTCTGGCGGCGGCGGGTGCGGGTCTCAGCGGCGGCGCTCTCGTGGTTGGAATCTAGCCGGCCGGCTCACGGGCGCACGACTGGTCATGAATGGCGATAGGGCAACAGAACCAATGCCAAAATGGCCTTCTGAAGCTCGACATGACCGAGCTGACGCAGCACGACGCGTGCGAGCCTCTGGATGAGTTCAAATGCATCACCCGTTGCACCAATCGTGCCATCCGAATACAGCTCAATTACTGAGGGTGAGCCGCCCCATATATGTCCGATACCCGACATTGTTCACATAAAAGGCTCGATGCTTACACGCTCTTTGCTCTCTTCTCTTTGCTGCCTGCTCTTTTTCTCTTTGCTCTTTGCTCTTCCGTCTTGACTAGCAGGAGCCTGCGGCTTATCTCATTGCCGCGTTAGCACTCGCTTCGGCTGAGTGCTAAGCACGCTCCGGCAACGGAGAACCGTTCAACATCCGCACCAAGGAAATCCAAAAATGGCAAAGTCGAATTTCCGGCCGCTGCATGACCGCGTGGTCGTACGCCGGGTCGAATCCGAATCCAAGACCGCCGGCGGGATCATCATCCCGGATACGGCGAAGGAAAAGCCGCAGGAAGGCGAGATCATCGCCGTCGGCTCCGGCGCTCGTGACGAAGCTGGCAAGCTGGTCCCGCTGGACGTCAAGGCCGGCGACCGCATCCTGTTCGGCAAGTGGTCGGGCACCGAAGTCAAGCTCAATGGCGAAGACCTTCTGATCATGAAGGAATCCGACATTATGGGCATCATCGGCTGACACGCCGGCGCCTTTCCTTCGCGATCAAATCTGAATTTCGGGCGAAATGCCCAGGAGTAAAAAAATGGCTGCCAAAGACGTAAAATTCTCCCGCGATGCCCGCGAGCGCATGCTTCACGGCATCAACATCCTCGCCGACGCGGTGAAGGTCACGCTCGGTCCCAAGGGCCGCAACGTCGTCATCGACAAGTCGTTCGGCGCACCGCGCATCACCAAGGACGGGGTCACCGTCGCCAAGGAAATCGAACTTTCCGACAAGTTCGAAAACATGGGCGCGCAGATGATCCGCGAAGTTGCTTCGAAGACCAACGACATCGCCGGTGACGGCACCACAACCGCGACCGTTCTGGCGCAGTCGATCGTCCAGGAAGGCAACAAGGCCGTTGCCGCCGGCATGAACCCGATGGACCTGAAGCGCGGCATCGATCTGGCCGTGACCGAAGTCGTCGCGGCGCTCGGCAAGGCTGCCAAGAAGATCAAGACCTCCGAGGAAGTCGCCCAGGTCGGCACGATCGCCGGCAATGGCGACGAGTCGGTCGGCAAGATGATCGCCGAAGCGATGCAGAAGGTCGGCAACGAAGGCGTCATCACGGTTGAGGAAGCCAAGACCGCCGAGACTGAACTCGAGGTCGTCGAAGGCATGCAGTTCGACCGCGGCTATCTCTCGCCGTACTTCGTCACCAACGCCGACAAGATGGTTGCCGAGCTCGAGGACGTCTACATCCTCCTGCACGAGAAGAAACTCTCCAACCTGCAGGCGATGCTGCCGGTCCTCGAAGCCGTCGTGCAGACCTCGAAGCCGCTGCTCATCATCTCGGAAGACGTCGAAGGCGAGGCGCTCGCCACGCTGGTCGTCAACAAGCTGCGTGGCGGCCTTAAGATCGCCGCCGTCAAGGCGCCGGGCTTCGGTGATCGCCGCAAGGCCATGCTGGAAGACATCGCCATCCTCACCGGTGGCCAGGTCATCTCCGAAGACCTCGGCATCAAGCTCGAGAACGTCGGCCTCAACATGCTCGGCCGCGCCAAGAAGGTGTCGATCTCCAAGGAGAACACCACCATCGTCGACGGCGCCGGCAAGAAGGCCGAGATCCAGGGCCGCGTCGCCCAGATCAAGCAGCAGATCGAAGAGACCACCTCGGATTACGACAAGGAGAAGCTGCAGGAACGTCTGGCCAAGCTCGCGGGCGGCGTTGCGGTGATCCGCGTCGGCGGCGCGACGGAAGTCGAAGTCAAGGAAAAGAAGGACCGCGTCGATGACGCCCTCAACGCCACCCGCGCGGCCGTGGAAGAAGGCATCGTTGCTGGCGGTGGCGTTGCCCTGCTGCGCGCTTCGGCCGACATCAAGGTCACCGGCGTCAATGCCGACCAGGCCGCCGGCATCAACATCGTGCGTCGTGCGCTGCAGGCTCCGGCCCGCCAGATCGCGGCCAACGCCGGTGCGGAAGCATCGATCGTTGCCGGCAAGATCCTTGAGAACAAGGGCGCGACCTTCGGCTACAACGCCCAGACCGGCGAATATGGCGACATGATCGCCATGGGGATCGTCGATCCGGTCAAGGTCGTGCGCACTGCCCTCCAGGACGCGGCCTCGGTCGCCGGCCTGCTCGTCACCACCGAAGCCATGATCGCGGAGGCTCCGAAGAAGGAGTCGGCTGGCGGCGGCATGCCTGGCGGCATGGGCGGCGGCGGTATGGGCGGCATGGGCGGCATGGGCGGCATGGATTTCTAATCCAGCCCCTATCAACCTACAGCGGAAAGGGCGGCAGCAATGCCGCCCTTTCCTTGTGTGCCGAACATGATCGACAACTTGGAGTGCGTCCCGAGGATCTCGTTCGAGCCTCACCGCATGGTCGAGAATTAGGATCTTGTCCGATCGAGCAATTCGCGGGCTCAACCTGGTCAAACCGGCGCCCCCTACGAACTGCCCGATCCTTGAGGATTCCGCTGCGCGACAATCACGATGATTCATTCAGTTGGTAGCTATAGGCGCTGAATCATGAGGGGCATTGAGGAGCGTGGCAAGGCGCCCATCTCGGCATTTAACCCATGTATGGATGGCTCCTGCGGGTCAAGGGTATCGGATCGGGTTTGGTGAACAGGTCGGTTGCGGCCATGTATACGGCGTCTGAATGTGCAACGGGATCGCTGCGCGCCCTGATGAATATCCGCTTGGAGAACAGGTCCCACTCAATCGAGCGCGCTCGAGGCGCTTCGGATTAATCGGGGTGTCCTGGTTCTTCGTCTCCGTTTGTTCGCCATCACCTCACTTTGCCCTGACCATTCCGAGAGCCTGTCAGGCTGACTGCGGCTCGTAACGCGATCCGTCCCTCAGGACGGCGAATATTGTTCGTGCCATGCGATGCGCCAAAGCGACGGCGACGATCTTCGTCTTCTTTCGCATCAGCATGCCCGATAGCCAGTCCGAGCTCGGCTCGCGCTTGAGTCTGCATCTGAGCATGATCTGCGCCATGGCGCCCAGATACAGCAAGCGTCGGATATAACGATTGCCCATCTTCGAGATCCGGCCCACCCTCTGCTTGCCTCCGGTGGAGTGCGGCTTGGGAGTGAGGCCGAGCCAGGCGGCATAGTCCCTTGCGCTGCCGAAATTGTCGACATCCGGCGTCGTCGCCGCGATGATCGTCGCCGACAGCATCCCCACACCTGGGATTGTGGCTAGACGCTGGCTTGTCTCGCTTTGCGCGTAGGTCTCTTCGAGCTCGTCGGTCAGCCGCTCGATCCGCTTGTCCGTCTCGGCCAACTGATCGAAGAGCAAACTCACAGGCATTCGAGCTACTTCCGGCAGTTGATCCAGTTGATCCTTCAGTCGATTGACGTTCTGCGCGCCCTTCGCCGCGATGACGCCGAACTCCGTCATGTGGGCCCGGATCGCGTTGCCGATCTGCGTGCGCTGGCGAACCAGAAAGTCTCGCGTGCGGTGAAGAACCAGAACCGACGAGCAGGCTTCGCTCTTGATGGCGACAAACCGCATGGAGGGGCGTGTCACGGCTTCACAGATGGCGGCCGCATCCGCAGCATCCGTCTTCCCGCGCTTCACGTAAGGCTTCACATAGGAGGGCGGCATCAGCCGGACGTCGTGCCCCATCTCCAGAAGCCTGCGCCCCCAATCGTGAGAACCTGCGCAAGCCTCCATGCCGATCAGGCATCGTGGACGCTTCTGGAAAAACACCAGCAACTGGCTGCGGCGAAGCTGACGGCGTACGAGAACCCGACCGTTCCCATCGACACCATGGATCTGGAAGACACTCTTTGCGAGGTCGATGCCAACTGTGGCAAGTTCTGACATGGATGGCTCCTTTGCTCGGGACGACAACATCCCAACTATGGCGCAATGCGACGCCGGGAGCAGGAGCCATCCACACCATCAATCGAGCGTGATATCAGGGACAATTCTCTCATCGGACCGGCGGCTGGCGTTGAAGGACCCGGTGAATCATCCTGTTCTATAGTGGAGCAGACGCGGTCTGAGCCTCAAGATCAAGCGTTTCCTCCTCTGAGTATCCTTGATCTGCCGCTGGACATTCTCGTTGATATTGCTGAGCGGCTCAGCCCGATGGATCTGCTGAGGATGTCGCACACAAATCAAGAGCTGCGTGTCGCCGCGATGATAGTCGCAACGCCTCAAGAAAGGCGGATCCAGGTTCAGGCCATCTGTGGCAGCCCTTGCAACCGGGCTCCAGCAGCGTCTCGTCGTCGTGGCCGAGAGGCCTCGTGACCCCGACGACTGCGCTTCGGCCTTGTGGGGCCTCGGAGCGGGCGTGGCAGCGCTTGCACGAGAGCTCCAGCGGCGTCTCATCCTCCTCGCCGAAGGGCTTGAGCCCAGGTCTCAGACCATTGCCCTGGAGGGCATCGGAGCAGGCGTGGGTGGCCTTGCGCCCAACCTCCAGCGACGTGTCTGCGGATTTCGCTAAATTGGGACAGCCGTTTCAGTAAATCGCGGACAAGCGTTTCGCTAAGTCGCGGACAACGGAAGCGATCGAGTTCCGGTTGCC
>NZ_JAMYUW010000008.1:0-216840 GCF_040323315.1 Mesorhizobium sp. M0047 | reverse complement strand
GCGGGGGAGATGGCCGGCAGGCCAGAGGGGGGTGCGAAGGAATTCGGCCTTTGTCGGAAGGCCGCCTCATGACCACCTTCCTGTTCGACGGCCACGACACCGCCCCCATCACCATCCTGCTCGCGCATGGCGCGGGCGCGTCGATGGATTCGCCGTCGATGACCGCCACCGCCAAAGCGCTGGCTGCAGTCGGCTTCCAGGTTGCGCGCTTCGAGTTCCACTACATGGCCGCGCGCCGCTATGGGCATCGCAAACCGCCGCCGCGGGCCGAGACTGTGAATCCGGAATATATCAAGGCGATCGCCGACCTCAGGGCCAAGGGCGTGGCCGGTCCGCTGATCATCGGCGGCAAGTCGATGGGCGGGCGCGTCGCCTCGATGGTCGCGGACGAGATGTTTGCAAAGGGTGAGATCTCGGGCCTGCTGTGTCTCGGCTATCCCTTCCACCCGCCTGGTAAGCCAACGCAGCTGCGAACAAAACACCTCGCCGATCTGAAGGCACCAACGCTGATCTTCCAGGGCACGCGCGACGAGTTCGGCACACAGGATGAGGTTGCGACTTACGACCTTTCCGACCGCATCGAGGTCAACTGGTTGGAGGATGGCGACCACGACCTGAAGCCGCGCAAGAGCATCTCGGGTTTCTCCGCCGCCGATCACCTGAAGACGCTGGCCGAGGCGGTGAAGGCGTGGTCGGGCCGGATCGTTTCCTGAAGCGATGAAGGTCGCCTCGTTCAACATCAACAACATCAACAGCCGGCTGGACAACTTGCTGGCGTGGCTGGCGGCGGCAAAGCCCGACGTCGTCTGCCTGCAGGAGTTGAAGGCGCGCGACACGCAGTTTCCGCGCTCTGCTCTTGCCGCTGCCGGCTATGGCGCGGTGTGGAAGGGCGAGGCGACCTGGAACGGCGTCGCGATCCTGGCGCGGGGGTCGGAACCGGTGCTGACTCGCGATGCCCTGCCCGGTGATGATGCCGACAGACAGAGCCGCTACGTCGAGGCGGCGGTGAATGGCATCATCATCGCTTGCCTCTATGCGCCGAACGGCAATCCGCAGCCGGGACCGAAATTCGCCTACAAGCTGGCCTGGCACGCGCGACTGGAGGCGCATGCCGAACAGTTGCTCGACACCGGCCTGCCAGTGGTGCTGGCCGGCGATTACAACATCGTGCCCGAACCGCGCGACATCTATGCCACCCACTCCTATGACGACAACGCGCTGGTGCAGCCGGAGAGCCGGGCTTCGTTCGCCGCGTTGCTCGAGCAGGGCTGGACCGACGCCCTGCGCAAGAAACACCCGACGGAGACGCTCTACACCTTCTGGGACTATCGCCGGAACCGCTGGCCGCGCGATGCGGGCTTGAGGCTTGACCACATCCTGCTGTCGAAGAAACTGGCGCGGCGCCTGACGGCTGCCGGCATCGACCGCGACGTGCGCGGCGAGGATGGCGCCAGCGACCACGCGCCGGTGTGGGTGGAATTGAAGTAGGCGATTGGGTCCAAGCCTGTTGCGGCGGCGTCCCTCTTACCGGAGGCGGAGTCCAATCTGGTGACGACGAAGGCGCTGGCCGGCGGCTGAGGCGGCAACGAATGTCTCGTGAGACCTGTCGCGCAACTGTGTTGCCCCGGCACCGCCGGCGCAAGACTTCGCGGATCGGACGAGAGCGCCAAGCGCCTGCCGTGGTCGACGCGGACGGGGGGGGCGCATTGTTGGGATGCTGGGGGCGCCCGCGTCAACCAGGGCGGCTCGTACCGCCGCATTAGCAGCATTGCATATCGCACGGCGGCCGAAACTTCCGCGAAAGCGGAATAGGCGGAGCTAAAGCGCGGATTCAGTGCCCAAATCCAGGCGCGCCTGAAGACAGTTTTTCTTTCTTGCCGGCGCAGCATGTGCTCGAGGCAGTGGTGGCGGTGCCGAAAGAGCGAACAGTCCGGCGTCGAGGCAGGGCGGTTGCGAGGGGCGGGAAGGTGCTCGCACTGCCGTGTGCCGCCTGGAGGCAAAATGACAAGCAGAAGAAAAAGTGGCCCGGCGGCCAGGTGCAAAGGAAGGCACGCCGGGCCCAGCCGACTTCTGGCGGTCGCCGGCCGACCTCTATATTCGCTGTCTCTAATATTAATGCAAGCCATGTCAGACCGGTGGAAAAGGCGGTCGAGCGTCAGAAGTCAATTGCGCCGCCTGCGATAGACACCAGTGTGACGGCCAGTGGGCTCCAGGCCGCCGTTGCCAAGGTTCTTCCTGCGATGCGCCCTGGGTGTGCAAGCGGCGCCCGATGTTCCCTTGTCCGGGCTTGAAACGGTCACATCAGGCTTCTGCGTTTTCCTGTAGGACGAAGGTCTTAGCTGCCGGACGCAAAGGTCCAAGGGGGCCTGTTCGGTTCCGGCAATGTGCATTGGACGTTCTATTATTTTAGTCAAAACTGATATGATGGCCGGGCTAAAAACTTAGCCGGACAAGGGTCTTTCGCCAATAATTCGGGCATGGAAAGTGTGGTTTTGGCAAGATGCCTCTCATGAGGCTGGAAGACGCCGTTGAGCTATCTCCGAGGCATCGGGATGCGCTTGTGGAGCCCGACCGATCGACTATTTGATCGCGCTTTTGGGCAGCCTCAGTTCACGTTCACCGAGGGTGAGTGGCTGCGCGGCTCGCCCTTCTGCAAGTGCCCGACTCGTGTCCTGTCGATCCGGCCTTCGCGGGTCGGGTGCCGCCTGATCGGGGCCCAATCCCGCTGCTCGATGGTCGGGCATCGGCCTGCGGTGCATCATCTTCGATGGCGGTGCGTCGTTTGCCGCGCAGTCCGGCCCTTGAAATGACTGGAGGCGAAACTCGGGGTGCCGACAAACAACAAGCTGTATCGCATTAATATCCGCCTCGGACACGCAATTTACATACCAAGATTGAGAGCTATTCTGAGCCAACTACGAGCATCGTTCCAACAGCCATTGAATATTCTGGCCAACGCCATGATGCCTTCAATTCTGGAATTTGGAATGGAACCCCTGGCCCGCGGTGGAGTTTCCATCCAGGGCGGAGTTTCAGTTACCAATAGGAGATGGTCATGAGACTTTATCTTTCGAGCGCAGCGGCCGCAGTCGTCCTGATGGGCGGCATCGGTGCGGCGCTGGCGGAAAATGTCGTCGTCGTCCAGCCACAGCAGGAGACGGTCGTTCGCGAATACATCAAGAGGGAGCCGCTTGCGTCGGTGAACCTTCTGGGCGTCGAACTGAAGCTCGGCTCGTCGGTGCCGGACACGGTCGAACTGCGTGAGGTACCCGACGTCAGATATCGCGTCGCCGTGATCAACCACCAGACGGTTCTGGTCGATCCCGAGACCCGTCAAATCGTCGAGGTCCTGCGCTGAATGATGGTGCCGACAAAAGGTTGCCCGAGTCGCCTTACCTTGGGAAAAGTCCGCCGCGACCTGGCAGTCGTGGCGGGCTCTGTTTTTGAGGCCGGCCTCGCCTGTTTGACGGCCAATCTGTCCAGAGGTGGGTTAAAGCTGCCATCCTCCCCCATTGGGGTCCCATTGGGGGAGGGAGATCGGACCGTTGTCCGCCCAGCTTATTCCGCCGCCAGCCTGTCCTGCGTCTTCGTCTCGAAGTCGCTGGCGTCGTGGCGCTCGTGCAACTGCAGGGCCGGCTCGCCGAAGGCGCGGTTGACCATGCGGCCGCGCTTGACCGCCGGGCGTGTGTCGATCGCCTGGGCCCAGCGCTGCACATGCTTGTACTCGTGCACGGACAGGAACTCGGCGGAATCGTTGTACATGCGGCCAAGCGCCAACCCGCCATACCAGGGCCACACCGCCATGTCGGCGATAGAGTAGTCCTTGCCGCCGAGATATTCCGTCTCTGCCAGCCGGCGGTCGAGCACATCCATCTGGCGCTTCACCTCCATCGAGAAGCGGTCGATGGCGTATTCGAACTTTTCCGGTGCATAGGCATAGAAATGGCCGAAGCCGCCGCCCAGATACGGCGCCGAGCCCATCTGCCAGAACAGCCAGGACAGCACCTCGGCGCGGGCCGCCTGCTCGCTGGGAAGGAATTCGCCGAATTTTTCGGCGAGATAGACCAGGATCGAACCGGATTCGAAGACGCGCACCGGCGTCTTGCCGCTGCGGTCCATCAAGGCGGGAATCTTGGAGTTGGGGTTGATCTCGACGAAGCCGCTGCCGAACTGGTCGCCGTCGTTGATCCTGATCAGCCAGGCGTCATATTCAGCGCCCTTGTGGCCGCGCGCCAGAAGCTCCTCCAGCATGACCGTCACCTTGACGCCGTTCGGCGTCGCCAGCGAATAGAGCTGCAGCGGATGCCTGCCGACGGGCAGTTCCTTGTCATGCGTGGGGCCGGCGATCGGCCGGTTGATGCTGGCAAAGGCGCCGCCGCTGGGCTTGTTCCAGGTCCATACTTTCGGCGGGGTGTATTCGGTCATCTCGTGGCCTCGTGTTCGGGTGGCGTGTGGAAAGATTGCAGGTCCATGTAAAGCTAGGGCTGCGGATGGGGAAGTTCAACTTGCGTTGAACTATTGTTTTATGACGCCGCACCGAGCTTCTCCTGCGTAAGGGATGAGGTCAGCACTACACCCCTTGCACCGTCTCCCGTGCGGCATAGGTATAGGGAATAACGCCACGCCAGAGCATTGCATCGCAGGACAAAAGCATGACCATCAATCCCAATCCGCGCTCGGTCGTTGCCCTGCGGGCCACCGTTCCCGAAGACGCCTTTACGGCCGGGGCCCTCGGCACGCTCAGGGAAGGCAGCGGCGTCGTCATTCGCAATGACGGGCTCGTGTTGACCATCGGCTATCTCATCACCGAGGCGGACGAAGTCTGGCTGACCACCCATGACGGCCGCGTCGTTCCCGCGCATGCGCTGGCCTATGACCAGGAATCTGGGTTCGGCCTGGTGCAGGCACTGGCACCACTCAGCCTGCCGGCGGTGGCGCTGGGCGATGCCGGCAAGGCGAAGGTCGGAGACGCCGTCGTGCTGACGGACGGCATCGGTCAGTCGGTGCAGGCAAGGATCGTCACCAAGCAGGAATTCGCCGGCTATTGGGAGTATCTGCTTGACGAGGCGATCTTTATTGCGCCGGCGCACCCGTCCTGGGGAGGGGCAGGGCTGTTCGGCTCCGACGGTTCGCTGCTCGGCATCGGTTCGCTGCGCCTGCAGATGAGCCGCAACGGCGAGGTCGCCGACATCAACATGGTCGTGCCGATCGATCTGTTGCCGCCGATTCTCGACGATCTGCTGACGCGCGGCCAGGTGGCCAAGCCGCCGCGCCCGTGGCTCGGCGCGTTGTCGGCCGAAAGCGACGGCAGAGTGGTGGTGATGAGCGTGACCGAAGGCGGACCGGCGGCCAAGGCCGGCCTGCGCGAGGGCGACATCATCTCCGACATTCGCGACGGCGCGGTCGACGGGCTGGCCGATTTCTACCGCAAACTGTGGGAGAGCGGCTCGGCGGGCGCCGAGATCCCGATGCGGGTGCTGCGTGACGGCCGCGAAACCTGGCTGCGCGTCAAGTCGGCAGACCGCGGCAGTTTTCTGAAAAAGCCGCAGTTGCAGTAGGCGCTTCGCAAAGATGTTCAGGGACACAGGGGGACGCGAAGGAACGCCGTACGCGCCCCGACAAGTTTGCTGACGGAAACTGACAGCAATTCATGCCACGATGCTGGCCAATGACGATAGGCGCGATGCTGGAGGCCGGACCACAGTGAAAGCGATGGCGCGGACGGCACCGAACGGGCAGGCTGGCTGATGGCGCCGGTGAAGGTCGATCCCGACAAGGTCCGGGAGTTTCCGGATCCGGAAAGCTTCTACGCCTGGCTCGACAAGCATCATGCCACGGAAACCGAAGTGTGGATCAAGATGCACAAGGTGGGATCGGGATTGAAGTCGATCACGCCCAAGGAAGCCATCGACGTCGTTTTGTGCTTCGGCTGGATCGACGCGGTGCGAAAGGGGCTGGACGACAAGAGTTTTCTGCAGCGCTACACGCCGCGCGGCAAGAGGAGCATCTGGAGCAAGATCAACATCGACAATGTCGCGCGGCTGGTCGCGGAGGGCCGCATGACCGAGCATGGGCTGAGGGAGGTCGAGGCGGCTAAGGCCGACGGGCGCTGGGCGCGCGCCTATGGCAGCGGCAAGCAGATGAAAATCCCCGATGATCTGCAAGCGGCGATCAACGCCGAACCGGCAGCAAAGGAGATGCTTGAAAAACTCAGTGCGCAGAACCGCTTCGCGCTCGCCTTCCGCACCCACAACATGAAGACCGAGGCCGGCCGCAAGAAGAAGATCGAGACGTTTGTGGCGATGCTGAAGCGCGGCGAGACGATCTATCCGCAGCGGAAGTGAGCCCCTCAGGCGCCCGAGTGCGGATCGATGCCGTATGGATGCACGGGATAGCCAGGACCGATGGCGTCGCGCACGCGGCGGGTCCATGCGACGAAGGCCGGATAGTATCACCAAGTTCGTTAGTATCGCGATAGGTGTAAACGCTTCGGCGTAGATCGATGGATTGAGACGCCGGCGGGACAGCGCCCCCCTCTGGCCTGCCGGCCATCTCCCCCACGAGGGGGGAGATCGGCTGTATGCGGCGCTAGCGCCTCTTCCTTTGCGGCCATCATTCGCGTAAGGCGCCGGGCAAATCCTTTCATCGCAGGCATAGTCCGGAAACCGCATGATCAGACTTGAAAGCATCAGCAAGCAGAACGGCCGTCAGCTCGTCTTCATCGAGGCGTCGGCGGCCCTGCAGAAGGGCGAGAAGGTCGGCCTGGTCGGCCCCAACGGCGCCGGCAAGACGACGCTGTTTCGCATGATCACCGGGCAGGAGCAGCCCGACGAGGGCCAGGTGCAGGTCGATCGCGGCGTCACCATCGGCTATTTCAGCCAGGATGTCGGCGACATGGAAGGCCACAGCGCTGTCGCCGAAGTGATGAACGGTGCCGGGCCGGTGAGCGAAGTCGCAGCTGAAATGGCAGCGCTCGAGGCAGCCATGGCCGATCCCGACCAGGCCGACCAGATGGACGAGATCATCGAGAAATATGGCGAGGCGCAGCACCGCTTCGAGGAACTCGACGGCTATGCGCTGGATGGCCGCGCCCGCGAAGTGCTCGATGGTCTCGGCTTCTCCCAGGAGATGATGGATGGCGATGTCGGCAAGCTGTCGGGCGGCTGGAAGATGCGCGTGGCGTTGGCCCGTATTCTTCTGATGCGGCCCGATGCGATGCTGCTCGACGAGCCGAGCAACCATCTCGACCTGGAAAGCCTGATCTGGCTCGAATCCTTCCTGAAGAACTACGACGGCGGCCTCTTGATGACCTCGCACGATCGCGAGTTCATGAACCGCATCGTCAACAAGGTGGTGGAGATCGACGGCGGCTCGCTGACCGCCTATTCCGGCAATTACGAATTCTACCAGCAGCAGCGGGCGATCGCCGACAAGCAGCAGCAGGCGCAGTTCGAGCGCCAGCAGGCGATGCTGGCCAAGGAGATCGCCTTCATCGAGCGCTTCAAGGCGCGCGCCTCGCATGCCGCGCAAGTGCAAAGCCGGGTGAAGAAGCTGGACAAGATCGACCGCGTCGAGCCGCCCAAACGCCGCCAGACCGTGTCCTTCGATTTCCTGCCGGCGCCGCGCTGCGGCGAGGACGTCGTTACGCTGAAGAACGTCCACAAGGGCTATGGCAGCCGCTCCATCTATGAGGGCCTCGACTTCCAGGTCCGCCGCCGAGAGCGCTGGTGCATCATGGGCGTCAACGGCGCCGGCAAGTCGACGCTGCTGAAACTGGTCGCCGGTGCTTCCGAGCCCGACAACGGTACGGTCGCGCGGGGGCCCAGCGTGAAAATGGGCTATTTCGCCCAGCACGCCATGGAAGTGCTGGAAGGCGAGCGCACCGTGTTCCAGACGCTGGAGGACGCGTTCCCGCAGGCCGGCCAGGCGCCGCTGCGGGCGCTCGCCGGCTGTTTCGGCTTTCCCGGCGACGAGATCGAGAAGAAGTGCCGCGTGCTGTCAGGTGGCGAGAAGGCACGGCTGGTGATGGCGCTGATGCTGTTCGATCCGCCCAACCTTCTGGTGCTGGACGAGCCGACCAACCATCTCGACATCGCCACCAAGGAGATGCTGATCACGGCGCTCTCGCAATACGAAGGAACGATGCTGTTCGTCTCGCACGACCGGCACTTTCTGGCAGCACTTTCCAACCGCGTGCTGGAGCTGACGCCTGAAGGCATCCACACCTATGGCGGCGGCTATACGGAATATGTCGAGAGGACAGGGCAGGAGGCTCCTGGGCTGCGAGGCTAGGGCGACAGCGGCGATTTGTGGAAAGAAATGCTTAGGAAAGGCTGCGGCATGAGAATTGCAATGTCCGTCGCATTGGCCGCGACCATGGCGGGATGCGCGACCTCGCCGGTCGACTATGAAGCGACGCTTTCGCAGCACGACCAGAAATGGGCATCGCCCGAATGCCAACAAGCCCGCGTGGCGGCTTCGGACTATGAGGTTCGCGAGAAAGAGCATCCGGGATGGGGTTTCGGCGTCTTGCTTGGCCCGTACTCAATGGGGCTCGTTGCAGCCATCAAGGAGCATGAGCAGAAGCAACGAAAGCTGTTTGCCCGCGACGTGCACCTGCAATGTTCAAGCCTCCCGCTGCCGAAGGAGTTGCAGGGCGATCTGAACCCCGCGAGTGCCCAGACAAAATATCCATAGCTACGACCGACAAGCCAGGCCCTGGTCGCCGATGACCGCGAGGCGATTGTCCGATTATCCCCCGGCCAGCCTCGGCAGCAGGAAAATTTCGGAGCCTTTCGGCAATTCCTTCGACCAGGTATCGCGATAGATCGTCCCGTCGATGGCGACGGCGATGCCTTTGTCGATCAAGGGCTCGAGGCCGGGATACTGTTCAGCCAGCTTCCTGAACAGCTCCCTTATGTCCTTGGCCTCGATCTCGACCTTGTTCTTGCCTCCGGCGACAGCACCTAGCGATCCCCAGAGCGTTACTTCGACCATCAGCCTGCCCGTTCCTCCAGCGCCGCCAGAATGCGCGGCGGCGACATCGGGATATGCGTCATCCGCACCCCGACCGCATTCGACACCGCATTGGCGATCGCAGCCAGGGGCGGCACGATCGATGTCTCGCCGACACCGCGCACCCCGTAAGGGTGGTTGGGGTTGGGGATTTCGAGGATTTGCGTGTCGATCATTGGCAGGTCCGAGCAGACCGGGATGCGATAGTCGAGGAAGCCGGGATTCTGGAGCCGCCCGTCCTTGCCGTAGATATACTCCTCGTTGAGCGCCCAGCCGATGCCTTGCGCGGCACCGCCCTGATACTGTCCCTCGACATAGGTCGGGTGCACCGCCTTGCCGGCATCTTGCACGACCGTGTAGCGCAGAACCCGTGTGGCGCCGGTCTCTGGATCGACCTCGATATCGCAGATATGGGTGGCGAAGGAAACGCCCGCGCCATCGGCGACGAGCTCGCTGTGGCCGGCGATCGGTCCGCCGGTCTTGCCCGACTCGACCGCGATCTCCTTCAGCGACAGCTTGCCGAGATTGCCATGCTTCTCGCCCTTGGCAACCGCGTGGCCCTTTTCCCAGACCACGTCGTCGACGGAAATGTCCCACATCTGCGCGGCGCGTTCCCGCAGGATCTTGATTGCATTGCGGGCGGCCGAAATCGTCGCCATGGACGACGAGAAGGTGCCCCGGCTGCCATCGGTCATGTCGTTATAACCGAGGCTGGACGTATCGGCGACGATCGCCTTGACTTGACTATAGTCGATGCCGAGCTCTTCCGCCGCGACCAGCGACAGCGACGCACGGGAACCACCCACATCGACCGTTCCGACGGCGAGCGATACCGAGCCGTCCATGCCGATGTTGAGGTCCGTGCAGGTCTGGCCGCCGAAGTTGAACCAGAAGCCGCAAGCCATGCCGCGGCCCTGGTTCCTGCCCAGCGGCGCCTTCATGTGCGGGTGGCTCTTCACCGCCTCGAGCGTCGGGCCGATGCCGATCGGGCCGTAGACCGGGCCGTAGGACGACCTCGTGCCTTCCTGTGCGGCGTTCCTGATCCGGAACGCGACTGGGTCCATGCCGACCTCCTTGGCCAGCTCGTCGATCGCGCTTTCCACCGCGAACGCCGCCATCGGCGCCGACGGCGCGCGGTAGGCGGCGGTCTTCGGCCGGTTGACCAGCACCTCGTAGCCGACCGTGTTGACGTTCTCCAGCTTGTAGCAAGCAAACGCGGTCATGGCACCGATCTCGGCCCACATGCCCGAATAGGGTCCGCAGGAATAGCGCAGTGTCGCCTCGGCGGCAGTGATCGTGCCATCCTTGCGGGCGCCGATCTTGACGTCGATCGAGGTGGCGCTGGTCGGACCCGAGGCGCGGAACACCTCGTCGCGGGTCATCACCAGCTTGACCGGGCGGCCGGCCTTGCGCGACAGCGCCAGCGCGACCGGCTCGGCCCAGACATGGGTCTTGCCGCCGAAGCCGCCGCCGATCTCCGAGGAGGTGACGCGCAGCTTGGAAGCTTCCATGCCAAGGAGTTGCGCGCAGTGCTGGCGGTAGACGAAATGGCCTTGCGTGCAAACCCAAAGATCTGCAGTGCCGTCGGAGCTGACGCTCGCCACACAGGCATGCGGCTCGATATAGCCCTGGTGCGTCTGCTCGGTCTTGAACGAGCGCTCGACGATGAAATCGGCGTGGCCGAACCCTTGATGGACATCGCCGTGGCCAAACTGGCTTCGCTTGGCGACGTTGGACGGCTTTACCGGCTTTTCCTCCAGGCCCTCGGTGAAGATGGCGTCGTTGATGAGGGGAGCGGAGTGCTTCATCGCCTCGTCGACATCGGTGACATGCGGCAAAAGCTCGTAGTCGATCTCGATCAGCTTCAGCGCCTGCCTGGCAGTACGGGCGTCCACGGCCGCGACCGCGGCCACCGCATGGCCGTCATAGAGGGCCTTCTTGCGCGCCATGCAGTTGTCGAGGATGTCGTACATGGCGGCATCGCCATTGGTGAGGTCGGGTAGGTCGGCCGCGGTGATCACCGCTTTCACGCCGGGAAGCTTCTCTGCCTTGGACGTGTCGATCTTCCTGATCGTGGCGTGCGCATGCGGGCTCCTGAGGACACGCCCGACCAACTGGCCGGCCATGTTGAAGTCGGCGCCGTAGCGGGCGCGACCCGTCACCTTGTCGACGCCATCAGGACGGATGGGGCGTGTGCCGACAGAGGTAAAATTGCGACCGGAGTAACGCGGATCGAAATTCATGGTCAGGCTCCCTTCATGACGCTGGCGGCGTCCTGGACGGCGCGCACGATCTTGTCGTAGCCGGTGCAGCGGCACAGGTTCCCGGCGAGGCCGAAGCGGATTTCCTCCTCGGTCGGGTCGGGATTCTTGGCCAGAAGGTCCTTCGCCGCAATCAGGAAACCGGGCGTGCAGATGCCGCATTGCAGAGCCGCGTGCTCGAGGAACTTCTGCTGCAGCGGATGCAGTTTGTCGCCATGCGCCATCCCCTCGATGGTCTCGACGCGCCGGCCTTCAGCCTCCGCGCCGAGCACCAGGCATGAACACACCAGCCTGTTGTCGAGGATGATGCTGCAGGCGCCGCAGTCGCCGGTGCCGCAGCCTTCCTTGGCGCCCGTCAGCCCAAGGCGATCGCGGAGGACGTCGAGCAGCGTCTCGTCCGGTTGGCAAAGGTACTCGACGCTGTCGCCGTTGATTGTCGTTGAGACTGCAACTCCAGCCATCATTTGCCTCCTGCACGTGCGTAGGCGGTCGTGGCGGCCCGCTTGGCCAGCACGCCCGCAACTTTTCTTCTGAATTCGATGGTGCCGCGCTTGTCGTCGATCGGACGGCAGGCGCCCGAGCAGACCTTGGCGAGCCGCTCCAGCGTCGCTTCGTCCAGCTTGGAGCCGATGAGGACCTCTGCGGCCTCATCGACCAGAAGCACCGTCGCCGCCACGGCGCCCAGCGCAACGCGCGCCGATTTCACGACACCGTGCTCATCGAGCGTCAGGTTCACGCCGGCGCTGACCACCGCGATATCCATCTCGGTGCGTGGAATGAAACGCAGATAGGCATCGCCCGAATGCGGCGCGCGTTTGTCGAGCAGGATCGCCTCGATGATCTCGCCTTTGGCCAGGGACGTCTTGCCCGGCCCGGTCGGCACGCTCTGCACGGGAATCGTACGCCTGCCCGCCGGCCCGACGACCGATGCCCTGGCGCCGGCCGCCACGAGAGCCGGCACACTGTCGGCAGCCGGCGAGGCGTTGCAGAGGTTGCCGGTGATCGTGCAGCGTCCCTGTACCTGTTTCGAGCCGATCAGCTTGGCCGCTTCGACGACGCCAGGCCATGCCTTCTTAAGGGCAGCGCTCTCTCCCAGGACGGCGCATGGGACCGCGGCACCGATGCTGAAGCCTTCAGCCGTTTCGCGGATCTCGCTCAGGCCGTCGATCGCCTTGATGTCGACGATCAGGTCGGGTTCGACAAAACCGCCCTTCATCCTGACCAGGAGGTCGCTGCCTCCCGCGAGGATGGCGGCCGTGCCAGCCGAACCGGCCAATTGGCCAACGGCATCTTCGATTGAAAGCGGACGTATGTAGCGCATCGTCTCCCCTTGGTTATCGCAATCTCAGCGACCGTTATAAACGGTCTCCTCATAATGGCTATCCGGTTCCTCATCTGCGGCGATTGGGCCAGAGGGCGCAAATAGACCGAACTGGCGTGCGGCCTGGGTGGCCGGAACCGGCTTTGAGGTGATTTTCGGGAAACTTCGGCTATGGATCAAGTGCGCTCTTTGGACCCGGAACGGCCTGTATCAGCCGGTCGATGCGGCAGTGTTAACCGCCAATTGCGCGTCAAAGGCACGTTTGTAGGTCGGACGATCGGTTTAACCTGCGCAGTCCCGTCAGAGGGTCGCCGGCGCTGAATGTGCCATCGTCGGCACCGCACGGAATTTCGAAGTTCGAACTGGCTGAATGCGTCCTTTGGATTCTAGCGCAGCAGCCCTTCCGCTTCGAACGTGTCCCAGCCTTCCAGCTTTGGCCGTGAAGCATCATCCTTTCCCGAGTTTCTGGTACCGCGGGCCTTGCCCTTCCGTTTTCCTGCTCGCGTCAGAGCGGCCTTGCCGGCCCCGCGCCGCCTGTTCTCGGAGGCTTCTCGCGCATCGTCCTCCCTCCAGGCCGCCGCCAGGTCACGATCGAGAATGTCCTCGATGTGCCGTAAATCGAAGACATGGAAGGTGACGGCGTTGGATCGCCCGCGCATCTTGACGGTGCGCGTGCCGACGCTTTTCAGGCGGCCATCCCTAAGCCACTTGTGACGTTCGCGGGAGGAGATTGTGAGAATGTCTTCAGCCTCCCGCGGAAGCACGGGCAGTGCTTCTATCCCTTCCAGGGTCCTGGAGATGATTGCCGAGGCGGCATCGAACGCATCCGTGTCGGTTTGCACCATACGCAACACAATGCGGCCCGTCTCAGCCTTGACAAACGTCCTCACCACCCACGGCAGACGGGCTCGAGTTTCACGTTCGATCCCTTTCAAGCGTAGGGATGAGCCAAGCGTTGCCGATGGCGGCAGCGTCCACTCGGCAACCAATGACGGGCCGGTACCTCGCTCGGATGTCCGATCAGGGGCGGTGAAGATTGCCGTGACGATGCCAGTCATCAACCTTCGAAAGGAACCGTGCTGCTTGTCTGCAGAGTCCATGTCTCATTTTCGCTCACCAAGGGTTCGTGGAACGACTGTTCGCACAGAAAACAACCGAAATCATGGTCAACAGTTCCCTGAGATCGCGGAGTCGAAGGCCGGTTCGGTTTCGTCGGCAGATTCAACCGCTGTACGGGTTCGATCGCGAGGCGGCTTGGACAGCGTTGTCGAGGATGCGCCATCGCTGACCCATGCCACCGGGTAGTGGCCGTCACCCTGCGGCCAGCCATTTGCGAGACTGGGCGAAGGTCTTGAACGCCTTGGCCTCCATCGGGCGGCCGAAAAAATAGCCCTGCAGGATATCGCAGCCGAGCTCTTTCAGGATGCGCGCGTGCTCCATCGTCTCGACGCCTTCGGCAACCACTTCGATGCCGAGCGATTTGCCGATCTCGATGATCGACGCCACCAGGTGCCGCTGCGCCGTCGAGCCGGTGATGGGTGTGATCAGCTGGCGATCGATCTTGAGGCGGCGCGGCTGCAACTTGAGCAGCGATACGATCGAGGCATGGCCGGTGCCGAAATCGTCGATCTCGATGTCGATGCCGAGATCCTTGATGTGTTCGATGTTCCAGGTGACCAGATCATCGTTCTCGTCGAGGAAGATGGATTCCACCAACTCGAACGATACGGTTCCCGGCTTGATGGCGAGCGTGCGCAGGCCCTCGATCAGGTCCTTGTCCTCCAGGCGCGTGGCCGAGACGTTGACCGACACACGCGGGATATTGAGATGGCTGCGCGACCAACGCTCGAAATTCTCCAGTGCGTGCTTCAGGACGATGCGGTCGATCAGCGCCACGACATTGAGCTCTTCAGCCACCTTCAGATAGGCGTCGGGGGCCAGGATGCCGCGTCGCGGGTGTTTCCAGCGCGACAACGCCTCGACGCCGACGATCTCAAGCGACTTGGCGTCGAACTGCGGCTGGTAGTAGGCGATGAATTCGTTCCGCTCCAGTCCGCTCAGGATCTCATCGGCGGTCTGCTTGGTCCGCACGATTTCGCTCTGCAGCTCCTCGTTGAAGAACTCATGGCGGTTGCGGCCACGGCTTTTCGCCCGGTAAAGCGCGAGATCGGCGTTGACGAGCAACTGCTTCGTGTCGACGCCGCTGTCGGCGGCAATGCCGATGCTGACCCCGAAGCGGCAAGGATGGCCCTGATAATCGACGGGCTGGCGCATCTCCTCGATGATGCGGTCGGCGAGCGCCGAGAGTTCGTCGTCGTCGCGCCCATAGGTCACGACGACGAACTCGTCGCCGCCGATGCGCGCAACGAAATCGCCGGAGCCGGCATTTGCCTTGATGACCTTCGAGGCCTGCACCAGCATGGCATCGCCGGCCGCGTGGCCGAGTGTGTCGTTGATCTGCTTGAAGCGGTCGAGGTCCAGATGCAGCATCGCTGTGCGGCGGTCGGATTCGCCGGTATCGGCCAGCATCTCGTCGAGATAGCGGCGATTGGGTAGGCCGGTGAGCGAATCGTGCAGCGCCACATGCTCGATGCGTGCCTTGGCCAGCTTCAGTTCGTCGTTCTTGGATTCCGACAGCTGGCGCTCGCGAATGAGGGTCTCGGTGAGCAGCACGTCGCTGGTCACGTCCCATTCGGCGCCGATCATCTTGGGCGTGCCGCCAACGCCTTGGGAGTAGCTTGCGCGCGTGCGCACATGGCGGACGCTGCCATCGGGGCGCAGCAGCCGGTATTGCGAGGAGTAGAGGCCTTTTTTCGCCGCAGCCGAATCGAAATCCCGCTTTGCCCGCTCGATATCTTCGGGATGGATGGCCTGTGCCCAGTCTCTATAGCCGCGCGACCCTCCGTCGGCGGACTTGCCATAGATCTCGTTCACGCGATCGTCCCACACCAGCTCGTTGGTGGTGAGGTCGTGCTCCCACACGCCGATGCCCGAGGCTTCCAGCGCCAGTTCCAGGCGACCGGACAGGCGCCTCAGCTCGGCGTCGTTTTTCTGCCTTTCGCCGAACAGCCGCCCGGCAATGAGGATCGGCAGCACCACCAGCGCGCCGGCGAGCAACATCAGCGACCGCAAGGTCCACTCGTTCTTCGGAGCTGCCGGCCAGCCACCCTTGGGGATAGCCGAAATTCGCCACGAACCTGAAGGCAGTTGCACATCGGCAGACACGGGGTTGCCGGCGACGACATTGTCGCCACCGAAGAATCGTTCGCCGCCGCCGCCCAGCGCATCCTTGCCGATGAGCGCGACGTCGATGTCGAGATCCGCGTCGGTCAGCCCGCTCGCCGCGTAGAGCCGGTCGACATCGACCACTGCCGACACGATGCCCCAGAAGCGGGTGCCGCCGCCCGCAGTCGGCACAAAGACCGGGATGCGGCCGATGAAGGCGTTCCCGCCCTGCGCAAGTCTGACCGGGCCGGCGAGCACCAGCACGCGCTGGTCGCGCGCCCGCAGCGCCGCCATGCGTTGCGCCTCGTTCTTGCGGTAATCGAGGCCGATCGCCTTCTCGTTGCCTTCCATCGGATACATCAGCGAGATGACGAGGTCGGGCGCGCCGGCGATGTTATGCAACTGCGATTTCTGCTCGAACAGGTTGCGCGCAAGCGAGGCGAATCTCTGCTGGCCCATATAGGGCTCCGTAACGATGGTCGAGACGAGCCCCTGAACAAGCTGAAGATTGCCGTTTATGTTGCCTTCGAGCTTGGCGCGGATGATGCTGACCTTGGCCAATACATCGGCGCGCGCCAGCTGATCGGAAACCCTTCTGTTCTGCTGGTCGGCAACGACGGCGCAGACCAGGAGCACGACAAAAGCGATCGCCGCCGGCAGGTTGGCGGACGAAAAAATGGCCCGTCTTACGTGGCCTAGACTGAATGCCGTTGTGGCCAATCGACCCGAACACCCTTCCTGAACAACAGCCCCCGAACTGATCCTAGTAGCAAACGCTTAAATTTGCCCTTCCAGGCTGGCGGCAAATTTCAGCATCAACAGCGTGCGCCGGCATTGGGGTCGCTGGCTGAACCTGTGCTTATGGTGGCGCGATTACATGTCGCCGCTGGCGGGGCTTTCGAGACTGGATTGGTCGCGAAAGCCGCTCGCAACAGCCAGCCCGATCTGGTCGGCGGCCAGCTGCAAAAGCTGCACGCGTGAGGCAACCTCCAATTTGCGATAGATGTTGTTCATATGGATTTTCAGTGTGCCTTTGGAGATACCGATATCGATCGCGATGCGTTCGTACGGCTTGTCCGCGGCAACCAGTCGGGTGATCTCCATCTCCCGCCTGGTCAGCCGCGACGACAGTTTCTGCCATTTGACCCGACGGGATGCTTCGTTGTGCAGGGCCTTGCCGACAATCTCGGCCGGCAACCAGCGGCCGCCCCCGGCAACCTCGTGGATACATCTGAGCAGCGCCTCGACGGCGGTCTCCTTGAACACGATTCCGGCAACGCCAACCGCAACCGCGTCGTAGAGCTGCGCTTGCGAGGCACCGACCGTCAAAAGCACGCAAAGCGTGGCAAGGCCCTGCCTGCCGATTTCGGCGGCGATGTCGAGACCGCTCAGTCCCGGCATGCTGATGTCCAGCACGGCGATATCAGGCACGTCGCGCCGGATCATGGCCATGGCGACGGTGCCGTCCTGCGCCGAACCGACCACCCGGAAACCGGGATCGCGGGCAATCAGGTCGGTCAGGCCGTGCAGCAGCAGCGGGTGGTCGTCCGCGATGAAAACCGTGGTGACCATGTTCAGCTCGCCAGCAGCCGGCCTTTGGTGTGACGGCCCCATGCCGCAACGCTGCCACCGATGGATGGCGGCCAAAGCGCTTGTTCGGTCATGCTTCTTCCCCCTTTGCGTGTCGTTACGACTCGCGAGTGACTGCTTCTTGACGGAAGCGAACACCGACACGGCTCGCATCCCCCAAAGCGTGAGGCCATGCTGACAGAAGCGGCGCGACTGTGCAAAACATTAGCAACTGCTTAGTTAATTCTGACGCGGCACTTTCAGCAAGATGTGCAACGGCGGACTGAAAGAAGACGCTACTCCGGGATGCCGATGTTGGTCTTAATCTTAAAAATACCCATCGGCATCGTCAGGAAATTTTTATAATTCCTACTACGAAACCCAAATATGGAAAATAGTTCAACCGTAACCGCGACGTTATTGTTGGAATCGTGAAGCACTTTTCCGTAATTAACTTTACCATCCGCCTATAACCCGGGTTATATAGACGAACGCATTGCGACCTGCGAGATATGGTTTAGGGAATATTAACGTCCAGGTGATCGCTAGGATCGTTTGGGGGTTTTGGGGTTTTGGGGTGAGTGTAGCTGTCAGTCCGACGGTGGGCCAGTTCCGCCATACGGGAATAGCTGTGTCTGGCGAACGGGAGTTGGTCTCCCCGCCGGTCCTTTTCCTATTCACAGCTTTTGTCACGAAACGATTGCTCGCCGGCCTGGCCGCGTTTTGCGGACAGCCGAACGCCCTGCGCCGGCATCGCAATCAGGTTGAGGTAGACGGTGGCGGCCCGGCTGCCAACCGTACAGCAAAGTGGAGGAAGTAACATGGCGATCGAAATCGGCGATGACGCACTTCTCGAGGCAACGACCATAGGATCGGGAACCGGCAACTACGATTCCTTCCTGCGGCTGCAGGCGACAACTGTCGAAGAGGGCTTCAACACCGATCAGAACGGCAATGTGCTCGACAACAAAGCCTCCTTCACGCACAGCCTGCAATATGGCGACCTGGTTCCGATCTATGTCGACTTGACCGACAATAACACCGACGACGGAGCTTACTATATCGAATTCCGATTGGACCTCAACGAAAGCAACAATGCGACGAACGGCCAGATCACACTGTCCGATCTGAAGATCTATATTTCCGGTTCCGCGGCGACCCTTGCCGACTACAATGCCGGGTTTGCGGGTTTCGACCCCATCGTCACCCTCGACGGCCCGCAGCCGCTGATTGATGCCAATCATGGATCGGGAACGGACGATTACCGGGTGCTCGTCCCGGTCAGCGCCTTCGCGGGCGCCACCCCTGACTCGTATGTGACGCTGTTTTCCAGTTTCTCAGGCTCCAACGGCGGCTTCGAGGAGTGGCGCACCACGACGACGCCTGGCGCCGGCACTGACACCCCTGGAATCGCCATCGACAAGATCACGATCGACGGGGCAGCAGCCGGCGACGGCCTGACCGTGCTCGCCGGCGATGCGATCAGCTGGCAATACACGGTGAGCAACACCGGCAACGTCGCCTTGTCGGACGTCTTGGTCACCGACAATCAGGGCGTGGTTGTAACGGCGGTGCTCGGGGCCGACAACCAGCACAACGTCGGCGACATCAACCACAACGATCTGCTCGACACCACGGAGACCTGGAGCTTCACTGGCAGCGGCATCGCTATCGTCGGCAATTACGCCAACATCGGTTCGGTGTCCGGCGCGGCCGGTGCGGTCACGGTCTCCGACACCGACGGCTCCAGCTATTTCGGCGCCAATCCGCAGATCGCCATCAACAAGGTGACGGTTGACGGTACGACCAAGGGCGACGGCCTGACGATCCTGTCCGGCGAGGCGATCTCGTGGGAATACACCGTGACCAATGCCGGCAACGTCGCTCTGTCCGATGTGACAGTCAGCGACAACATCGCCGGGGTGACGCCGGTAGCAGTCGTTGGCAACGGCCACACCTTCAACATCGGCGACGTCAACGACGACCACAAGCTTGATATCAACGAGACCTGGCTGTTCACGGCTAGCGGCACTTCCGTGCCAGGCAGTTATAGCAACACCGGCACCGCTTCCGGTTCCTTCACCGATGGGGCCGGCCACACCGGCACCGACGCGGCTACCGACGGCTCCAGCTATTTCGGCGCCGATCCACATATCACGCTCGACAAGAAGACCAACGGCGTCGATCACGGCCTCAACATCTTCCAGGGCCAGGCCGTGACCTGGACCTATGATGTCACGAACGACGGCAATGTTGCGCTCACCAACCCGGTCGTCACCGACGACAAGGGCGTCACGATCTCGTCAATTCTCGGGGTCGACCTCAGTCATAACATCGGCGACGTCGACTTCGACGGCGTGTTCGACATCGACGAAACTTGGCACTACAAGGCGACGGGCGTCGCGGTGCTGGGCGACTACACAAACACTGCCACTGCCACCACCGATGCATATGTCGACACGGCCGGACATCCACGTGCGCCGAGTGCCACCGACAGCAGCGATTACGAAGGCTTCTCGAATAAGGCGCTGACACAAGGGTTCTGGGGCAGCCACGCGGACGCCTGGGACAATGTCGCCAACAACGAGGGCAATCCGACCAAGAGCGCGGTCGCCAGCGGAGTCCTGTCCAGCCTGGACATCAATCCGCGCACCGACAGCTATCTGATGCTCGGCGACAGCAATGGCAACGGCATTGCCGATTCCGGCGAACACACCCTGCTGATTTCGATCTCGCTGGCCAAAGCCATCGAATCGAGTTCGACGGGTGGTGACGCACGCGTCATCATGCTGCAGCAGGCGATCGCCGCACAGCTCAACATCGACAACCATATTGCGCAACCCAACGATCTGATCGGCGAGGCAGTGATGTGGCTGAAGGGCGAGGGCGCCTGGGCGGGGCTCGGTTTCAGTGTTGACTCTATCGGTGGTAGCAACGGCATCGTCGATCAGAACGGCGCCGGCACTGCTCTGGCGGGCAGTGCCGTCAAGACGAGTTCGATCGCGTGGACCAAATATGTCGATGTCACCGACGCGGGCTCCGGCATCACCGACTGGAACGGTGGCAAGGAGGCCGATGGCGAAGGCCTGAAGAACGCGCTGATGTGGTTCAACCAGGATCAACTGGTGACATCCGGGCCGGGTGGCCATGTCGCCTGGTTCGATGGAACCACCATCAGCCACGAGCACATCAACACGCTCGATCAATTCTGGCTCACGCTGCATGAAGTGGGGGGCCTGACGGGCATCGCCTGAGACAGGCTTCCGGCCTTCAGGCCGGATGCCCTGCCGCGGCGTCGCCAGGTGAATTAACATGGGAAGGGGCTCTTCTATCTTCAGCTTGGCGCAGGCTAGGACTAGGCCCTTGGGCCTGGTCTTGATCGCCTGCGCGCTTTTTCTTGGGCTCAGCGGCGTGCTGCCGGTCTCACGGGGTGTCTGGCTGGTCTGCCTGGCGCTGGCCGGTTTAGGCGCTCTTCTGTTGTTTCGTGCACGCGGTCCCGATACGGCCGAAACCAGCCCGGGTATCGCCGCTGGGGTCGCGGCGACCGGACGGCGAACTGGCAGCCCCAAGACCCGGCAGCAAGGATCGGAACTCGCGGCGGCGATCAAGTCCTGCCGCTCGGCGTTCATCGCCATCGCGCTGTTCAGCGGCGTGCTCAACGTGCTGATGCTCGCCGGCTCGCTCTACATGCTCGAGGTCTACGATCGCGTGCTGCCGAGCCGCAGCGTGCCGACGCTCATCGGCCTCAGCTTGCTCGTCGCCATTCTTTATGCCGGCCAGGGCGTGCTCGATTTCATCCGCGGCCGCATCCTGGTGCGCATCGGCGGGGCTCTCGACGAGGCGCTTGGCGCCCGTGTCTATTCCAGCGTCCTCAAGCTGCCGCTCAAGGTCGGGCGCAACGGCGACAGCATGCAGCCGGTGCGCGACCTCGACAGCGTGCGCGCCTTCCTGTCGGGCACCGGCCCGACCGCGCTGTTCGATCTGCCGTGGCTGCCGCTCTATCTGGCCATCATCTTCATGTTCCATGTGCTTCTCGGGCTGACCGCCCTGGTCGGGGCGATCGTGCTGGTGCTGTTGACCGTCTATGCCGAGCGGCTGACGCGCAAGCCGGTCACCTCCGGCACCCAGGCCGGCATCGTCCGCAACGGCCTGACCACGACCGGCAACCGCAACGCCGAAGTCATCGCGGCTCTTGGCATGGGCGGCAGGATGGCCAGGCGATGGGAAGAGGCCAACCGTGACTATCTCGCCGAGCAGCGCAGCGTCAGCGATATCGCCGGCGGCTTCGGCGCCGTGTCCAAGGTGCTGCGCATGCTGCTGCAATCGGCCATGCTCGGCGTCGGCGCCTGGCTGGTGATCGAGCAGCAGGCGACCGCAGGCATCATCATCACCGCGTCGATCCTGAGTGGCCGCGCGTTGGCCCCCGTCGATCTGGTTATAGCCAACTGGAAGGGTTTCCTGACCGCCCGGCAGGGCTGGCAGCGCCTGACCAAGGTTCTCACCGCGGTACCCGCCGACGCCGAGCCGATGGCGATGCCGGCGCCGAGCCGCCACATTTTCATGCAGGGTGTCAGCATCGCGGCGCCCGGAACGCAGCGGCTCGTGGTGCACGACGCCAGCTTTGCGCTTGAAGCGGGACATGCCGTAGGCATCATCGGCCAGAGCGGTTCGGGCAAGTCGACGCTGGTCAGGGCGCTTGTCGGGGCCTGGCTGCCCGCCGCCGGCAGGGTCCGGCTCGACGGCGCCGATCTCGACCAGTGGTCGCCGGAGGATCGCGGCCGCTTTGTCGGTTATCTGCCGCAGGACGTCGAGCTGTTTGCCGGCACGGTCGCCGAAAACATCGCCCGTTTCGAGCCCGACGCCGATCCCGCATTGGTGATTGCCGCCGCCAAGACGGCCGGCGCGCATGATCTCATCGTCGGTTTCCGCGACGGTTACGAGACACAGATCGGCGAACTCGGCGAGGCTGTTTCGGCCGGCCAGCGCCAGCGCATCGCGCTGGCCCGCGCGCTTTATCGCGATCCGTTCCTGGTGGTGCTCGACGAACCGAATTCCAACCTCGACGCCGAAGGCGAACAGGCGCTGTTCCAGGCGATCGTTTCGGTGCGGCAGCGCGGCGGCATCGTCGCGCTCGTGGCGCATCGGCCAAGCGCGCTCGGCACGGTTGATTTCATCCTTGCCATGAATCAGGGCCGCGTTCAGGCGTTCGGCCTCAAGGACGAGGTTTTGGCCAAGCTGTTTCCACGGCCGCAACCGGCGGTAGCCGCCGTGCCGAGGCTCAGGCTCGCCACTGAAGAGCCGGCGCCGCCGCTTGGCGCGGCGGCGGCAGGCGAATGAGGGGAGGAACGATGCTCAGCCCCTCCCAGCACTCCATTCGGCGCTACATGCGTTTTGGCCTCATCGCGGTCGCGCTGCTGGTCGGCGGCGTCGGCGGGTGGGCTTCGCTGACCCGGATTTCGGGAGCGGTCATCGCGTCGGGGGTTCTCGTCGTCGATTCCCACGTCAAGGACGTGCAGCATTCGACAGGCGGCATCGTTGGCGAGATCGCCGCGCATGACGGCGACCGCGTCAAGCGCGGCGCGCTGCTTGTGCGCCTCGATCCCACCATGCCGGCGGCCAATCTCGCCGTTGTCACCAAGGCGCTTGATCAGTTGTCGGCGCGCGAGGCGCGCCTCGAAGCCGAACGCAAGGGCGCCGACACTATCGCGTTTCCGCAGGATCTTCTCAATCGCGGCAATGATCCGGTAATCGCCGAGATCATTGCCGGCGAGGAACAGGTCTTCGAGACGCGGCGGGCGGCCCGTTCCGGCCAGAAGAGCCAGTTGCAGGAGCGGGTCCTCCAATTGCAGAAGGAGATTGGTGGGGACACCGCCCAGGCGGATGCCAAATCGCAAGAAATCGCGCTCGTCGAGGAGGAACTGGCCAGCATACGCGCGCTGTGGAAAAAGCGGCTGATTTCGATCGATCGCCTGACCGCCATGGAGCGCGAGTCGGCGCGGCTCGACGGCGAGCGCGGCCAATTGACGGCCGCCCTGGCGCAGGCCCAGGGCAAGATCGCCGAGATCAATCTGCAGATCATCCAGATCGATCTCGAGCTCAGCACCGACGTCAACAAGGATTTGCGCGAGATCGACGGCAAGGTCGGCGAACTGACGGAGCGCAAGATCGCCGCCGAGGACCAGCTCAGGCGCATCGACATCCGCGCGCCGCAGGACGGTGTCGTGCAGCAGTCCATCGCCCATACGATCGGCGGCGTCATTACCCCTGGGCAGACGATCATGCAGATCGTGCCCGACAGCGACAGCCTGACTGTCGAGGCAAAGATCGCGCCGAGCGACATCGACCAGCTCTGGGTCGGCCAGCCGGCGGCGCTGCGCTTCTCGGCCTTCAACCAGCGCACCACGCCGCAAATCAACGGCACGGTCGAACGAACCTCGCCGGATACGACCACCGACCAGCGCAGCGGCATCAGCTACTACACCGTTCGCATCGCGACCACGAGCTCCGAAGTCGCGCGGCTCGGCGAGGTCAAGCTCGTCCCGGGCATGCCGGTCGAATCCTTCATCAAGACTGCAGACCGGACGGTGATCTCCTACCTCGTCAAGCCGCTGCAGGACCAGATCAGCCGCGCCTTCAGGGAATGAGCGGACGCTCGGCAACACCAACCCTTTGATCTTACCCCTACAGATCCGCCTCGGCGAAGATGCGCGAGGCCCAGTCGAGGAAGACGCGAAGGCATGGCGAGAGTTGCCTGTTCTGTGGGTAAAGCGCCGACAGCGGCGTCGGCGAAGGCGGGTAGTCGGCCAGCACTTCGACGAGCGTTCCGTCGGCGAGATCCTTCTCGAAGCGATAGCGCGGCGCCTGGATGAGGCCGAACCCAAGCCGCGCCAGATCGGCGGCGGTGTCGGAATTGTTGGCGGCGACGCGGCCCGGCAGCCGAACCTCAAGGGTCTTGCCGCCGACGGTGAATTCGAACGGAAGGGTCTCTCCGGTGCGCGACGAGACGAAGCCCACCGCCTGGTGACCGTCGAGCGCGTCGGGGGAGGCGGGTGTGCCGTGGCGTTCGAGATAGGCGGGACTGGCGCAGGTGATCTCGCGTATGACAGCAAGGCGCCGCATGATCATGCCGCTGTCGGGCGGCTCGCCGACGCGTATCACGCAATCCACCCCCTCGCGCACGAGATCGACCAGCCGGTCGCTCTGGCCGATCTGCAGGTCGATCCTGACATAGCGGGCAAGGAACTCCGGCAGGCGCGGCAACAGGAATGTGCGGGTGAGCAGTGTGCTGGCGTCGATGCGCAGCAGCCCGAAGGGCTCGGCATTGCGGAAGGCGGCCTCGGCATCCTCGATCTCGGCCAGGATCGACAGGCAGCGTCGATAGTAGGCCTCGCCATCCTGCGTGGCGTTCACCTGCCGCGTCGTTCGCTCCAGCAGGCGTGCGCCGAGATGCTCTTCCAGCCGCCTGATCGCTTCCGTCGCGGTTGAACGCGGCAGGCCGAGATCGGCCGCGGCAGCGGTGAAGCTGCGCCTCTCCAGAACGCGAATGAAGAGCCGCATCGTGTCCAGCCGATCCATGGGCTTTTGTTCGCAGTTTCCGAATAGTGATGTCAATAGGCGGGCGATTATCCGGAAGTTGGCGTGGCCTATGTCTGTGTCACCAACAACGCGGAGACACTTCCATGGCATCTGATCAACCCAGAACGGCGATCGTGACGGGCGGCTCCAAGGGCATCGGTGCCGCGATCGCACAGCGGCTCGCCCGCGACGGCATCGCCGTCGTCATCAACTATTCACGGGGCCGCGCGGAGGCTGAAGAGCTTGTCCGCACCATCAAGGCTGGCGACGGCAAGGCGATCGCCGTTCAGGCCGATATCGCCGATCCGAACGGCATCGCAGCGCTGTTCGACGCCGGCGAGAAGGCGTTCGGCGGCATCGACATCCTCGTCAACAATGCCGGCATCATGAAGACGTCGCCGATCGCGCAGACCGACGATGCTTCGTTCGACACGCAGATCGCGATCAATCTCGGCGGCGTGTTCCGCGGCATGCGGGAAGGTGCGCGCCGGCTTCGCGACGGCGGCGGCATCGTCAATTTCTCAAGCAGCGTCGTCGGCTTCTCAAGCAGCGTCGTCGGCCTCTACCAGCCGGGCTACGGCGTCTACGCGGCCACCAAGGCGGGCGTCGAGGCGATGACTCACATCCTGGCCAAGGAACTTGGCGCGCGTCGTGTCACGGTCAACGCGGTGGCGCCCGGACCGATCGAAACCGCCCTGTTCACGGACGGCAAGAGCAAGGCGCAGATAGAGGCCATCGGCAAGACGATCCCGCTCGGCCGGCTTGGCCAGCCCGACGACATTGCCGGGCTGGTCTCATTCCTGGCCGGGCCGGACAGCGGCTGGGTCAACGGGCAAATCATCCGCGCCAATGGCGGCGTGGTCTGAGGCGGCAATCTCTATCCAACAGCTTGAATTCACCCTCGAAAGACCAAGGAAAACGATCATGCCATTCGCCAACTTCAAGATGCCGCAAGCGGCCCTGTCCAAGGCGCAGAAGGAAGACCTCATCCATCGAACCACCCAGATGTTCGTCGACATTTTCGGCGATGGCGTTCGCCCCTACACGATGGTGCTGGTGGAGGAGGTCGCCGACGGCGGCTATGGCCGGGCCGACGAAGTGTTCACCGTGCCGGACGCCTATCGCGTCAAGGAGTAGCGCGGGGGCAAGCGACGGCTTCAATTCTCGCAAAACGGGGACGAGGAACCAGATTCTTCAAGATCTGCGCCAGCACCCCCACCCGGACCTTCGGTCCCCACCTCCCCATAAGGGGGAGGTGGGGAGCCCAGCTTTTCCGCATCGTCGTAAGGCCTGACCCACTGGCGTATACGCGCTTCCTCACCCTCCCCCTTGTGGGGAGGGTCGCTGCGAAGCAGCGGGGTGGGGGTCAGCGCGGCGCTGCTTGGGTCTCGCAGGCGCAAGCCTTGCCTCAATCGCTCTTGGTCATCCCAATCCAGTCGGCCGCCACTTCGGCGAACAGCCAGTCGCGAAACGCCCTGATCTTCTTCTGGCGCAGCGCGACATCGGGATAAACGACGTAATAGCGTGAGGCGGATCTCAGCGCCAGGTCGAAAGGTCGGACCAGCCGCCCCGCCGCCAGATCGGCCGAGACCAGGGCGCTTCGGCCGAGCAGCACGCCTTCGCCCAGCACCGCGGCCTCGACGGCGAAGGTGGCGGAATCGAAGCGCACGCCACGCTTGGGGTCGACATCGCCGACGCCTGCGTGTTCGAGCCATGTCGCCCAGTCGATGCGAAAAGCGTCATGAATCAATTTGTGATGCCTGAGATCCCCGGGCAGGCGCAGCGGATGTTCGCCTTGCAGCAGTTCGGGGCTGCAGACCGGGAAGACCTCTTCATCAGCGAGGAATTCTTCGGTCACTCCGGTATAGCCGCCCTTGCCATAGCGGATGGCGATGTCGATGCCGTCGCTGACGAAATCGGAAAGCAAGCCAGACGTGGAGAGCCGCACGTCGATGTCGGCATTGGCGCGGTGGAAGCGATGCAGCCTCGGCACCAGCCAGCGGCCCGCAAAACCGTCCGATGTGCTGACATTCAGGACGCCCGCGGTACGGTCGGGCGTGGCGGCGATGGTGGCGGCGGCGATCTGGTCCAGCGCTTTGCGGACTTCCGATGCGTAGGCCGCGCCGACGGGGGTCAGGCGCACGGATCGCGTCCCGCGATCGAAAAGGTGGATGCCCAGCCGGTCCTCGATGTTGCGGACGGCGCGGCTGACCGCGCCGTGGGTGACTTTGAGCTCGCCCGCCGCCTTCGAGAAACTCAGATGCCTCGCGGCGGCCTCGAAGGCTGGCAAGGCGGTGAGGGGCGGCAGTCTGCGCGGCATGATCCACCTGTGAGCGTTGCTCACAAATCCTGCACAAAGAGTCGTTTGTCGTCCAGCCCGGAAATGTCCAATCTATAGGCGTAGCAGCGCATCCAGATCGGGTTTTCCATCTCGCCGCTGCGCTGAACGACCAGAAACAATGTGAGCGATCGTCATGCTCGTCCCCCGCGGACGGCGCCGGCACGCTTGCGCCCAGGCAAACACAGGAGACGGACAATGAACCCGACCTTCAACTCCATCAGCGCCGCGATGAGCGGTCTTGCCATCAGAATCTCGGCGGCCGTCGAGCGCCGCGGTTCGCTGCGCCGGGTGGCGCGCTTCTCGGACCATCGCCTGCACGATATCGGCTTCGAACGCGACTGGAATGGTTCCATCCTGCGCAATGGGAGGGCGATATGACCAGCACCCTTATCATCGGCGCGACGGGGCCGCTCGGCAGCGAGATGGCGAAGGCCAGTGCGCGCAATGGCGATCGCCTGCACGTTCTGGTTCGTCCGGCAACAGCCGGCAATGAAGAGCGGATGCGCCCGTTCAAGGCATTGGGTGCCACGGTCCATGTCGGCGATCTTGACGACCACGGCAGCCTTGTCCGGGCCGCCGGCAAGGTGGATCGCGTCATCTCCTCGGTGCATGTCAGCTCGGCCAGCGAGATGACGCTGGTGCGCGCGCTCCGGGAAGCAGGCGTCTCCCGCTATGTGCCTTCCGCCGGCTTCGGCCTCGACTTTGCCGCCGCCGCCCCGGGTTCGATCCCGCCACTGGACATCAAGCGAGACGTCTTTTCGGCAATCAAAGAAGCGGATCTGCCCTATACGGTTATCTACACCAACGGCTTCTTTTCAACCTGGGTGGCGACGCTGGGCGACCTCACTCGCTTCGGCTCGTCGCCCCTGCCTCCCGAAGAGCTGACGCTTTACGGCAACGGCAATGTGCCGGCGACATTCGTCAGCGAGAAGGACATTGCCGCCGTCACCTTGCGCGCGTTGAATGACCCCGGTGCCATCCGCAGCGAAATCCGGATCGCCCAGAACAAGATCACCCAGAACGAGATGATCGATCTGTGGCGCCGCGTGAGCGGACGATCGCCGCGCATCTTGCGGCAGAGCGCCGACGAACTGGAGGCGATGATCGCGGTAGCTCCCGGCCTCGGCTTGCTGCGGGCGTTCTGGATACGCGGCGAGACCGCGCTTGAAACGGCCACGCCGGAAGCCGGGGCGCTCTATCCGGAGCTGACTTTCGAGACGATCGAGAGCGCGTATGTGGCGATGGCGGGCGCAAAGGGCCAACAGCGGCAGGGCTGAGCAGGCTCGGCGCCGACGCGCCGGGAAGTGGCCTACTTGCCGGCCATGTGATCGGCAAGCTCCTGTGCCTGGGCGAGAAGTGCGGGGAAGACCGGCTCGCTCGGCAGGTGCTCGCCCAGGCAGGCGCGATAGTCGGCGTCCCCCTTTTCCCAGGCGACATTGGCGGCATCGTACGCCGTTTCGTCCTTGAGGTCCGAGGCCTGGTAAGCCTCCTGGAATTTCTGGGCGGCGGCGTCCGCCGACGTCCACACGGCGTCGCAGGCCGCGATCTTGGGTATAGGCGCTGCCGCGGGCGCCGAGGCGATCATGACGCTATTGCCCTTGACGAGCGTGACGATGACCTGCTGGTCGGGGTTCGGTCCTATGTCCTGCGCCCAGCCGCCGAGCCGCGCGAACGCGATGTCTGCGCCTTCTGGCTTCTTCAGGGACAAGTCGAGAGTCCCCGTGAACGCAGCGTCGCTGTTGATCGCCTGGGTGTAGAAAGCATCGAGCTTCAGCGCCGCATCGATGCTGGCGGGCAGTCTGAAGCTTTCGTCCAACTCGGCCGCCCTGGACTGGAGCCAGCGCTCGAGCAGCCCCCGCGTCGTTGCCACGAGGCTCGGGCCGTCATCGCTTTTGGCGTATCGCAAACCATCGAGCATGCCGAATCCGATATCGGCATCGCTCAGGCTTCCGAGATTGATCGTGCCGTTTGCCGGGAAATCGGCAACCGCCAAGGGGCCGAGGATGGTGGACAGACGCCCTTCGAGATCGGCCAACGCCTTCGTTCCGGCGGCATCGAGCGTTTCAACGGATTCGTTCGCGCTTGCCAGTGCCGCGATGGTGGAAATCGCCTTGTCACGTGCGGCGATATAGTCGTCCTCCGGCGAGGCCGCGAGAACCGTGCCGGTTGCGAGCGCAAAGATGATAGTCCAGACCAGCCGCATGACATAACCCCCCATAGGCGATCCACAGGCCGGGAGCCATCGAGCAGCTTTGCGGCAATTGCGCGGCAGCGACCGTCGAAGCCAAATATCCTGGTCCATCGGGGATGCAATCGGCCCATTAACCATCGATTAACTATCCGGTCGCCTTTGAATCAAATTTGGCGGATACTGTTTTTGGGCCGAACGAGGCTGCCCGAGGGACCTGGAAAGACAGCAACTATCAGCGTGGCGTGCCGCTTTCGGCCGCGCGGTGTACTCAAAAAAGAAGCGACGGACCACCGTCGCCTTGCGGGGAGGCGTCAGCATCATTTTTGATGAGGAGCGCCAGAATGAAGATCGAAGACGCAGTGATGGCGGTGACAGCCGAGGCCAACGCGCTGCTATCTTGCCTCGGCCAGCCCGTTGTCGCCTACCACGTCACGGCAATCATGCGAGAGGCAGACCTGGAACACGCCAGGCAGATGCAGCTTGTCTTGATGCGGCGAAGCATCGAGGCGCTCGTCGATGACGGCCTCGAGACTATGGCCGCCGAACATTTTGTTTCACAGTTCCATGGTCGCGTTGGTTTGACCTGGAGGCTGCTCCACGCTTCGGATGGCGTGGCGCATTGAAGGGATGGCTTGAGGACCGATCAGGATGGTGGCACCTCCCTTGTCGGCCGAATATGCTGGAACAAGAGACTGCCGTGCCCGCGCCGTCAAGATTTTGGTGCTCGACCGATCCAGAGCCACCCGTGCCCCTGCAGCGCCGGTGTTGTTTGGCCCATGGCAGTCCTCCTCCCGAGGCGTCGCATCTCCCCTCGCGGCGCTGTCGCCTGTGAGCTTGCCTGAAATTGCAGGCGTGATCGATGCAGCGAAAGTTGGGGATGGGTAGGTTGGCGCTTGAACACCCCCCTCTGCCCTGCCGGGCATCTCCCCCGCAAGGAGGGAGATCGGCGCTTCAATCACGGCGCTTGTCTTGCGACGTTGACGGTTGGCGAAAGTGATGGCGACATCCAATCTCCCCCCTTGCGGGGGAGATGTCCGGCAGGACAGAGGGGGGTGTGAAGGATCGCGGCCGCAGCAAATGGGGCTGTTGACCTCACCAGCCATCCGCCCGATAGGTCCGCCCCAAGCATACCACCCGAGAAACCCGATGACCTCAGACACCAAACTCCACCCCGCACCCGCCGTCGCCCCCGACGCTGCCTGGCAGGCAGAAATCCGCGCCGGTGTTCGCCACGTCCGCGATCTCGCCTCCCTGCCGCTGTCGCCAGCCGAGCGTGCGGCTGCTCAAGCGGCTGCGGCAAATCACAAGGTGCGCGTTCCCAAAGCCTATCTCGACCTGATCGACTGGAACGACCCCGCCGATCCGATCCGGGCGCAGGTCATTCCGTCGCCTGATGAACTGGAGGAAGCGGAAGGCGAGCTCGACGATCCGATCGCCGACCATGAGTTCAGCCCGGTGCCGCGGCTGACGCATCGCCATGCCGACCGGGTGCTGCTGTTCCCGACCTATCAATGCGCGGTCTATTGCCGGTTCTGCTTCCGTAAGGAGTCGCTGACCGCGATCGGCCGCGGCTATACGCGCGAGGCGCTGGAGCCGGCGCTGGGCTATATCGCCGATCACCCCGAAATCCGTGAGGTGATCCTGACCGGCGGCGATCCCCTGTCTTTGCCCGACAAGGCCCTGGCCGAAATCTTCGCGCGCATCGAGGCGATCCCGCATGTGCGGCTCTTGCGCATCCACACGCGCGTGCCGGTGGCGCTGCCCGCGCGCATCACGCCGGGGCTGGTCGCGGCCTTGCAAGGACGGCTCATGGTCACAATCGTCACCCATTTCAATCACGCGCGGGAGATCACGCCCGCGACCGAGACGGCCTGCCGGACGATGCGGCAAGCCGGTTTCGTGTTGCTCAACCAGAGCGTTCTGCTCAAGGGCGTCAACGACAGCGTCGAGGTGCTGGAGGAACTCTGCCGTGAGCTGATGTACCGCCTTGGCGTCAAACCCTACTACCTCCACCATGGCGACCTCGCGCGCGGCATGGCGCATCGGCGCACGACGATCGAGCAGGGACAGGCGCTGGCCGCGGCATTGCGCGCCCGGCTGTCGGGCATCTGCAACCCCGTCTACGTGCTCGACCTGCCGGAAGGTGGCGGCAAGGTGCCGGTCGGGCCTTGTTATGTCGAGGGACGGGACGGGGAGAACTGGCGGTTGCGTGGGCTCGATGGCGAGGTGAGGGGGTATACGGAGATCGTTGGCGAATAGGGCTGCGCTCTAACGCGCCTCGACAAACGCCAGCACGACCACACGCGGGGCATCGCAGTATGCGAGGCGGACCTTGCGGCCTGTCTTCGTCTTCGCCTGGCCCGAGTTCAGGTCGACGGTGATATCCTCATAGCCTAGCACCTCGCGATCGAGCGGATAGACGGCCTTGTAGACCGCTTCCTTGGCTGCGAAGAGGATGCGACCGGCAAGATGCCGGTCGGCTGCGTCTGTCCTATCAGCAGGGATTGCAACAAGTGCGAAGATGTCGTCCGGGAGCGGTTGCGCGGGCTCGACGTCGATACCCAGCGAGCTGATATGGCCGATGGGTGCAACCGCCGCCACTGCCATGTCATCGTCATGGGCCAGCGAGCCGGTGATCCCGTCGGGCCAGACCGGCGCGCCGACGGGCGCGCGCGGGATGGCGACGCCGTTGGCGCCAAGCTCCGTCAGCAGTCCATGCGCAATCCAGCGCGCCGCGCCGCTGGCCCGCCGCATGGCTGGCTGGCGCGCCGGGATAGAGCGCGCCTCTTCAGGCAGCAGATGGCCCTCGTCGCCGTCGCGTATCACTCGGCATCCGACCCGGACGCCGGTGGGCGCAATGGCGATCATTGCCCGCAGCAGGGATGTCTGCGCCGGCGCGATTTCAGGGGAGCACGTCACGATCGTCCGTCTGTGCCCGACAGGACCAGATCGGCGATCATTTCGCCGTCCTCGTCGAGCCCTTCTTCTACGAAGCCGGCGGCGCGATAAAGGTTTCGTGCAGCTTCATTTTCCGGTTCGTAGCAGATTGAGACGTGGCTGATGTGGCCGAGCCCAATGATTTCGTCCAGCACTTCGCGCAACGCGGCCTTGCCATAGCCTCTGCCCTGAGAGGCGCGGTCGATCATGAAGCGGTAGATGCGCGCCTCGTCGTCATTCCGCGGTGCATCGTACATGAGGAAACCGACGACACGATCGCCGGCCATTATGACGCGTGGCCGCGCGTCTTCGTCCGTTTCGGCTTCGTCGAGCGACTCCGCGTTGCTGGCGACGAAATCCATCTGCTCCGGAGCGAGCTCCAGGGCCGCGACCAGGGCCCGGTTGGCCCCGGTCACGGCAACGAGACGGATGTCTGCGCTCTTCAAGTCGATACCGTTCTTCAGGTCGATGTCCGGGAGCCATCGTCGGTGACCGGTTCCACGAACCGGTACAGCTTGGCCGGGTTGCCCCGCCATATGGAATTGGGCTCCAGCTCTTCGCCCTTCATCACGAAGGAATCGACATCGACCACCGATCCTTCGCCCATCACAACGCCATAGTGGACAAAAGCGGAAGGACCGAGCGTGCAGCCCTTGCCGATGCGGATGAAGTCGGACTTGAACGCGCCTTCTTCCAGCGAATGGGCCTGGATGACGCAGCCCTCGTTGAGCGTGACGTCGTCGCCGATCTCCACCAGCGAGCGTTCGGTCAAATTGCTGCCGCCGTCATAGACACGGCTGCCGACCTTGACGCCCAGCAGGCGCAGGATGACCGGCCGGAACGGCGTGCCGGCGAACAGGCGCACGATCGGCGAATCCGCGAGCTTCCAGTGGCGTTCGTGGCGCCAGAACGCGACGTCGTAGATCGTCGTCATCTGCGGCTTCAGCCTGCCAAAACCAAGGCTTGCCCGCTCGACCAGGATGTAGAACGGAATGGTGATCGCCGAGGTCAAAAGCACGGCGGCGAAGAGCGCGACCTCCGCCCATTCAGTGTAGTAGTTCAGGGCTCGATCCCAGATCGCCAGCGTGGCGAACAGCATGACCCACTGCGTTGCCACGAATAGAAGGATCGTCACCAGATTGTGGCGGTTCTTCAGCGGGATGCGCTGGCGCCGGTCGGCCTCGTCGACGCCGGCGATGAGTTCCTTGTCGCGGTTCACCATGCGCGGGATCTCAAACGCAGGCGAGCCCAAGAGCCCGACATTCTCACGCAGCGGCCCGTCGATGGGGATCATCACCTTGGTGCCGAGCAGCACATTGTCGCCCGTGCGTCCGTCCGGCGGGTAGTAGATGTTGTTGCCGAGGTAGTTGCGTTCGCCGATCCGCGTCTGCTCGAGCCGGAAAGCCGAGGCGGACTTGTGCATGTTGATCATGAACAGCCCGTCCGACACCATGGTCTCGGTGCCGATCTCGCACAGAAGCGGGTTTTCGTGCTGCTGGTTGCTGCCGAAGTTGGAGCCGGTCTGCACCACCTTGTTGAGGTTCCAGCCGATGGCCCTGATATAGTGCACGATTGCCGAACTGTCGCCAAACAGCAGGCCGAGCACGCGGGAATTGCTCGAGAATTCGGCGACGGTCTGCAGCCAGTAGCGGAAGCCGTAAAGCGTGTAGGTGCGGCCTGGCTTCAGGATCAGGTTTGTCAGGCGCGGCACCAGCGTCGCCGCCAGAAAGGCCACGGCGATGTAGCCGAACAGCGTGACCGTGGTGCCGATCGCGACGATGCCGATCGTCTCCTGATAGTCGTCGCCGACATTTTCCCAGTAGCTGTGGAACAGCAGCGGCAAAGGGGTGACGATGGCAAACAGGCCGATCAGCTGAACCGCTTCGAAGAGGAAGCGCCGGATGTTGGAAGGATCGACATTGCGCACCTTGCAATAGTCCGCCGTGGTCGGCACGGCCGGCGATCCATGCCAGCGTTCGCCGTCCGGTATGCTCTGCCCGCGGTGCAGCGAGGACGAATGGCCGAGCTGGGCGCCGTCGCCGATCCTGGTGTCGATGTCGAGCGTGGAGCCGACGCCGACGAAAGCATCGCGACCGATGGTCAGCGGCCCGGTATGGATATAGCCGGACTGGGCTCGATAGCCGAGGACCATGGATTCCTTGCGCAGGATGGTGTTGGCGCCGATGGAAATGAGATCGGTGCAGACGGGCACCGATTTCGATTCGATGACGGCGTTTTTCCCGAGTTTGGTGCCGAGAAGCTGCAGATAGAAGCTGTAGAGCGGGCTGCCCCGGAACAGCACGACGGGCGCGGTGCGGATCAATGTCTTGACGACCCAGAAGCGGAAGTAGCGCACGCCCCAGATGGGAAACGCCTCGGCCTTCCAACGGCCGATGAGCACCCATTTGGCTATGACGGCAAAGCCCGACATGCCGAAGAACACACCGGCCGAGAGCGCGACGCAGCGCAGGTACAGCTGCAGCGGATCGTCGAGCGCCTCATACATCCAGTTGAGGCCGTCATTGATCGCCCACAGGGCAACATAGCTGTAGAGCCCGTAGAACAGCAGCTGTGCGGCGCCGCAGGTCCAGTAGGCAAAATTCGATGCCCGGCGGGTGAGGACCGGCTCATTGGTGGCCGTGGTCATTTCCTCCGCAACGCGGAGATGCCGCGCCAGGCGCGCCACGGTCGGATAGAGATAGATGTCGCGCATCGAGGCCGTCGCCCATTCCTTCCTGGTGCGCACCCGCGCGCAGAAATGGGCCATCAGCAGGGAGTTGGCGCCAAGATCGTCGAAGAAATTGTCCTCGACGGACACCTCGTCGAATTTCAGCACGGTCGCCAGCGCCTCGGCCAGAAAACGCTCGTCATCATTGCCAGGCGCCACCATCGCCCGATCGGCCGAAAGCCGGATGCTTGTCGGTTTTGGCAGCTGGCGCAGGTCCACCTTGTTGGAGACCGTCATCGGGATGGCAGGCAGTTCCTCAAGGTAGGAGGGCACCATGTAATCCGGCAGCCGCCGCTTCATCGTCTGGGCGAGATCCGAGCGGGAAATCGCCGCTACGCCGGCCTTTGGCGCGTAATAGGCGACGAGTTCGACGCGGCCGGGCTCGATCTCCCAGGTGGTGACGGCGGCCTGCGCGATCTCGGGCTGGTCGAGCAGCACCGCCTCGATCTCGCCAAGCTCGATGCGGTAGCCACGGATCTTCACCTGGGTGTCGATGCGCCCGGCATATTCGATTTCGCCGCTATCGTTGATCCGGCCAAGATCGCCCGTCCGGTAGATGCGCTTCGACGGGTTGTTCGGCAGGCCGACGAAATCGGCGATGAATTTTTGTTCGGTAAGGTCCGGCCTGTTGAGATAGCCGACCGCGAGCCCGATGCCGGCGATCCCGATCTCGCCCAGTTCGCCGGGCTCGGCGAGCTGCGGCAGCGAAGCGTCAAGAATGACGATCGAATAGGTCGGCAGCGGCGCGCCTATGGTGACGGGGCTGTCCGGCGTCAGCGCACCCATGGTTGCGGTGACGGTCGCCTCGGTGGGGCCATAGGTGTTGAGGATCTGCCGTCCCGGCTTCGACCAGCGCACCACCAGATTGTGCGGGCAGGCCTCGCCGCCGACCAGCAGCGTGCGCAGGCTGGGCACGTCCGATGTCATCGACGACAGAAGCGTCGGGCTGCAGGCCATGCAGGTGATGTCGTGGTGGCGCAGGAAATCGGCCAGTTCCTCGCCCACCAGGGGCATCTGGCCCGGTGCCGGCACGACTGTCGCGCCGGCGACGAACGGCACCCAGATCTCTTCGGAGGAAAAGTCGAAGGCGATGGTCATGCCCTGATAGATGCGATCGCCCGGCCGGTAGCCGTAGGAAGCGGCGGCGACCCGGATGAAATTGACGAAGCTCTGGTGCTTGATAACGACGCCCTTGGGCCGGCCTGTCGTGCCGGACGTGTAGAGGATGTAGCAGGTGTCGTCCGAGGTCTTGGCATGCGGCTTCAGCGGCGCGTCGGACTGTTTGGAGATTTCGGCAGCCGCGCTGTCGATCAGCAGATGCGGGACCGGCAGTTGGCCGGCGCGCGAGGCATAGGCGGCGATGGTGACGATCAGGCTCACGCCGGCGTCTTCGATGATGAGCGTCATGCGCTCTTCGGGAAATGCCGTGGCCAGCGGCACGAAGGCGGCACCCGCCTTCACCACCGCGAGAAGTGCGACATAGGTCTCCGCCGAGCGGTCAAGGATGAGCCCGACCCGGTCGCCCGGCCGTACGCCGCGTTTGACCAGCAGGCGGGCGAACTGGTTGGCCCGCCTGTCCAGTTCCTGATAGGTCCAGGCCCGCCCGTCGGAAATCACCGCCGGCAAGGCGGCGAATGTCTGCGCGAGCTGTTCAAAGACCGTGTCGAGCCGCTCACCGGGCAGGCCCTGCCGGTCAAAGTCGGCGCCCGTCAGGATCTGCCCGTGCGTGACCGTTGCTGGGGTTGTTTTTGCGAGTGCATCGACGCTTGCCAGTTCAGCTTCGGGCGGGCTGCCCGGTCTTGCCGCGTCCAGTCCGGCGATATCGGCACCGTAATCCATGTCCATGCTTTCTCGTCCTGGTCGGCAAACGCCCGGCGCGGCCATTTTCCGGCCGCCGCGGCAGGCTTATGCCATCCGATTTTTTCGCCAGTTTTTCCGAACTGTTGAAATTTGTTTCTGGAGTGTGTCTGCGCTTGCTGGGGACTATCGGCCGCTGCGCGATCTTGTCCGTCGGGCGCCGGCGTCGCCCGAGCGTTTTTCTGGAACCAGCCTTGAGGCGCTGCATTTTATTAGCAGCGGCTCAAGGAGCGTGACGTGAAAGCGGTGTTGGGACTGGTCTGCGGTTTCGTGTTGACGCTTGCGGTCTTCGGCAGCGGGCTGGGGTTCGCAGCCTGGCTGCTAGCCGCGAAGTCGCCGCGCCAGGCATCGGCCACCGTCAGCGTGGCGGAACTGTGGACCAAAAAAGCGCGGCCGGTGAACAAGGCGGACCAGAGCCTCGAGCGTCTGCCGGCCGAACAGTCCGCGCCGGCCGACATCCCCGCCAAGCCGCAGCCGCAGGAAGCAAAACCCGATCCGACCATGACTGGCGCCGTCGCGCCCGTCGCGCCCGACGCGGCCGAACTGTCGCCTCCGCATCTCGCCTGGTGCGCCAGCCGCTACCGTTCCTACCGGGCCGACGACAACAGCTACATGTCCTATAGCGGACAGCAACGCCCCTGCATCTCGCCCTATCTCGTCGTGGCCGATCGCACCGCCCAGCCAGGCGAGGGCTATGGCGGCGAAAACGGCACAGGATTGGGCGTCTACGCAACCGATGACGGCGGCGCCGAGCTTTCCGCCGACCATGTCGACTATTGCTTCAGCCGCTACCGCTCCTACCGGCCGGAAGACAACAGCTACCAGCCATACTCCGGCGGACCGAGGCGGCAATGCCAGTAGGCGTGGCTAGTGGGATCGCGGGCCCGCACGCCAAAGGCCATTTCGCGATGCCGTTATGCAATTTTCGGATCGTTCGGATCGGCACAACGTTTATCCCTGACCCAAGGAGGACCTGAGACATGGACCACGACCGGAACGACAGGATACGTGAGCGCGCATACCAGATCTGGGAACGCGAAGGCAGGATGCAGGGTGATCCCGAGCGACACTGGCTCCAGGCCGAGGCCGAGATCGACAGGGAGGCAGCGCTGCCGCCGACGGCAGGCGATGCTGCACCCGGCGAGATCGCCAGCTCCGACGTGCTGGAAGTCGAGGCGCTGGCGGTGCGCACCGGCATATCGGGCGACGAAGCACAGGAGTTGATCGACAGGCTGGGCCACGACCGCGCCGCCGTCGAACAAGCCGCGCGCAGCCTGAGCGCCAAAAGGCGGCGAAGCCTTGGTGAGGGGCAGGCGAAATGATCCGGAAGCTCAAAGACGGAAAATACCGCCTCTATTCACGCAAGAAGGACGAAAAAACCGGGAAAAGGCGGAACCTGGGCACGTTCGATACGCGCGAGGCGGCGGAGAAGCATGAGAAGGAGGTGCAGTATTTCAAGCGGCATTGAGGGCGCCGCTGTTCGCAGGACAGGCAAGCGGCGGGCCTGGTGGCAACCCTCTACTGCAGCGTCCGTGCACTCTGCCAAAGCCAGATTGTGAGCGAGCCGGATCGCCCACGGATCTGTGTTTCCACAGGTCCTTTCAGGGTACCTGATTTGAACAACACGCACTCGCGGCCGGCGACATTAAGCATTATGTCACTCACCGCGACTTCAGCATTCTGGTCGGCCGCGATCTCCATCAAGCGACTGGCAACGTTGACTGTGTCACCTATGGCTGCGATGTGCTGACGGCCTTCGCTACCGAGCCGAGAGGCTACGATTGTTCCGTGGTGGGCTCCAATCTTGAAGCCGAGTCGGGATGCAGTCGATGCAGGCAACGAGGCGAGCCAATCGTTGGTGCGCTTGGAGAGCCCCACACAACAGCGGGCGGCATTGAAGGCGTCATTCGGCGCTGGTTCCGGCAGACCGAACAGGATCATGGCTCCATCACCCATGAAATTCGTGACGACGCCACCGCAGCTCGTCACTTCTTCGCCGACCAACGCATGAAAACCGTTCAGGAGCTCGCGTGTGGCGACCGGTCCCAATGTTTCACTTAGTCCCGTGAAGCCGGACAGATCAATGAACAGGATGGCGGCGTCTCGCCGGACGGGCTCCGAGAGGAAGTCGCCATGCTTGGCCAGCCACTCCCCCATGCCTGGGGCTTCAACGCGTTGAAGCAATTGGCTCTGCGTTGCGAAAAATTGGGCCCGGCGCCTGCCCAGCCAAAGCTGCGCGGCCCCGAACAGGATGACCGGCGGAACGGCGGCGGTTATCGGCAACGCGGCGCTCAGCCAGATGTGGTGCGAGAAAGCGGCCATGTTGACCACCAACCAGATCAGGACCACGCCGGCGATCGCCGCGAGGCCGGCGGCGTTTCGCCGCCATGCCAACAGCCCGACAAGAATCATTGGCAGCACCACTGCAAAGCCGGCATCCGCAAGCCGAACATGCTGGTCTCGCACTATTCCGTCGCCGGCCATCAGATGGGCAATCGCCGTCGATATGACTTCGACGCCCGGGAGTACGGAATCGAACGGTGTCGGGAAAACATCGCCGGTGCCGGTTGCGGTTGCTCCGATCACAACAATTCGATCCCGGATCGTGCCGGGATCGAATTGGCCGTCCAGCACGATCGCCGCGCTGATCGTGCGGATCGTGCCGCGGGGACCATAGAATATCAGGGGCAGGATGTGACCAATGTCCGTCCGAATAGACCGTCCGCTTAGGGATAGATGATCGGCTGCGATTTCTGGATCCTCTCCTGCTGCCATGGCGGCAACACGCAATGGGAAAGACACTTCCAGCCGATCTCCGGCCCGAAACAGCAACGGCACGAACCGGGGCGTTCCCGTCTTGTCGGTGGCCACGTTCACGACGCCGACGGCCGCGACATCCGAGAACGCTTTCAGGGGCCACAGGAACCGCTCGGCATTCGGCACGCCGGCGATGGGTCCTTCGCCCACCGTCCATTGTTTGCCTCCGGGGTAGACCGCCGCGGCTGCGATTACGCTTGCACCCCCGCTCAGCGAACGCGCGAGCGCGTCATCATTGTCTTTTGCCGCGGGATCGACCAGCAGCAGGTCGATCCCAATGGCTTTCGGTCCAAGCCGCGCTATCGTATCGACAAGCCGGGCAAGCGTGGCGCGGTTGAGGGGATATGTACCCTCGTGCCGCACCGCGTCGTCGTCTATCGCGACAATGGTCATCAGCTCCGGTGGCTTTGCCGTTCCTCGAACAAGCGTTCGAAGATCGGTCATCGTTGCTTCGACGCGATCGAGAAACCACAAATTGCCGCGCCAGTGCGCGAAGCCCAGGCCGGCGCCCCAAAGACCCGCCAGGATGAGCGCGATCAGCGTCGGAAGCGCTCGCCTGCTCACAGCAGTTCACTGGCCGAAACGGGCCAGCAATGCGGAAACGCGCTTGGCGGGCCAGCGCTTGACGGTCAGTGGTCCTGTTCCGGCCGCGACGTCGACGCCTTCGCCCGGCGCCAGCACCACGCCGGCACTGGACGCCGGCCGGTTTACGGCGACGCGACCCCTGAGGACGAAAACAGACGTCTTGCCCTGGCCAACGTCGACCGCCCATTTGGTGCCGCGCGCTGCGGCGATCGCCTGCGGGGTGACAACCGCGAAGCCACCCGGGACCGAGCCGGCCGGAGCATCGAGCAGCAGCGCCTTGCGCCGCAACCTGACCGCATCGGCCCTGCCGTTTCGATCGCGGTCCACCAGCGTAAAACGAGCGCCACCTTCGACAATGATGGTAATGCCTTCCCGACATTTCAGAATCTGTCGGGATGTGCCGGCCACCGGCTTGAACGTACACGCTGCGTCCTGCGCCAGGGCGGCATCCATCCAGAAGACACCGGTAAACAGGCCAGCCACAAGGCCACGAAAAAATCGACCTCTTGCGCTCATCAACGCCTCCTTGCTCTTGCGAAAATATGCGGCAAGAAAATCTTCCGCCGCCAGCCTGACAGCATGCTTGCGAACCGGCACTTGCAACCGCGATGCGCTGAGGGATGCCGACCGGCGATCCTAGCACGACAAACCTGCTCCGACACCAAGCAAGGCCCCGGCCGCGGTGCGAATGTCGAGGAATATCAGGCGGCCACCTTTCTGGTAGCCTTTCGATAGGAATTTATTCTTGACGCCGTGAGGGCAGCTATGCTACATATTCGTCCATGGTATCGATCTGCGCCCGCTCGCCAGGACGGGTTTTTGCGTTTTTGCTTCGTCAATCAACGCGGCGGCACCCTGACCCCTAGCCCGGATTCTTGCGCTGCTCTCCCCTTGTTGGCCTTTGCGGGGAGTCCCTTGAGGCAGGGTGATCGCAAACGGAAAGCCAAGTTTTTCTTGCCCTACGAATACCCGCACCCCTGACCCTCCCGACAAGGAGCCGATCGACGGGGGAGAGGAAAGGCGCGAGATTTGCCAATCTTGGCGCCCCTTCTCTCCCTCCGGAGGGGGGAGAGGTGGCGCCGCGAAGCGGCGACGGAGTGGGGGAAGGCGTTAGCGAAACGCGCAGCCGCAAGACAGGCACAACCGGGCGAGCAGGAAAGCTCAGGCATGCGGCATTCAGGCGGAAGCATTGCTTCGATGAAAGGTCGACCCCCACTCCGTCGAGCTTCGCTCGCCACCTCTCCCCCGATCGACGGGGGAGAGGAAAGGCGCGAGATTTTCCCACCGATCACGCACGGCCGGCTCGGCATGACGATTTTCGCCACTTCGCTGGCCTCCTGCAGGCCTCCCGACTCTCCTCAAACGATCTTGACGCGCCGCGTGACCTGGCCATTGCTCTCCCAGTATGTGTGCTTCTTGGCAATCAAGGGATCGTCCATTGCTGGTTGAATTTGTCCCGTGGTGCTGATCGCGCGCGAGGTCACCGTGTGTTCTCCCTGCGAGGGGTTTGCCCAGGGCAGGGACCAGATTTTCCAGGCGTGTTCGGCCTCCTCGCTGTGGTCGATAGTCGCCTGCGCCCAAGGCGCTTGATCGATTTGCACTTCGACCCGGTCGATCGGTGCCCCCCAGGCTGCGCCGACGATGGCGTAGTCCGCGCCTTTCTTGGTGACTTTCGCTGGTGCCGACTTTAACAGCGCTCGGCCCACCGAGGTCTCGGCCCATACGGTCTCGCCATTGTGGTCTTCCTCCCGGATGGTGACATAGTCGCGGGCCATCAGAAGGCTCATGAACCTTGTGTCGCGAACCTCGATGCGCTTCAGCCACTTGACGTTGGCGATTCCGTACCAGCCCGGAGCAATGAGCCGCAGCGGGGAACCGTTGGGCGCCGGCAAGGCGGCGCCGTTCATTTCGTAGCAGAGCAGATTGTCCGGGCTCATCGCGTCGGCGAGCGACATGCTGCGCGCGAAATTCTGCTTCATCTTCACGTCGCGTATTGCGACCTCGCTTTCGTCAGTACCGAAAAAGACGACTTCGATGCCCTTCTCCAGCACGCCGGCTTCCTCGAGGATCGGCGCTAGCGGCGTCCCTGCCCAGCGGGCATTGCCGATGCCGCCGGTGAAAAAGGGAAACCCGTGGTTGCCCGAGCATTCCACAGTGAAAACCACCTCCTTGCGCGGCCGCGCCTTGATGTCGGCGAGCGACAGCTTCAGAGGCTTCTTGACCAGGCCCTCGATCTCCATGGACCATGTCTTCTCGTCGATCGTCGGTCGATTGAAATGCGAGATGCTGAAGAACTTGTCGTTTGGCGTTATCCAGCTATCCAGATCCTCCCAGACAAGCTGCGTCTTGATACCTTCCGGATTGGGGTTTTCGGTCGGCTGATCCAGCCACGGAACAATTTCCTCGCCCGCCCGTGTTGGAAAAGCGTAGGCGCGACGCGAGAGAGCAGCGATCGCGACAAGAGTCGCGCTTCCTTGAATAAGAAGTTCTCTGCGTTGAATGCTATGCATGTTGTTTACCTCCCAGTTGATCCGGAACAGGCTGCAACGTGCGATAGGCCGTAGCCTGATCACGGATAGGCGGCACAATGAAAGTCATGCCCAGCCGGAAGTATCCGGATAGGTCAGACAATCACCGACGCACCTCAAGCATGTGTTGGGCGAAAACGCTGGCATGCGTTTCGCAATCCAAGAGTGCGCCTTTGAAAAGGACGTGTCCACAACCTGGACGGGACATGACAATTATGTGGCAGACCGATTTCCTGTCGTGCCAGGATCATTGCTGCGAAGATCGCAACAAACCGGCCGGGGCCTTCGGTGGGGCGCAAGGGCGGAGGCGCTGAAGTTGCGCCGCCGCGATCGCCTGGTGGCGAGTTCCGACGTGCTGGAGGTCGAGGTGCGCACCGGCATATCGGACGACGAGGCGCAGGCGCAGATCGACAGGCTGGGCAGCCGCGGCACCGTCGAGCAAGCCGCGCGCAGCCTCAAGGCCACGCGGAAATCCTGATCGCCAGGCAGAGCGAGATGATCCGGAAACTGAAAGGCGGAAAATACCGGCTTTATTCGCGGAAGAAGGACGAAAAAGGGAAAAAGGCGGAACCTGGGCGCGTTCGATACGCGCGAGGCGGCGGAGAAGCATGAGCGGGAGGTGCAGTATTTCAAGCGGCATTGAGGGGGCGAGTCGGGAACCAGAACTTCAGGCGCAACAGGTTGTCGTGTGTCCTGAAAGCACAACATGCGGATATTCAGGGGGCTATGGTGTGACCGGGTTGACGCTTTCGCTTTCGCGAGCGTCGTGCCGCCAATTCATTTTGATAGGCGGCCTCGTCTCGACGAAGTTTCCTGTCAGCCCGCATAAATGCCTTGGGAATTGCATCCCTTATTTTGATGAAGGTCTGTATCTCTAGGATACGATCGAGGTTCTTGAGGCTGCCAGTTAGCAATGTCGTAATTTGCAGCAAAGAATAGGCGGTATGCTGTGCTGGCTCAACCAAACCTGCGTTGGTGCGACCCGCCACAAGGACGTTATCCCGCCCGAAACTCGACAGGCGGAAAAACATAGTTCGCGCGCCGGCGTGAACGTTGAAGCTTGCCATTTTGTAATATGCGTTCATACCGGCGCGGCCAGCTTCTTCCTGAAGATCTTTGAAAGTAGGTTTTCTTTTGTTCAATCGTTTTGCCGCCCATCCGTATGGCGAGGCGAATTCCGTGCCATAGCTTGCGATAGATTCAGAAAATTCCATGTCGATGCTACGTTGTTCCCTTTTTCCAATTGGTGCATACCCCAGAGGAACTTGCGTCTGATTGTAATCATCTGCTTGTCGCTTCACTTCAACGGCGTCGTGGTTAATGTAGCGTTCCGCCAGAGTTTCGTCGCCGTCGGCGATAAGGGTCGCCACAACCGAAAGCTCATGCAGGGTGCGCCAGCGGGCCATCGCGCCATCGGCAAACCCGTTGGACATGAGGGTGATGACCTCATCGGCAACTTGGCATGATCGAGCGTGCAGATTGGTGAGAACGAATTCACGATTGGAATGCTTTTTTGATTTCGATCTCTGGCGCCGTTTGAGATTTTCGCTGCCAAACTCCCGGCAGCAAGTTAAGAGCATGCGCAGAAGGTCCAAGCCCTCGCCCCAGCGCTCTTCAATCCGCTCACAAAATTCATCGGTCTCGAAACGCTGAATAGCCCCCTCTGTAGGCCAGCGGTCTTTCAGATTCTTAAAATAATGACTTCCGGCTCTGTCGAAAACTTCCTGGGTGATGTGGGGTAGCCGCTCAGTAATTTTCAAAGTTAGTGCTTTAAGCTCGAGGGCATCTGTCTTATCAAGCTTGAGTGTCAGATTCCGAAGTTCGTGCGGCTCCTCGCCGGTCTCTTTGTCGATCCAGATGAAGGGTTGGTCGCGTCTAGATGCGATGTGATCTGCTAAGGCATCGATCGCCGCTTGGGGAATTTCAATACCGTCACGCGCCAGCTTTTTCTCCAAGAGCTGACGCATTACCGTCTTTGAAATATTTCCGATCTGAGCTCGGAAGATTTTATGCATCGAGTCCATCGTTTGGCGGCAGCTTTTCCTAGATCGAGGGAGAATTGGGAAAAATCGCTCTTGAACATTCGCGACTAGGCGGGCGGCTCAAGGATGTTATAGCGAGAGCCAAGCGCCACCCACCAGGTGAGGCAAGAGTCCGATTGGCTAGGCCCTAACCTTCTGCGCACCCTACCTTTGTCAATCACACGTTGGCTCGTCCGAATAATACGTGTCCGACAACTTGTATTCGGTCAGGATGAAGTGACGAGCAAGGGCGTGGATCACCTCAGCTGCAGAATAGAGGCGTTGAATCTCCGGCGAAGCATCGGCATCGGAGGGAAAGCATTCCGATGCGTGTGCCGTCGCCACTCGGCAGTTGTCAAAAACATACTTTTCAATATCCTTACCCTTGCGATCAGAATCGAACCGCACAAGGACTTCTCGGCGGAGCGAGGCAGAGACCTTCGTGAACACATCTTTGATCCAGAGCTTTGTTAGGTTCTGCTCGCCACGCTTTGAGCTCGATCTTTTTTCGAAGACCTTGAAGAAGCTCAGCACCTCGAAGGTGACCAGTCCCGCTTGACGGGCGTTGAGGCCCTCCCTGTAATATGCCAGCCGCTGAAGCAATTCTAGATTTTCAGGGAGGGATCGGTTGAACACCCAATCTGGCGTCGTTGAGAACCCGCCCTCAGAACGTCGAACAGGAACCGGCACTGGGTTGCCCGACCAACCATCCCCCAGCGCTGCGTAGCGGTCGTCGCACCAGCTTAGCAAGCTAAGGAAACGATTGAGAAGGGTCCTTGCGGCTTCTGCGGAAAGTCGCTCGTTTGCCAGGTCGATGCTGATCGAATGCGAATTTTCCTTTGTCCTAGGAAACATTACGAAATGGTGGCCCGCAAACTGCGTGCGAGTCGGTTCCTTCGGCCATGTAACCTGTGTGTCGATGCCGAGATTCATGAATCGCGAATTGCGGCGTGCACCTAGGCGGTGGTGAAAGTCATCACGCTCCTCTTCAGTTTCATATTCTTGCCAATCGGTCTTCAGTGGCAGGTCGAGATGCCGCGAAATAGCGACGTCTCTACGGAGTCGGTTGAAGAATTCGCGCCCCAATACTAGCTGCCGCGCGGATGGAGCGTGAATACGGTCGTGGTCGTAGCCCTGTTCCGCTCCCTCACGGAGCAGAGTGACGGCCATATCGGAGACATAGGAAATGGTCCTTCTTTCCCCACCCTCTTCGACCACGGCTTTCGCATAGTGCTCGTCACCGTTTTGCTTGCGTGCGATCGAGAACGAAAAGGTGATGACCGATCCGCAAGCCTCATCGCTGGCTAATACGGCCGCGATAGACGCCAACAAGGTCTTCGTCCCTCGAACGGATGCAGCCGGACCACCGACGGCGCAGAGACCGCCGAGGACGAGCGAAACGTGTCCGGCCCAACTAGGCAATGTTGGAACAAATCCCAACACCGCACTGGCGGCCTGTTCATCCGAGAGGCGGACGCCTGCGCGTTCTCGACCGCGTGGCAGTAGACCATAACCACGCAATGTCTCGAAGCGCTTGAGGGTATCCTCAAACTTTCCCGGCTCGGCGAGTTCACGGTGTAGAATGTCAGCGAGATGACGAGCGTACATGTCCAATTTGATACACTGTGCCCACGGTGGGTGCCAGGGGGCCTAATGAGGTTCGAATGTCTGCTTCTGGCGCTTAGACTTTCGAGCCCCCGACAATGCCTGTCAGGAACCTTAATTCCAGCTGTCCTCTGCCCCCTCGCATTAACCATTCGTTAACCATTCCCTCGCTAGCGTTTACCTCTCAGTAAGGATTCGCCAGCCGTGACTTTTGCCGCTCCCCTCGAGGCCAAATCCATTCGCTTTCGTGCCCGTTCCTTCGTCGCTTTCACGCTGACTCCGGAAGATCCCTTGGCGGCCTGGCTGGAGGGGCTGGATCACTGGATCGGCAACTCGCCGGGCTATTTTTCCGGGCGGCCGGTGCTGCTGGATTTGAACACGCTGAAGCCGGGCCCAAGCGAGATCGCGGCGCTGGTGGCGGAGCTTGGTACGCGCGGCATCCGCATCTATGCCATCGAGCTCGAAGGGGCTTCGCTGGGCGCCGAATTGCCGCCGGTGCTGGTCGGCGCCAAGGAGGCGACGACGGATGGCCTGCTGCCTGGCCGCAAGCCGCGGGAGGATGTTTCCGGTATGTCAGATGGCAAGGCCGAGGGCAGGGCGCCTGAAGCCGGCCCGGGCGGCAAGGCTGGCGCAAGCAAGGTGGACGAAAGCGAGCCTCAGCTTGCGCAGGAGGTTTCGGGCACGTTGATGATAAAGGCGCCGATCCGCTCCGGCCAGGCGATCGTGCATCCGCATGGCGATGTCATCGTGCTGGGATCGGTCGCGTCCGGCTCGGAGATCATCGCGGCGGGCTCGATCCATGTCTACGGCACGCTGCGCGGGCGCGCTTCGGCGGGTGCGCTGGGCAACAAGGGCGCGCGCATCTTCTGCCGCAAGAACGAAGCGGAGCTGCTGGCGATCGACGGCTGGTACGTCACCGCCGAGGAGATGGAAGGCATTTCGCGCGGCAAGCCGGTGCAGGCGTTTCTCGACGGAGAGGGCCTGCGCGTCGCGACACTGAGCTGACATTCGATAATGGGACGGCCGATGGCCGTGCTGACATTCGACAATGGGGCGGCCGACGGCCGCCCGGCAAGAACACAACAACAACGGAGGCTTTTTCATGGGCAAGGTAGTGGTGGTCACCTCGGGCAAGGGGGGCGTCGGCAAGACGACCTCGACGGCGGCCCTTGGTGCCGCGGTCGCCAAGACCGGCAAGAAGGTGGCGCTTGTCGATTTCGACGTCGGCCTGCGCAACCTCGACCTGATCATGGGCGCAGAGCGGCGCGTGGTGTTCGACCTCGTCAACGTCATCCAGGGCACGGCGAAACTCTCGCAGGCGCTGATCCGCGACAAGAGGGTGGATACCCTGTTCCTGCTGCCGGCCTCGCAGACGCGCGACAAGGATGCGCTGACCGAGCAGGGCGTCGGTGAAGTCATCGACAAGCTGCGCTCGGTGTTCGACTACGTGTTCTGCGACAGCCCGGCCGGTATCGAGCGCGGCGCGCAACTCGCCATGCGCTTTGCCGACGAGGCGGTCATCGTCACCAATCCGGAAGTGAGCTCGGTGCGCGATTCCGATCGCATCATCGGCCTGCTCGACGCCCGCACCATGAAGGCCGAGCAGGGCGAGCAGATCGCCAAGCACGTGCTGGTCACGCGTTACGATGCGGCCCGCGCTTCGCGCGGCGAAATGCTGTCCATCGACGACGTGCTGGAAATCCTGTCGGTGCCGCTGCTCGGCATCATCCCCGAGAGCCAGGACGTGCTGCGCGCCTCCAACCTCGGTTCGCCGGTGACGCTATCGGAGCCGCTCAACACCGCTGCCCGCGCCTATCTCGACGCCGCCAGGCGGCTCGAGGGCGAGGAATTGCCTGTTATCGTGCCCTTCGAACGCAAGGGTTTTCTCGATCGTCTTTTGGGAAGGAGGGCGGCATGAACCTGCTCGACATCTTCAAGCGGCGCTCCAGCGCGCCGGTGGCGCGCGAGCGGCTGCAAGTGCTGCTCGCCTATGAGCGCCGCAACCGCAGCCAGCCCGATCTCGTCTCCATCCTGCGCGAGGAGATCATGGCCGTCATCGCCAAGCACGTGCAGATCGACCAGGACTACATCCAGGTCTCGATGGACCGCGGCGAGACCATGTCGACGCTGGAAATCGACATCCAGATCCCCAACAAGAGCGCCGTGCCGCTGGCCATGGCGGGGTGACTTAGCAAGACTTGGGTTCCTCGCCCCCGCAAAGCGGGGGAGAGGTGCCTCGCGCAGCGAGGCGGAGAGGGGGCCGCGCGACGCTGGCAGGTTCCCTCTGAATTCATTGAAGTCGAGCCATCCCCCCGCTCCGTCTCGGGCTTCGCCCGAGCCACCTTGCCGGGGCGAGCCACGGGTCTCGCCCGTCCTTCGGACCCCCCACTCCGTGGGGGCGAGGAACCCAAGTTCTGCAAGGCCAGCGCCGACACCCGCGCATTGTCGCTCGCGGCATCTCCCCCAAAATGTCCTGCATTAACCTTCGTTGCGTCGGGGGCTTCCCCTACGCAATCGGCGGATGTAAGGATATATTAGGAATTTGTTAAGTTTCCAGTCGAGGTGTGCGTAAGGGGAGTTCGGCCATGAACTTCAGAGGCCTGATCAAACGTGCTGAAGAGGTAGATAAAGCAGTCCAGGACCTGCAGGTCGTATTGGCGGATCAGGACCTGCAGATCGAATTGGCGGACGCGCTGGACGCAAGTCTGGACGCCGAAGACCTGGCACCGCCAAACAGCCAAGATGTCCCCACCGCGGACACTGACGACCCGCCACCCGAGGCCGATGCTGCAAGCGCGGACAGTTCCGACGATACGGAGAGTTCCGAAAACGGGCCACGATTGACGCCTCATACCCAGACCCGACTTGCTGCACTGAGTGCCTTTGAAGGGCTCTTCCATGACGCCAGGGATTATCTGGAGGAGATCAACGACAAGCTGTCGGAGATCGGGACCTCACACCATCTGACGCGCGAATTCCTCAACATCCTCCACAACGACATTCTTCGCGCCAACGAGCTGGAGCTTACAAATGCCAGCCTGGCCGCCGAACAAAGAACGCTGGCGGAAAAGCTGCACGACACGGTGAGAAAGCTGCGCGAACGTGAGGGCGCCTTCGAAGTGCTGCAACAGCGCGAGACAAGCCTGGTTCAGGACAGGGAGGCGCTTCGTGCGGCGCTTGCCGCGACAAGGCTGGAACTCGTGGAGACAGCCAATGCGAACGCAAAACGCGAGGCGGAGTTCGGCGACATCGCCAAGCGGCTGACCGGCAGAACGGTCGAGGCCAACAGGCGCTTGCGCGAGAGCAAGATGCTGCGGGAAAAGCACGTCAAGCTGTCGATCGAGCTCGACAAGGCGCTGAAGCGGGAATCCCAGGCGCGCCACAGGCTCGACGAGCTCTCGACGATCCATGCCAGCGAAGCAGCGCGGCTCGCGGAACTGCTGGCCGCGCTCGGCAAGAGCGAGAAAGAGGAGATGCGGCTCCAGAAGTCGCTTGAGGCCGCCCAGGCGAAGCTGTCGGAAACCACCGAAGCGGCGCGCCTGATGGAAGGCGACAAGGAAGCCGAGCTGGCTCGCAGCCAGGCGGAAATACGCGGCTTGGGTTCGGAGATCCAGAACCTGCAGTCGCGACTGGAGCAAACCTCGAACGAGAACAGCGAGGCCGCCAGCGAGATCGCCAGGCTCAAGAGCGAATTGAACGACACCCTGGCCGAAAAGAAAATCGCCGATGAAAGGTTGTCCGCTCTCAACCATGAGAACGAAAACGACAAGCAGAGCCTTTCGAAAGTGAACGCCAATCTTTCACAGCTTGCGCTGCAACAGGCATCTGAACAGATACAGTTCGACGTCCAGAGGCAGGAATGCGAGGACCTCAAGGCCGAGATCGCCTCGCTCAATGCGCGGATCAAGGAATTGCTGCCTTACGAGCGGCTCCACAAGGCGACGAGCGCCAGGCCGCGCGAGGCCGAGGTGGTCGAGATTGGCGGCGTCGTGGCGGAGAAGGCCCGCGCAGCGGGCAGGCGGCGCATCCGCAGAAATCTCCGCGCCTCGACATAGCGCAATTCAAAGCTCGCCGGGGGCCTAAACCGCTCGGCACTTTGGGGTGACATGCATCAGTCGAGCGGTCCGTGCTGGTAAAGCTCGTCCATGCTGAGCGATGCGAGGGCGCCGAAAGGTGCCTGCTTCTTCACCCGGCCGGCGCTCAGGATCACCACGTCGTCGCAGAACGAGATGGTGCTGTGATGGTGGCTGATGACGATGGTCGTGCGGCGGCCGGCTCTCGACTTCAGGGTCTCGACGATGGCCGCTTCCGACAGTCCGTCCACCGCATTGGTGGCTTCGTCCAGGATGAGGAGATCGGGATCGCGCACCAGCGCCCTGGCGAGCGCGATCCGCTGCCTCTGCCCCGCCGAGAGGTTGATGCCCCTGTAGCCAACCAGCGTATCGTAACCCTCAGGAAGCCGTTCGATGAATTCATGCGCTTCGGCCAGTCGTGCAGCGCGCTCGGCGTCGCCGGCCGTGGCTGCCTCCTGGCCATAGATTATGTTTTCAAAAATGCTGCCATCGACCAGTTCCAGCTCCTGGCTGGCCAGGGCGATGTGCCGGCGCCACTGGCTGGCATCGATCCCGTCGAGGTGTGATCCATCGACGAGAATCCTGCCGGTGTCCGGTTCCACGAAGCGGCACAGGAGATTGACGATCGTCGTCTTGCCGGCGCCCGAGCGGCCGATCAGCGCCGTCGAGCGGCCACTGCGGATTTCGAACGTCGCCGAATGCAGCACCACTTCACGCCGGTCCGTGCCGGAATAGGTGAACGTCACATCATCGAACTTGATGCCCTGGCGCAAACCGTGGAACGGTCCGTCGCCTTGCGGCGGCCCGGGCTTGCCGGCGGGATCCAGCATCCACGTCACCTCCTCGAGCGATCCGCTCAGGCCCTGCAGCTGGCTCCACGACCCTTGCAGGGCCCGCATATGCGGCTGCAGCCTGTAGAGCAGTATGACGAACGCGATGATCAGCGGAAAACTCACCTGCGCCAGCCAGGCGCCGATCACCACCGCCAGGAACAGTATAGCGTGGAGAACCTCCGTCAGCGGCGGCAACGCTCCCTGGCGCACAAGCAGTGCGAAAGAGGCGCGGCGAACCGCATCGGACGCCGTATCGAATATCGCCTTTTCCCGGCTCTCCTGTCCGAAAATGCGGATCAGGCGTCCGGCATGCACCAGATGGAGCATCTGCGAGGCGAGATGGCTGTTGCGCGAGGCGACGCTGCGGCTGGGCTCTTTCAGATTGGCCGATAGGATGGCGTGCGCGATCTGGACGAGCGCCAGTCCGATCGTGACCAACAGCGTCATGCGCCACGAAAGCAGCAGCAGAAAAGCCAGCAGGATGATGGCGGCCGATGCGCTGACGATGGCCGACAGCATGATCTGGATCGCATCCGACGCCCGCCAGGATTCGTTCGAGATGATGTTGAGCAGCCGTCCGGGACTCTGCCGCAGGAAGAATGGATAGCCGACCCGCAAGAGCTGCTCCGACAACGCGCTGCGGATCGAATGGCTCGCCTTGCCATAGATGAAGGTCGTGAGCAGCGTGTTGGCGAAGGCGAAAACGTTCTTCAGGATGATCGAGCCGAGGATGGCGATCGAAATGACAACAAGCCGGTCGCGCTCGCTCAAGCCCGATCCGACGTGCTGGAGGACCGCGGAGAACCCAGCCATTCCCGACGCCTCTCCGTGCCCCATGATGATGCCCAGCAACGGGATGATCAGACCGATGCCGAAGCCTTCGAGGACGGCGCTGACCAGGCCGAGAGCCACCACGGCCGGAAGCAGGCGCAGTTGCCGCTTTCCGAACGCCCGGAACAGCATCGGCAGGCTTGGCGGTAGCAACGGCATTATAGCGTTTCACCTCGCCTGGGCATTGGCTTGCTGGTCTTGCCGCAGGGGCTCGGCCTGCGGTCGTCTCGCCAGCAGAAGAACCGCGAATTTGGCCGCTCCGAGCAAATTCATGGCGACGATCGGCCAGTGCGGCAGATTGAGTTCACGATCGAAGACAGGCCCGCCCGCCAGTTCCCGCAATGCGCCTCTCGCCGCCCAGTAGAAATGACGAAGCAGCCAGGGCGCATGGAGAACATGTTTCAGGCAGAGCCCGCCATTGCCGAGACTGTAGTCGCGGTGGAGCTTTTCGATGGATCCGCGATCCCGCCGGCCGTGATGATGGAATATCGTCATGTCAGGGACATACTCGACCGCGAAACCGAGCAACAGCGCTCGCACAAGGTAATCGGTATCCTCCGCCGCCCGCAATGGCGCGCCAGCGCCGAAGCGTTCGTCGAAATCGCCGATACGGGCCGCGACATCGCGGTGCATCGTCATGTTGCAGCCCAGTACAAAACCGCCGGGATGAACATCCGGCGTCAGTCGTTCGCGCACACGCGACCGCTTGATCGTGAACGGCAGATCCCTGGGATCGCCAAGCTCGACTCGGCCTCCCCGGATGAGCCATTTTTCCCCGGACGCATAATGTCGCTCCAGATCGCGCAAATAGTCGCAATCGACCGCGCAATCATCGTCGACGAAGACCAGCACGCGGCCGCGCGCGCGCCTCAGCCCGGCGTTGCGGGCAGCCGCCAATCCGGGGCGCGGCTCGCAAATGGCCGTGAAGGGAACATCCGACAGTTCGGCGATGCTGGCCAGGTGTTCGGCCGTGCGGTCGCTCGAACCGTTGTCGACGACCACGAGTTCAGCCGCGAAGCTGGCATAGGCGCGGCACGCGGCCTGCACCGACTTGATGCAGGCCTCGAGCACTGCGACACGGTTGCGCGTACAGATGATGAAGCTGACTTCCGGCGGCGAGCGTTCCGGGCGGGGAACGGCCGGAGCGACGCCAAGCGCCGTCGAACGATCGCGCTGCAGGGGCTGGTTGGCTTTGACGGTCATTCCTTTAACTCAACCGATAAGGTGCCAAAACCGCAGCAGCAGGAGCGGATTTGAAGAAGTATGCCAAGGCGTCTGCCTGCCTGCTGGCCGACAGCGAGGCAAGGCTGAGCCAGGGCGCCCAGGTGCCGGGCCGCAGCGCATATTGCTCGCGGCGCCGGATGACATTCCACTTCGCGGTCCGCGTCAGCAATTCGTGCGTCAGCGGGGGCTGCTTTTCGTCGGCGACGAGCTGGTAGAGAAAATAGAACAGGTTGAGCGCGCCGGCCTCGAAGCTTGGCCGCGTCGCGGCGGGCAGGGAGCAAATCTCCTCCTCCAGCTGGAGGATGAAGTTGGCCGCACGGGTAACCGTATCGTGGCTGACGGCATTGCCGATGTCGCGCAAGTCCTGCGTTGCTTCCGCGAGGCCCTCGCGCTCCAGGTTCTCGGCGACGATCCGCAAATGCGTCCTGCGCATCTCGTTGATGTGCCGGCTGGTCACGCTTTCCTGATGGACGCGGTAGATGAGCAGGTTCTCGGGCATCATGGCCGCCGGGTAACGGCCGGCCAGCCGCCTGAAAAGATCGAAATCCTCGGCGTGCCTGTAGGTCTGGTCGTAGTGGAGATCATCGTCGTCGATGACCTCCCTGTTGTAGACGACCGTCGGGTGCATGAAGATCGTGAAGAACTTTGCCAGTATAGGGATGCGGCCGAGCTGGAACACCGGATCGGGCTTGCCCCTGGCGATGCGGCCGCGGATCAACATGTCGACGCCGGCGCCGCAGAAGCCGAGTTCGGGCCGCCGCTCAAACAGAGCCACCTGGCGCGACAAGCGCCAGGGATAGGCGACATCGTCGGCATCCATCCGCGCGACCAATTCGCCCCGGGCGAGCGCCAGCCCTTCGTTGAGCGTCGCGACGAGGCCACGGTTTTCGCGCGAGATGATCGAGATGCGGCTGTCGGCCTCCTGGTATCGCTCGAGGATCTCGAGGGAATTGTCGGTCGACCCGTCATCGATCGCGACGATCTCCAGGCGGCCATAATCCTGCCGCAGGATGCTTCCCAGCGCGGCGGCGAGATAGGGCCCGGCATTGTAGACCGGCAGCAGCACGGAGACGAGCGGCGCGGCGGTCATCGCGTCACATCCGTTCGCTGGATGTCGAGCGATTGGCGGCCATCGGGCGATCCGCCGGGCGCGATCGCGAGCCAACCGGTATGGCCGGCCTGCACGGCACGAGCGCGCGCGACGTAGGGGAAGTGGTGCTTCAGGCTGTTGAGCGGCCTTTCGAAAACCACCCAGGAAATCCAGGCCACGACGATCGTGGCGGCACTCGCTACCACGAAGCGCCCTGGCCCTTGCTCCGAGACATTGAGCGGAATCCAGGGCTGCGACTTGACGGCGAGCGACAGCAATATCGGGTGATAGAGATAGACGCCGTAGCTGATACGGCCGAGGCCGAGCAGCGGCGGCAATTCGGCAAGCTTGCCGAGGCGGCCGCCAAGGCCGCGCGAACAGGCGGCGACAATGGCCATCATCGGCACCAGGGGCAGGACTTGCCGCACCAGCCAATGGGCCCATTCCAGCATCGGATCGGCAGGCGCCGGGACAAACCACTCGATCATCAGGAAAGCGGCCGCGAAGGCAGGCCAGCCCAGTCGCATCCATTGCGGCAGGCCGGCGCCCCTGGACCGCCAGCAGGCAAGCAATGCGCCCGACGCCAGCGCATCCATGGACGCCGGCGGCAGCAGGTCGCGCGCCAGCGCCGGGGTGGCGGTGACCGGCCAGTAGAATCGATAGGCCAGCGACAGCGCGATGACGCCGATACAGATCGTCTCGAAGCGCCTGCGTGGGGCGAGCAGGACGACCAGTGGCCAGGCAAGGTAGAACTGCTCCTCGATGCTCAGGCTCCAAAAATGGCACAGCACCCAGGGTGTCCAGTCATTGCGCAGCGCATACCAGAAATTCGACAGATAAAGCGCGTGCCAGACCAATGATCCCCTGGACTGGTCCAGGTCAACCAGCCAGACGAACCCCAGGACGGCAAAATAGGGCGGGAATATCCGCAGCGCCCGCCTGATGTAGAAGGAGCGCAGCGCGGGGCCGGTTTCGAATTCGGCGGCCGAACGCGCTTCCAGGAGCAGGCGCGTGATCAGGAAGCCGCTCAGTACGAAGAACAGCCGCACGCCGATATGGCCCCAGAATGAAGCTCCTCCCGCCGCGAAGAAATGGGAATACATCACCATCGTCACGGCGACGGCCCTGAGTGCATCGAGTTGGATGTCGCGGGCGTTTCTCATCGGCGGCTTCCGCCGGCGCGATGTCCGCGATGAAGCCGCCTGCTGGTCGGCTCGAGCGGCAGGGTGCCGGCATCGCCGATCCCAGGCTTTGCAACTCCGGCCCGGCCGGGCTCGAAATCGACGTAGGGACAACTCAAGTTGGCCAAGCTGGCGGTTCCTCCACGGCCTGTGTCCAGTCGCGAAAAGTCCCCCAGGAGATGGATCGGCTATGCCATTGTGCAGCGCAACACAAAAAATTTACCCTGCTGAAACACTTCGGTGAGCAAGCGCCAGATTATCGACAAAACGGCCAGATACCCACGTTTCGGCGACTTTTCCAGAAATTCAGCTGCTTGCGCGCTGCAGCATAGTTGCCTTTTTCAACGGTTGGCTGCACGGCCCGACCGCCGTATTTCAGCGACGATGGCTCGCCTGCCTGTGTGAAGCGGGCCGCGCCTTGGCTATTGCGTCCCTATCCATCACACCCCCTCAAGCACCACCGTCTGCTCCAGCCCGATCGATCCGCTGTCCTGCCCCATCAAGCCGCCGGCGCTGCCTCACGACAGGCGGGCCGGTTCCCCGTATTTCCTGTTCCGCCAGGCGAGTTTGCGCCGGGCGGCAGGGAGAACAACCCAAGTGACATCGACGTCAATTGCCCGTCGCGAGGCGGCGTCGCTGCCCATCGCGGCGCTGATGGGCGCCATGGTGTCGATCCAGATTGGCGCCACCTTCGCCAAGGGCTTGTTCCCGCTGATCGGCGCGCAGGGCACGACGACGCTGCGGCTCGTCGTGGGCGCGCTGATGCTGATCGCGGTGCTGCGGCCCTGGCAAATGCGGCCCTCGCGCGCCACCATGCCGTGGTTGGTCGCCTATGGCGTGACGCTGTGTGCGCTCAACCTTCTGTTCTATGCCGCGCTCGCCACCATCCCGCTCGGCATCGCGGTAGCGCTCGAATTTTCCGGGCCGCTGCTGGTGGCTACGCTGGCGTCGCGGCGCGCCAGCGACTTTGCCTGGATCGCGCTTGCGGTGGCCGGCATCGTGCTGTTGTCGCCGTTCGTTCATTCACTCGCACCGCTCGACCCGACCGGGGTGATGCTGGCGCTGGCCGCGGGCGGATTCTGGGCCCTCTATATCGTGCTCGCCCAGAAGGCGGGTGCGGAGCTCGGCACCCGCACCACGGCCTACGGAATGGCGATCGCCGCCGTGCTTGTGCTGCCCTTCGGCGCGGCGCAAGCGGGAACCGCGCTGCTCGCGCCATCGATCCTGGTCAGCGCCTTGCTCGTCGGCCTGTTTTCCAGCGCATTGCCGTTCTTTCTGGAAATGGTGGCGCTGACTCGAATGCCGGCCCGCATCTATGGCACGCTGACCTGCCTGGAGCCGGGGCTGGGCGCGCTGGCCGGCTTCCTGTTCTTGCACGAAAGCCTGACAACGACGCAACTGGCCGGCATCGCCGCCGTCATCGCCGCGGCTTTCGGTACTGCGCTGACATCGCAGCCGCCGGTGCCGTCGCCGGAGTAGGGGCGACGGACGTAGAGGCTCTGCCGCGACTGCTTCTCCGGCGCCTCCCGGCCGCCGTTCGAACGTTGCCCCCATCCTTCGCGTTGGTCAGAATCTCAAGCCGAGATTGACCTTCGCACCCTGATCGACCGTGCCGCCGCCGAACTGTCCGGTGTAGGAGAGCCCCAGCGTGGCATTGGCCGACATGTTCAGGTCGAGGCCTGCCTCGACCACCGCTGCGTCCCTGGCGACAGGCACGCCGGCGATGGTGAAGAGATCGCCGCCAGCGAAGGCGAAGCTTGAGGCCGGGGTGTCATCACCGAAGGCATGGCGCCAGCCGAGCATGCCGCGCACCGTGGCCTTGATCTCGCCGAGGCCCAAATCGGTGGAAGCACGCAGGCCGAGCGTGGTGAAGGTCGCATCGGTGGTTGAGCCGGCACTGGTCAGCGCTGCCGCACCGCCCGTTTCGCTGAACCCATCGGTGTGCACGCTGACATAGGCGAGGTTGGCGAAGGGTTCGAACTTGAAGTGCCCGGCATCGGCCTTGTAGGCGAGTTCGCCGAACGCTTGCGCCGTGCCGGCATCGTAGTCGGCAGACAGCCCGTCAGTGAAACCATTGAAAGCGACGGCGCGTTTTGTCGAGAGGCTGTTCCAGCTGTAGGCCGCACCGGTGCGGAAGGCGATGGCGCCCCAATTGGTGCCGCCATAGAGACCGAGATGGTAGCTGTCGCTCTTGCCCGATGAATTGCGGTCATCGGCGTCGAAGGACGAATGGCTGTAGCCGCCGAGCAGACCGACGCGCCAGGTGCCGAGTTGGGTGTCGGCGCCGGCCAGCAGGCCGCCGGTCGAGCGGTCGAAGGCGGCGGCGTTGCCGTCGCTGTCGGTATTTCCCCAGGAGCCGAAAGCCTGGCCCCAGACGGCGAAACGGTCGGTGTCGGCGGCGACCATTTCCGGGCCGCCCTCGCCATAGGCCATGACGGGCAGGGCAGCAGTGCTGCCGGCATCGCCGAAGGCGGCGCTGATGCGGCTGGTGGCCGCGTCGCGGATGAAGCGGCTGTCTTCCAGCAACATGCCCCTGGCCGAGGCATGGATCTCGCCCGAGAGCTGGTCGAAGGCATCCTGCGCGGCGGCTTCGCTCGGCAAGGCAAAGATAGCATCAAACAGCGGATTGCCGCTGCCAAGGCTTTCCGCGCCGGCGCCGGCGGCGATCTGGTTGGGCGTCAGGCCGACCGAGGCGAAGGACTTCTGGACAACATCGAGATAGAGGTGATTGGCGTCGTAGCTGTCGACCAGGCCGAGGAAAGCCGTCCCGGTGTTGCCGCCAAACGTATATGTCCCGGTGACGCCGCCATCGGCTTGCAACACCGTGTAATGCGTGCCCGCCACATAGGGTGCGCCGTCGAGTTTGACCACGTCGATTAGCGCGCCGCTGTCGATCGTTGCGGTGCCCGCCGCATGGAGGAAGTCGGAGGTGCCGGTCGAGGTCAGCTCGACCAGGTAGATCGAGCCCGCCGCCTGGTCGACATTGCCCGCGACATTGAGCGTGCCGATCGAATTGCCCGGTGCGATAATGCCGCCCGACTGTGCCGCGATGCCGCCCACCGTGCCGTTGCCGCCCAGCATGCCGCCGGTGATGGTCACAAGCGAACTCGCCAGCGATCCGTTCACGGCCAGCCGTCCGCCGCTCACATTGGTGGCGCCCGTGAAACCGCTCGAATCCGCGGTCAGGTTGGTGTTGCCTGCGATCTGGTTGATCGTGCCCAGTCCGCTGATAGCGGCGTCGAACGTATAATTTGTATTGGTATGGTTGAAATTGAGCGCGCCGGTGCCGAAGCCGAACTGCAACGTGGCAGAGTCGAGGATGCCGGCGCCCGTCGCCGCGGCGCCTGCCGCGCCGCCGATGTTGAGCGTGCCGGTCGAGCCGGCCTGGCTGGCGATCACGGTAGCGAAGTCCACCAGAGCGGTGCCGTCGTTGGAGAGCGTCACCGAAGCGGTGCCTTTCAATCCGATCACCAGGTCACCATGCATTTCCCATAGCGAACCAGTGCCGTCGACTGTTGCCTGGGCCGTGGCAGCGGCACCAATAGCCATGGCGGTGAGGCCGCCGGAGGCGATGCCACCATTGGTGACGGCAAGGGTGCCGCTTCCCAAAACGCCAAGGAGCAGCCCGTTCTTGTTGGTTAAGTTCGAGCCCCCGTCGACGGCAACTGAGCCGGAGGCTGTTGCTGACTGGCCGACAAAGACGGAATCAGCATCAGCTGAGCCGCCGTTGGAGATGGAAAGTGTGGCGTGACCGTTGCCCCCGACGGCAAGAAGGTCGTCGGTGCTCCAGGAAGATCCCGCTCCGTCCACCGTCACGGTCGCCGTAGCGGTATCGAATTCGCCAAGGCTCGCGGCCTGGTTGAGGACATGGCCGCCATTGGTGACCTGGAGCGCACCGGCGCCCTTGAAGCCGACGAGCAGGTCGCCCGAATTCATCCAGGCCGAGCCCGGCCCATCGACCGAAACCCCGCCCGCCGAACCGATTTCGAGCGCGAGGAAGCCTTTGGTGTCGCTGACAATACTAGCATTTGAAATGGCCAAGGTGCCGTTGCCGACGTCGCCGATAATGAGGTGTCCGCTGTTGGTCCAGGTCGAGCCACCGTCGACGACTACCGTGCTTGTGAAACCAGCAGTGTTGGCCATATAACCCTCGACATTGCTGACCGCGCCGCCATTCGAGATCGTCAGCGTGCCCGTGCTGAGACCGCCGATGTAGAGATTCCCGCTGTTCGTCCACTTCGATCCCGCGCCGTCGACAGCCACCGTGCCGGTCGAGCCCGCCGAGTTGCCAACATAGCCCCAGGCGTTGCTGACAGCGCCGCCGTTGGTGATCGACAGAGTACCGGTGCCGAAATCGCCGATAGCCAGGTTGGAACTGTTGGTCCAGGTCGAGCCGGCACCGTCAACGAAGACCATGCCGGTCGAGCCCGCCTTCGCGCCAATAGCCGCCCAGCTATTGCCGACAGTGCCGCCTTGGGTGATCGCCAGGGTGCCGGTGCCGACATCGCCGACAATCAGCGATCCGCTGTTTATCCAGGCCGAGCCGGCACCGTCGACCGCTACCGTGCCGGTGGAAGCTGCACTGTAGCCAACGAAACCCGAGCCATTGCTGGCCGCGCCGCCGTTCGAGATCGTCAGCGTGCCTGTGCCAAACGCCCCGACATAGAGATCCCCGCTGTTCGTCCACTTCGATCCCGCGCCGTCGACCGCCGCCGTGCCAGCCGAGTCGGCAGCGTAGCCAAGATAGCCCCCGCCATTGCCGACCGTGCCGCCGTTCGAGATCGTCAGGCTACCTGTATCGAAACCGCCAATGAACAGATCCGAACTGTTCGTCCACTTCGATCCGGCACCATCGACCGTCACCGTGCCGGTCGAGTCGTAGCCCACATAGCCATTGGCGTTGCTGACCGCACCGCCATTCGAAATCGTCAGCTTGCCCGTGCCACCACCGCCTACGAACAGATCCGAACTGTTCGTCCACTTCGAACCCGCGCCATCGACCGCCACCGTGCCGACGGAATCCACACCATAGCCAACGAAGCCCAGGTCACTGTTGACCGCGCCGCTATTGGTGATCGCCAGAGCGCCGGTGCCCTGCTCGCCGACGAACAGGGCGGAACTGTTGGTCCAGGTCGAGCCGGCACCGTCGACGAACACAATGCCGGTCGAGCCCACCGCGTTGCCAACATGGGCCAAGTCATCGCTGACCGCGCCGCCTTGGTCGATCACAAGAAAGCCTTTGCCGGAATCGCCGACGGTCAAGGACCCGCTATTGGCCCAGGTCGAGCCGGCGCCAGCGACTATCACCTGGCTGTTTGAATCGGTGCTGTAGCCCATTATGCCATCAGCATTGCTAACCACACCGCCGTTCTTGATTACCAGCTCGCCGTCGCCATCATGGCCGACATAGAGCGCTCCATTGTTTGTCCAGGTCGCATCATCGATCGTTACCGAGCCGGTCGAACCTGAATATCGGCCAATATAGGCGCTGTCGCTGCTGACCTTGCCGCCGTTGGAAACCGTCACGGTGCCAACGCCGGAACTGCCGACCGTGAGGCTATCAGTGTTAAGCCACGCCGAGCCGATGCCATCGATCTTTACGACGCCTTGAGCGTTGCTGCCGCCGGCAACAATACCCACAACATCCGTCACGACACCGCCATTGAGGATATCGAGCGTAGCCAGCCCGAAACTACCAACCACCAGACTGCTGCTGCTGGTCCACGAGGAACCCGCATTTACGGTGACGTCAGAAGTCGAGTTATCCCCCCAGGATAAGAATGCTCGGCCGCTCGTCAACGTACCGTTCGAAATGACAAGGCTGCCGTCCGAAGAACCTGTAAAGCCAAGGTAAATATCGTCCGCAAAAGCGCTGCCAGCGTTGATAGCAGTCGGATTCGGTGTCGTTGTGCTGATATATACAATATCGGCCGCCGTCGGCACCGACCCAGCGCTCCAGTTTCCGGCGGTAAACCAATCCGTGGAGGTGGTGCCGAACCAGATATCGGCGGCGGTGGCGGTGAGCGGCTGGCCAAGACCGACCAGCGCGGTCGAAACCAGCAACAGATACTTCATCCCCGTCGCCTTGCGGCCTGCAAATGTGTTCTGCGGCATCCAAACCCCTGACATGATAGTCGTTTCACCCTGAGGCTGACATGTCATTGGAGCCTAGCTGTTGTCTTGGGCAGGACCGCACTGGAATTGGACTGGAACGAGGTGCCGTGCTTTTTCCGCGCACTGTGGCAGTTTGGCGCCATCGATCGCCGCGGGATCTCGGCTTTTGACGGAGAGGGATTCGGAAATCGCGTCGTGTTTCCGGTATCCGGATTCTACCTGGCGCTCGTTGGCGTGTAGCCGAAGCGGCGGCGAAAGCAGCGGTTGAAATACGACACATCGCTGAAGCCACTGATCATGGCGATTTCGCTGACGCGCATCTCGCTATTCTGTCTCTGCGAAAGCAGCTTATGAGCGCGCTGCAGGCGAAGTTCGAGAATGCGCTCGGAAAAGCTGATGCCGGTCTCCTGCAGGAGATCTTGAACATAGCGCGCCGACAGGCCGAGTTCTTGCGCGACGCCCTGCGCCGAGATGCCGGGGTTGGAAAAATTCTCGGCAATCTTTGCCAGCACCGCCTGCAGCCTGGCTGCTGGCAGCCCGCGCAAGCCGGCCAGTTCGGCGGGCTCACCCTTGGCGCCTGTCACCAGGCCGATTAGATCGACGATTGTTTCCGTCGCGTGCGCTATCAAATCGGGCGAGACGAGAGGGCGGCCGGTTTCAAGAAGTTGGCAATAACGCTTGAGAAAATCGAGAGCTTCGTTCTCGGCGCCGATCTTCAACGCCAGCCTGTCGTCGATCTGCGGGAAGGCCTGGGTGAGGACTGCACGGGGGACCACCACGTTTGTCCATACATTGCTGTCGGAACCGTGCATTTTCAGCGCTTCCGATGCCGTGACCAGGACCGCTTCGCCCTGTCCGACACCATAGTCGCGGCCGACCTGTGCGCCGGTCAACAGCGTGTCGGATTTGTTGATCAGCAGGAGATAACCATCGTTGCCGTCATCGGCGATATTGCTTGCCTTCCTCGTTGCATGCTTGATCGTTCCGGACATCTGACCAAGAACCAGTGATCCGACAGCCGTGGCTTCGATCGCGGCTTCGAAAGGCAGGTTGTCCGACATGCCGTATTCGACCGACCATATCTCCGCGAGGTGGATGTCTTGCCAGAGGGAAAATCGGTCGCGATCACTGAGATGCGAGGGCAATTGAGCCGATGAAAACACCGTCTTTTGTGGCAATTGTGTACCCGATATATTTGCGCTCGCTAATATAGCGAGCGCGATGCTTTCCATTTCAAGAATAACCAGCGACAATAGCCGCCTGATATCAACCGATCGAATTTATATCCTTAATCGAGTTCAACCACGCGTGGCGTCACCCGAAAGTGTGACTTCGCGAAATCCTCCGAAGCGAGATCGGGGCGTGCAGGAGGCATGATGGAGAGGCTGAGCAGCGACGTCCTTTCCTCGATAATCGGCGATATCTACGATTGCGTCTTGAACCCCGACGGCTGGGCCGGGGTAATGACGCGGATCACAGAGGCGGTCGACGCGGCCTACACCACCATCGCGCTTGCCAGCACTGCCGGCAATCGTGGCCGCTTCGCGGCTCAATCGGCCTGGGATCCCGTGCAAATGCGCGTGCTCCAGGAGGATTATGATTTTGACGCAATTCCCGGACTGAAGGCCGCGATCGTCGGCGACATCGACACGCCTGTTGCGACGTTGTCGTATATGAGCGAAGCCGAACTCCAAGAGACGCCATTTTTCCAGAATTGGGCCAAACCGCAGGGATTGCGCGAGGCCTGCATCACCAAATTCGTTCATACTCCGGACCGGATCGGGCTCATGGGTTGCACCACGCAGGCCAGCAGGGAGATCATCTCAATCGAAGAACAGCGTTTCCTGGCATTGCTCTCGCCGCATCTGCGCCGCGCTTCCATGATTGGAGACCTGCTCGATCAGGCCCGCGTCACCGCCAACCTTTATCGCCAAGCGCTCGACCATCTCGCCGTGCCTGTCGTTCTTACCGGCGCCAACGGAGCGATCCTTCATGCCAACGGGGCGGCCGATCGAATGTTTTCGGCGCAAGGCTCCATTCTTTCCAGGAACGGCCTGCTCCAGGCACAGAATCCGGTGACAGGCCGCGCCCTGCTGGAGGCAATCGCCAGTGCCGCGAGCGAGGACGCTTCGCTCGGCTCCCGCGGCATAGGCCTGCCCATTTCGGCCCCCGGTCAGCCGCCGGCCGTCGCCTACGTGTTGCCACTGACCGAGGGAACCGCGCGCGCGGCCTTCCGGCCGGCATGTGCCGCTGTCTTCGTTTCGACCACGACGTCTTCTTCCCCACTTCCGGAAGCCGTTCTCACCGCGCTGTTCGACCTCACGCCCGCGGAGGCGCGGGTTCTGCTGCGCATCGGCAGCGGATTGTCCGCGTCGAAGAGCGCGCTGGCGCTCGGCATCGGCGAAAACACCTTGAAGACCCACCTCAACCGCATCTTCGCCAAGACCAGCACGAGACGCCAAGCCGATCTCGTCAAGCTCGTTTCGGACATAGGCACGCCGCTTGCACCTCAGTGATGGCGCCCATATCGGCGCCGGTTAGCCAAATGGTGCGATCCGGACAGGAGACCGGATAGAACTGGTCGCGCTCGAACGCCACCCGTACCCGCCGATCTGCTCGACGTTGCGCAATGCGGCAAGGGTACTGCGCCTGCACCGGACGGCGCCCCTTCTGCCTGCCGGCCAATCACTTTGCCAACTCTCACCGCCGCCAGGGCGGTTCCGGGGCGAAGCGCTTGCCGATCCAGTCGGCAAAGGCGCGGGTCTTGGCGGCTTGTCCCTTGGCTGAGGGCGTGACGACATAGATCGCGCCTTCGTCGGCCAGCGTCCAATCCTCCAGGATTGGCACCAGCCGTCCGTCGGCGAGTTCGCGGCCGACCAGCCAGTCCGTGCTCATCATCAGGCCGACGCCTTGCACGGCGGCATCGACCAACACCTCGGCATCATCGGTGACCAACGGGCCGGATACCTCGACGCGCACGCTTCGGCCCTCGCGGTTGGTCATCTCCCAGGCTGGAAAGGTCTGAAAACCGCTGAAGCCCAGGCAGGAATGTTCGAGCAACCCCTGCGGGGTCTCCGGCTTGCCCCTTCGGGCGAGATAGGAGGGGGCGGCGCAGAGCAGTCGCCGCCGTGTCGCCACCTTGCGGGCCACCAGGCGGGAATCCTCCAGAGCGCCGAGCCGCACGGCGACATCAAAATTCTCGGCGACCAGATCGGCGAAGCGGTTGGAGAATTCGGCCTCGATGCGGACATCGGGAAACTCGGCAAGGAATTGCGGCAGCAGCGGCCCGATCCACATGCGCCCGAACGTGCCGGGCAGCGCCAGCCTCAGCAGGCCGCGTGGGCCGCCGCGGACATACGCCGACGCGGCAGCCTCGGCCTCGTCCACGGAGGCGAGGATGGCGCGCACCCGCACCATGAATTCGGCACCCGCTTCGGTCAGCGACACGCTGCGCGTCGTGCGATGGAGCAGCCTGACGCCCAGCCGCTCCTCCAGCGATTGCAGGCGCCGCGACAGGATGGTCGCGTCGCGCCCGACACGCGCCGCCGCCCTGGTGAAGGAACGCGCCTCGGCGATGGCCGCGAAAGCCGCCATTTCGGCAAGGGTCAGTGGTTCGCGAGATTGCTGCATGGTTTACAGTACTCAAATGTAAAAAGCAGGGATTATCCAGAAATACCGCAGCAGCTAGATGCACTCAAGCCATCAATCGTCCCACAGGAGTGAAACCATGAAAGCCATCGAGCTGAGCCAACCCAGGCTGGAGGCCTTCCGCGCCGCCACCATTGCCACCCCCGAACCGCAGCGCGGCGAGGTGCTGATCCGCCAGCGTGCGGCGAGCCTCAATTTCGTCGATGTCGCGGTGGCGAGCGGCAATTATCCCGGACCGAGCTTTCCGCTCATCCCGGTCGCCGACGGCGCCGGCGAGATCGTAGCGCTGGGCGAGGGGGTTACGGGATTCGCCGCCGGCGATCGCGTCGTCGCCCATGCCAAGCCCCGCTGGATCGGTGGCCGGCCACGGCCTTACGAGATGAGGCAGATGCGTGGCATCTCGCTGCCGGGTTCGCTGGCCGAATATGTCGCGCTGCCGGTCAATTCGGTCGTGCCGGTGCCGGCGCATCTCTCCTTCGAGGCGGCGTCGACGCTGCCGATCGCCGGCACCACCGCCTGGAACGCCATCCGCGCCGCCGATGTCGGACCGGGCTCGGTCGTCGTGCTGCTCGGCACCGGCGGCGTCTCGATCTTCACCCTGCAACTGGCGAAAGCTGCCGGCGCCACCGTCATCATCACCTCGTCGTCGGACGAGAAGCTGGAGCGGGCGAAGGCACTGGGTGCCGATCATCTCATCAACTACCGCGCGACGCCCGACTGGGACGGCAAGGTGTTGGAACTGACGGACGGCCTCGGCGCCGACCTCGTCGTCGAGACCGGCGGCACGGCCACCTTTGCCCGCGCCATCAACGCCACCGCGCCCGGCGGCACGCTGTTCACCATCGGCTTCGTCACCGGCGCCGAGGCCACGATCAATCTGCTGCCGATCATCATCAAGGCGCTGAAAGTGGTCGGCAACAACACCGGATCGGTGTCCGACCTCCGCGACGCCGTCCGCGCCATCGGTGCAGCCAGGATCGAGCCGGTCGTCGACAAGGTGTTTTCACAGAATGAAGCGGCCGAAGCCTACGCCCACATGGCCGCCGGCGGCTTGCACTTCGGCAAGCTGGTGTTCGGGTTGGAGTGGTGGTGAAGCGGATAATCTCCCCCCTCGAGGGGGAGATGTCGCCGAAGGCGACAGAGGGGGTCGTCTCGCGTGAAGCGCCAACCTGATCTGCTGCATTGGGCCGAGCCCAGTCGAACCGACCCTCTCTGGCCTGCCGGCCATCTCCCCCTCAAAGGGGGGAGATCACGCTCTCATCCTCAGATCAGCTTCTCCAGCGTGATCGGCAAATCCCGAACCCGCTTGCCCGTCGCATGGAACACCGCGTTGGCGATCGCGGGGGCGACGCCGACGATGGCCAGTTCACCGACGCCCTTGCCGCCGAGCAGCGAGGAATGCAGGTCGGGGATGCCGACCGAGATCACCTCGATGTCGGGAATGTCGGCATTGGTCGGCACCAGATAATCGGCGAGGTTGTTGTTGACGATGCGGCCATGGCGGCGGTCGACGACGCCTTCTTCGAGCAGCGCCTGGCCGATGCCCATGATGATGCCGCCCTTCCACTGGCTTTCGGCGAGCTTCGGGTTGTAGAGCCGGCCGGAATCCAGCGCCGACACCACGCGCGACACCCGCACCGTGCCGAAATCCTCATCGACGCGCACCTCGATGAAATGCGCGCACCAGGAGTGGCGGGAATAGTCGCCTTCGGTGTGCGGCAGCGCCATGGCGATGGTGGTGTAGTTCTTGTAGCGATCCTCTGGCGTCGAATTGGCCGGCATGGTGTCGCCGGTGGCCTCGATGTGGTCGCGGCCGACGCTCTTGAGCAGCTCGGAGATCGAGACGTCAGGCCCGTCGCCGCGTGGCGACGCAATACGGCCATTGGCGACAACCAAAGTGTTGGCCTGCAGCGTGTGGAAGGGTGAGCGTGGATCGCTGATCGCCAGTCCGATCAGCTGGTCGAGCGCCGAGGTCGCCGCCTTATGGACCGCACCGGTCATCACGCCGGCCAGCCGCGAGCCGCCGGCGACGCCGGCGCGGGGCAAGCGCGAATCGCCGAGCTTCACCACGACATGGTCGGCCGGCACGCCGACGGTCTCGGCGGCGGTCTGCGCCAAGATGGTGTAGGTGCCCTGGCCCATGTCGATCGAGGAGCTTTCGACCTCGACCGAGCCGTCGGCCAGGATGCGGACGATCGCCTCGCCATAGGCGCGCCGCACGGGATAGGTGCCCGCCGCAACGCCCCAGCCGATCAGCTGATTGCCGTCGCGCATGGAGCGCGGTTCGGGCGTACGCCTGGACCAGCCGAAGCGTTCCGCGCCAGTGGCAAAAGCCTCGCGCAACTGCCTGGTCGACCAGGCTTTTTTCGCTTCCGGATCCTGTTCGGCATAGTTCCTCAGCCGGATCTCCAGCGGATCGATGCCGACCTCGTAAGCGAGCTCGTCGATGGCGCTTTCGATGCCGAAGGCAGAGGGGTTTTCGCCCGGCGCACGCATGGGGCCAGGCACTACAGAATTCACCCGCACGACATTCTGCCTGGACGAGAAATTCGGCGTCGCGTACATGATCGAGGTGACCGATCCGAGCGGCTCGACCCACATGCCGTCGATGGATGTTTCATTGACGCCGCGATGCACGATCGACTGGATTTTTCCTTGCCGGTCGGCACCGATCGTCACCGTCTGCCGCGTCGCGGCGCGGCCGCCATAGCCGGTGAAGGTCTGCGGCCGCGTCATCACCAGCCGCACCGGCCGGCCGAGCATCTTTGCTGCAGACGCCGCCACCGCGCCATGGCTGAGCGCCAGTGCCTTGGAGCCGAAGCCGCCGCCAATATAGGGCGAGACCAGGCGCACATTTTCGAACGGCACGCCGAACCATTCGGCATAGGTGCGCGCCATGCCGTCCAGCCACTGGCTCGGCTCCCACACGGTGAGGCGGTCGCCCTCCCAGCGGGCGATAAGGCCATGCGGCTCCATCGGCGCCTGGTACTCGCGCGGCGTGTTATAGGCGGCGCAGATGCGCACCGGGGCCGAGGCGAAAGCGGCTTGCGCGTCGCCCCATTCCTTGGTCATGGCGTCGATCGGGATGCCGTCGCCGGCCTTGGCGTCGCTAAGGTCGACGATGGCGGGCGTCTCGTCATAGCTGACCTTGATGAGGGCTGCCGCGGCGACCGCCTGCTCGAAGGTTTCGGCGACGACAGCGGCGACATGCTGGCCGGAGAAAGTGATGTCGTGCACCAGCGGGCAATAGGGCTTGTCGGGCGGCGGCGTGCCGAACCAGTCCGAGGCGGTCCTCAGGCTGATGATGGTGTCCGGCGTCAGCACTTGCAGCACGCCGGGTGCTGCCTGCGCCTCCGCTGTATCGATCGAGCGCACCTTGCCCGAGGCAATCGTGCTTTCGACCAGCACGGCGTAGGCGAGGCCCTCGAGCTGCTGCTCGACGGCGTATTTGGCTGCGCCGGTGATCTTGGCCGGGCCGTCGACGCGCGACAGCCGGCCGCCGACGACTTGCGCCAGCGCGCCGTCGGATGCATCACCATGTCTGATGTTGTGAACGGTCATGCCGTCTCTCCCATTTTGAGGATGGCGCGCGCGACGACGCGCGGCGCCAGTTCAAGCTTGTAATGGTTGGCGCCATGGTCGACGGCGCCTTCGATCGCGAGCAGGCTGGCAGCGCGAACCGCATCTGGTTCCAGCATCTTGCCCTTCAGCGCATCCTCCACGGCTCGCGCCCGCCAAGGTTTGGTCGCGACGCCGCCTAGCGCGACGCGCAGGTCACGGATGGTGCGCCCATCGGCTTCGAACTCGATGCCGATGGCGGCACTCGCCGCGGCGAACTCATAGGATTGCCGATCGCGGATCTTGAGATAGATCGAACGCCGCGCAGAGGCCGAGCCGGGGATCTCGATGGCGGTGATCATCTCGCCCGGTTCGATCGCGTGTTCCTTGTTCGGCGTCGTTCCGGGCAAGAGGAAAAAATCGTCCGCCGGGACCTGGCGATCGCCGAGATGCACGATCGCGTCGAAGGCGACCAGCGTCACGGCGAGGTCACCCGGATACATGGCGATGCAGGCTTCGCTGGTGCCGAGCACCGCATGGCCCCGTGTGACACCGCCGATGGCCGAACAGCCGCTCCCGGGTTCCCGCTTGTTGCAGGCGGGGAAATTCGCCGGATCGCGGAAGTAAGGACAGCGCGTGCGCTGCATCAGATTGCCGCCGATAGTCGCCATGTTGCGGATCTGTGCGGAAGCCGCCTGCCACAGCGCTTCCGAGACGGCTGGGAAGCGGCTCTTGATGCCGTCGTGGTCGGCGACGTGGCTCATCTTGGCGAGCGCGCCGATGGTGGCTCCGCTCTCGTTCAGCTCGATGCCGTTCAGCCCCTTGAGATGGGTGATGTCGACCAGTGTCTCGGGCTCGGCGACGCCGCATTTGGCGAGGTCGATGAGCGTGGTGCCGCCCGCGAACAGCATGGCGCCGGGTAGGGCGGCTGCCTGTCTTGCCGCATCGACCGAGCCGGCGCGCAGATAGGAAAAATCCCTCATGATGCGACCTCCAATGCAGCCTGGCGAACGGCGGCGACAATGTGCGGATAAGCACCGCAGCGGCAGAGATTGCCGGCCATGTATTCGCGGATCTCGTCATCCGAGCCGGCATGGCCCTCGCGGATGCAAGCCACCGCCGACATGATCTGGCCTGGCGTGCAATAGCCGCACTGGAAGGCATCCTGTTCGAGGAAGGCAGCCTGCACGGGATGCGGTTCGCCCTCACGTGCAAGCCCCTCTATGGTGGTGACGGTGCGGCCCTCGACTTGCGCGGCCAGCATCAGACAGGCCAGCACGCGCTCGCCGTCGACATGCACGGTGCAGGCGCCGCACTGGCCGTGGTCGCAGCCTTTCTTGGTGCCGGTCAGGCCTAGCCGGTCGCGCAAGGCGTCGAGCAACGTGACTCGCGGCTCGAGTTGCAACTCGTGATGGAGGCCGTTGATATCGAGATGGACGGGAATTGTTGTCTTGGTCATGGGCGTCTGGCTCCAGTTGCTTGACGCGGATGGGGATGAATTGGTGTTGGGTCGGGCGAGGGCAAGGGCGCGAAGGGCGTGATCTCCCCCCTTGAGGGGGAGATGGCCGGCAGGCCAGAGGGGGTCGCCGGACGTAAAGCGCTAACTTCCATCTGCCGCAGGAGGTCGCGCCCAGTCGAGCCGACCCCCTCTGTCGCCTTCGGCGACATCTCCCCCTCGAGGGGGGAGATTACACGCTCGGCATTTTGCAGACGTGACATATCGGTTCCCCTGATTATATGATAAAGGTGCTCCACTAAAACGGAGGTGCCTCCGTTTATTACGTGGGGGCTGACCCGGATGGGTTCAAGCCCCATATTTCGGCAGTGGAGAAAAAAGTGGCCGTGGAGCCGTCCGTCATCGTTGAAGAGAAGGCCGAAGGCACCGAGGCAAAGCCGTTGCGCGCCGATGCACAGCGCAACCGCGACCGGCTGGTCGAGGTGGCGGCAGCCGTCTTTGCGGAGCACGGTATCGATGCCTCGCTGGAAGAGATAGCGCGCCAGGCCGGCGTCGGCATCGGCACGCTCTACCGACATTTTCCGACGCGCGAGCACCTTGTCGAAGTGGTCTACCGGCGCGAGGTGGAGGCGCTGTGCGCGGCCGCCGGCGAGCTCGCCGAAAAACACCCGTCCGATGTCGCGCTGGAACAGTGGATGCAGCGCTTCGTCGATTACATCGCCACCAAGCGCGGCCTGGCGACCAGCCTGCGCATCCTGCTCAACACCAATTCGACGCTGTTTTCCGACACGTCCGGCCGGGTCTCGCAGGCGCTTCGGCAACTGGTCGAAGCCGCGGTGGCCGACGGCACCATCCGCGGCGACGTCGACGCATCCGATGTGCTGCATGCGCTGTCCGGCATCTACTCGGCGCCCGACACGCCGGAATGGCGTGACCGTTCGCGCCGGCTGGTCAAGCTCTTGATGGACGGGTTGCGGTTCGGAGCTGTAAAGGGACGGTGAGAGCGGCCGGATTCCGGCCGCGCGGCAACCAGACCTGTCCATGATTTGAGGGGCATGAGATGTATGTGGGCCGTTCCTACAAGTTGATAGATTTCGGGCTCTGGTCGCGGCGCAGCGTCATCTACATGGTGGTTGTGAGCGGACTGGCTGTCGCTGCTTACCGTCTACCGGGGATTGCCGGCTTCTCGGTGCCATGGCCGGTGGTGCTCGTGCTCGGCACCACCGTGTCGCTTGTTGCCGGGTTCAAGAATTCGCAGGTGTTCACCCGCAGCAGTGATGCGCTGCAGGCCTTTACGCAAATTACGGCGAGCAGCCGGTTGTGGTCTAATTTCTGCAGGGACTTCATCGATGCGCCGACGGCAAAGCAGCTCATCTACCGCCATATCGCCTGGATGACGGCGTTGCGCTTCGCCCTGCGGCGGCCGATGCCGTGGGAATCCATGGCGCGGGCCGCCAATGTCGAATACCGGCGTCGCTACCGCATCCATGAGGATGCGAGTTCGGTCGCCGAGGAACTGCGTCCGTTGTTGGCCGAACAGGCCGAGGACGTCCTGAAGTCGCCTCAGCCGGCGATAGCGCTTTTGGAAATGCAGTCGGTCCAGGTCAATGCGTTGCTCAAGGACGCAAAAATTCCTCCGCAGGTCTATGTCGAACTTATCAAGCTGATCCGCGATTTCCATGATCAGCAGGCGCGCTGCGATCGTATCAAGAACAATCCCTATCCAAGGCAATACGCCATCGTCAGTTCCATGTTCGTCATGATCTTTTGCACTCTGTTGCCGTTCGGGGTGGTTCCGGTCTTTGCCGACATGGGCAAACTGGGCGGCATGCTCGGCCCGATCGCGATCTGGCTGACGATCCCGTTCAGCACGCTCCTGGGCTGGGCCTACATGTCGCTCGACCAGGTCGGCGAAAGCAGCGCCAATCCCTTCGAGGCCAATGCCAACGATGTTCCGATCTCGCAGATCTGCCGCGACATCGAGATCGAGTTGCGCAGCGGGCTTGGGGAGGTTGATCTTCCCAAGCCCTGGCTGCCGGTCAATGACATCGCGACCTGAAGCGCTTCGTTGCGGCAATCTGTATGATGCCCGACACCTGCATTAGGCTGTTACCGGGCAAGGAAACAGGAGCCGTCAGGACGCGTCCGCTCCTTTGACGGAAAAAAATTGAAGCACGCCCGGCAGCCCGCTCGCTTCCATCTCGCCATGCTCTTCGAATATCAGGTCGGAGCCGACCACCGCCACGTCCTTCCAGGTGGACAGCGCGGCGCGTGATCGGCGCTCGCCCGGGCAATTCCGTGAGCACAACAGCTCGCAGCGGCCGGCACCGTTGCAAATCGCGCACCCTGGAGCGAACGAAGCGACTAGCCTTTCGCTTCGACCAGGATCACCAGCGACTCCGGCGCTACGCCATCATAGGCCATCGCATCGGCTGCTGCCTTACTCTGCATCAAAGCGGCCATCTTATCCATGTCCGGAACGTCCATCATCACGGCCACGTGTTTCGGGTTCTGCGGATCGACGAAAGTGCGGATGTTGGTGATCCCAAGCGAGCCGAAAAGCTCCTTACGCTTGGGTGAACTGAGCCAGTGCTTGCTGTCTTTCGTGATGTTGTGATGGCCGATAACGGTTGGCATGGCGTCCTCCCTGGTTTTGCGCAATTCTCAAGGGAAAGCGCTATGCGCTTTTTCCCGGGATTTGCTTCAGGTGATGCCTGCGGTCGATGTCGCCCGCCTGATGCTGCGATCCACCTGTGCCAGCCAGTGAGCGCCGTTTCTCTTGGACTGTCAATTAGCTTCTGCTGATGGATAGTGGGTGTCCTGTCGTCCCGCCGTCGGAGTTGCTGGCGCCTCAAACTTCGAGGCACACCTTGCCGAAATGCTTCCGGGATTCGTAGTGCGTGAACACGGCGGCGATGCTGGTCCGCCCGGCTGCCGATGGAGATCCCGCCGCCCGGCGCTCTCAGCCTGACCAGTCTTATTGTCTTTCTCCGATGTGTGAGGTGTCTAAAATTCGGGGCGGCGCGATAGACCTATCAGGCTTGCCGGCCGGAGATCACCCGCAGCCAAGGCGCCAGATGGAAGGCGCTCATGAGGAGATACATCGCCGCCATTCCGGTGAGCGGCGAAGAGCCCATGCACAGCATGGCCGCATCGCCGCTGAAGATGCAGGTAAGCAGCGCCATGACGGCGAAGGTCGGGGCTGCGGCAAGGCATAGCCAATCGGCGATGCTGAGGGTGGACGCATTGATGTTTTCGGGGATCGCTCCACTGGTGGCTATATGGATATCGAGCATGGTCTTTTTCCCTGATGGTTGTGCCGTACCGAGGGCAGAACTTGGGTTCCTCGCCCCACGAGAGTGGGGAGAGGTGGCCCGGCGGAGCCGACACGGAGAGGGGGGACAGCGCCCTACGAAAGCCCCTCTCCGGCCGCTACGCGGCCACCTCTCCCCGCCTTGGCGGGGCGAGGAACCCAAGCTGGGGCATGCGCCGAGCTCTCGCCAGATCCTTACTGGCCGTCCTTGTCCCGGAACGCGGCTTCGCCGGCGGCCGACACTTGTTCCCATGTCTTGTCGGGCCCGGCGTCGTAATTGTCGTGCCAGTTCCACCAGGAGTAGAGCGGGGTCTGCGGATAGCCTTCGGGCGAGTCCTCCCAGATCTCCTGGCGGCCAAGCGGCGTCGCGTCGAGATAGCTCCAGACGGTGCCCATCGCCTCGTCTCCGCGGCTGTTGATGAAGTAGGTGCGGAACACCTTGTCGCCATCGCGGATGAAGACGTTGTGGCCGTGCCATTCGTCGACACCGAAGTCTTTGTCGAAACTGTCGGTGATGGTGTACCAGGGCATCTCCCAGCCCATCCGCTGCTTCAGCCGGGCAATGTCGGCCTGCGGGGCGCGCGAGGCGTAGGCAAGCGTGGTGTTGCGGGCGTTGAGATGGGCGAGGTGGCCGACCTGGTCGGCGCCGAGCGAACAACCGCGGCAGGCATGCTCCGGCCAGCCGAACACGCCGGGCTCGAAGAAGGCGCGGTAGACGATCAACTGCCGGCGGCCTTCGAACAGATCGAGCAGGCTCGCCTTGCCATTAGGGCCTTCGAACACATAGGCCTTGTCGACTTCCATCCACGGCATGCGCCGGCGCTCGGCGGCCAAAGCATCCTTGGCGCGCAGCGTGGCCTTCTCCTTCACCAGCATCAGTTCGCGGGCGGCTTCCCAATCCTGTCTAGAAACGATCGGCGGGGTCTTCATTGTGGTCTGCTTGGTCATTGGTCGTCTCCTTTGCCAGTCTGTTGTCGCGCCGTTGCGACGTGTGGTTGCTTGCTGTGAGATAGAATAAGGCGGTCAAGCGCGGGGGTGGGAGTTACAAGTGTGACGGGATTTGAAAGAGCCGGCCCGCCGCAGCAGGGGTGGCGCATCCGCTCAGTGCCCTCGACAGTGTCGTTCATCGCGTGGTTCTCCCTTGTTGTGCCGCTGCCGATACGGCTTGCTGGTTGGCGGCCATGACTTAAGTTAGGGCGCTGGGCGCTGGGGGTGGGAGTTACAAGTGTGACGGGATTTGAATGGACTCGCTGATCACCGCGGCGGCACTGGCGCTGGCCGGGGGCGACCCGCTCGGCGCGCTGGATCGTGTCGCCTTGCGCGAAGATCCGCCGGCGCTGGCGCTGCGCGGCATTGCCATGGCGCAGCTCGGCGATCTCGATCGCGCCAAGGCGCTGCTGCGGCGGGCCGCGCGTGGCTTCGGCCCGAAAGAGGCGGTGGCGCGGGCCAGATGCGTCGTCGCCGAGGCCGAGATCGCACTGGTGTCGCGTGATCTGGGATGGCCGGACAAGGCGCTCGACGCGGCGCGCGCAACGCTGGAAAAGCACGGCGACCGGCTGAACGCCGCGCATGCCGGCCACCTCAAGGTACGGCGCCTGCTTTTGATCGGCCGTCTCGACGAGGCCGAAGACGTGCTGGCCGGGCTCGACCCGGCGCCGCTGCCGCCTGCCGCGCGAGCCGCGCACGAGCTTGCCGTCGCCGGCATCGCGATGCGGCGCCTGAAAACGAAGCGGGCGCGCAGGGCATTGGAGTGGGCCCGCCATGCCGCCCACCGGGCCGGCATTACGGGCCTGATCGCAGAGGTCGACAGTGCTTTCCTGGCGCTGGACACGCCGGCGGCGCGGCTGATCGCTGGTGGTGCGCAGCGCCCCTTGCTGCTCGAGGACGTCGAGGCGTTGCAGGCGTCGCCGGCGCTGGTGGTCGATAGCTTCCGCTATGTCGTGCGCCAGCAGGAAGCAACCGTCTCGCTGGCCACGCGCCCGGTGCTGTTTGCGCTGGCACGCACACTCGCCGAAGCCTGGCCTGGCGATGTGTCGCGGGCGAGACTGATCGCCGAAGCCTTCGGCGGCAGGCACGCCGATGAATCGCATCGGGCGCGGCTGCGGGTCGAGATCGGCCGGCTGCGCGTCGAACTGCGGGGGCTGGCCGATATCGGCGCGACCAGCCAAGGCTTCGCACTGGCGCCGCGCCACGAGCACGAGGTGCTGGTGCTGGCGCGGCCCATCGAGGAGCGGCACGCTGCGGTACTGGCCTTCCTTGCCGATGGCGAAGCCTGGGCGACCTCTGCGCTGGCACTGGCGCTTGGTATCGGCCAGCGCAGCGTGCAGCGGGCGCTGGAGCAGCTTGGCGAGGCGGGCAAGGTGCAGTTTTTCGGACATGGGCGGGCGCGCCGCTGGATGACGCCGCCGGTGGCTGGATTCACGACGACCTTGTTACTCCCGTCCCCGCTGTCGAACGGCTAAGGTGTGTTGATATTCAGGTGAGGCCGGCCTTCGGCGCGGACTGACCTGAATCTCGACACACCTTGGAACATGACGGGCGGGATGACGACCAACATCGAGGATCAAGACATGAGACATTCAGCGGCCGAAGTCCTGCACGAGTACGGACCTTTTCCCGGTGTGGAAAGGGTGCATGGAGTGAGCTTTGACGGCAACAATGTCTGGTTTGCCTCGGGTGAGAAGCTGAACGCCTTCGATCCGGCAAACGGGCAGGCGCTGCGCTCGATCGATGTCGCGGCACATGCCGGCACCGCCTATGACGGCCGGCATTTCTTCCAGCTTGCCAACGACCTGATACAGAAGATCGACCCTGATACCGGCCAGGTGCTGGCGACCATTCCGGCGCCCGGCGGCGGCGGCGATTCCGGGCTGACCTGGGCCGAAGGGACGCTTTGGGTAGGGCAATACCGCGAGCGCAAGATCCACCAGATCGACCCTGAGACCGGGGCAATCCTGCGCACCATCGAATCCAACCGTTTCGTCACCGGTGTGACCTGGGTCGATGGCGAGCTGTGGCACGCCACCTGGGAAGGCGACCAGAGTGATTTGCGCCGCGTCGACCCGCAATCAGGCAAGGTTTTGGAGAAGCTCGACATGCCGGCCGGCATGGGCGTCTCGGGGCTGGAATCCGATGGCGGCGACCGGCTCTTCTGCGGCAGCACCTCTGCCGGGGTGGTGCGGGCGGTGCGCCGGCCGCGGTGAGGCCGTATCCTTCGACGCAAAGATCGGGACGCAGATCGCATGTGGCAAATTTGTCCCCTGCCGACTGGCCGCCGCCCCCCATCGAACCTAGATAGGGCGGGCACCGGGCGAACCGCCTGGACCATCTTTGCAAAGGATCCCCCACCATGCCTGAACAGCCCACCATGCCTGAAAAAATTGCGTTGAACGACGGCTCCGCCATTCCCCAACTCGGCCTTGGAGTGTGGCAGGTCGATCAGGACATCACGGCGCAAGTGGTGGGTTGGGGGATCGAGGCCGGCTATCGTCTAATCGACACCGCCGAGGGCTACCGGAACGAGGAGGGGGTCGGAGAGGCGATCCGCAGCGCCGGCGTGCCGAGGGGCGAACTGTTCATCACCTCCAAGCTGCGCAACGGCGCGCACCAGCGCGATGCGGCGCTGCGCGCCTTCGACGAGACGATGGACCAGCTCGGTATCGAGCAGATCGACCTGTTCCTGATCCACTGGCCGGTGCCCAGCCAGGACAAATATGTCGAGGCCTGGAAGACGCTGGTAGAGCTCAGGCAGTCCAGCCGCATCAAGTCGATTGGCGTTTCGAATTTCAACCAGGACCATCTGGAGCGGATCATCGGCGAGACCGGCGTGACGCCCGTCGTAAACCAGATCGAACTGCATCCCCAGTTCCAGCAGCGCAGTATCAGGGACTTCCATGCCAGGCATGACATCCGCATCGAAAGCTGGAGCCCGCTGGGCAGCGGTCGGCTGCTGAACGATCCGACCATTGCCGGCATTGCCAGGAAGCATGGCAAGTCCGCGGCGCAGACGATCATTCGCTGGCATCTCCAGGAGGGGCTGATCGTTATTCCAAAGTCGATCCGCAGGGATCGCATCGCCGCTAATTTCGATGTCTTCGATTTCGAGTTGGATGCACAGGATTTGCAGACGATCCGGGGCATGGATTCAGCCACCGGCCGCACCGGTCCGAACCCCGCCACGGCCGCGTTTTTGTTCTGAGGTGACCTCTAGGAGCCGACGGTGATGCAGCCAATCTCCCCCCAAGTGGGGGAGATGTCCGGCAGGACAGAGGGGGGCGCTGGCCCGCCAACATATCAGGGCATGTCAGCCAAGCCTGCCGCGATGACAATATGTTGGCAGACATTGTCGATGTCGCGGATGACATCGTCATTCCAGAAGCGAAGGACGGTCCAGCCATCCTGTTCCAAGCGCTTCGTCCTCAGGGCGTCGGCCATCGCAGGATCGGCGTCGCCGTGCTGAACCCCGTCGACCTCCACGACGAGCTTTTTGCCCGGGCAAGCAAAGTCGGCGATATAGCTTGCGATTGGAAATTGCCTGCGGAACCCAAGAGGCATAGCTGTTTGTGGCGAACGCTGGCGCTCTACGGCGCCCCCCTCTGTCCTGCCGGACATCTCCCCCACAAGGGGGGAGATTGGCCGTTTGGCCGCTTTCGCCAATCTTCAGCCGTCAAAGCGTCAAATCCCCGAGCCATCCAACTGCTGGGCGTCTTCGCCTTCCCACGGCGCCGGCATGGATGCACGGCTGAGGTTGGCTGTCGGCAGCGGCATCCAGCATTTCAGTTCAGGTTCGGCGTATTCGATGACGCGCCCGGGCGATGAGTCCGATGCGCGCCAGCCTTCCGAGGCGAACTGGTCGGCGCGCGACCAATAGGCGAGATCGACTTCAGCCGGCCCCTGTTCGGATGGGCGCACCGTGACCAGGATCCGGCTCCCATCCCTCGGCGCCGTCGACATGTGGCGCCACCGTTCGGGTTCGTCCATCACAATTCCTCCTCGCACCTGCAGCGTTGGGTGGAGTGTCGCCTCGCGGTCCGAAGGGGTCAACCCAAAGTTTGCGCCATAAAGCGGTCCGGCATGATGTCAGGACAGGATTGGACCAGGCGAAATTGGCGACCGACATATACTGTGAAAGAAACTTGAAGACGTCGGTCGCCAGGGGCGGGGTTGGGACGCACCACGTTGGGGACGCGATGCGAGGTCAGGCTAGGCGGATGCCTGATATCTGCAATCGGAACACCCGCCTATGGTGAACGACTGGTTACTATCCACAGGGTCTGCCCGACGGATCGCGTCTGGGCGGCTGTGCGCAACGCGGAACTGGCGGCCATGCGCGCTCGACGGGCTGTGACCCAGTTGATAAGCCCGTCTGCGAAAGGAGCCTTGAGTCGAAATGACCGTTGCGATCGAGATGGGACACACGACAGCGGGCGCCCCGGCGAACCTGGATCTCGAGGAATTGCTGGCCACCCGGCTTTTGGTGCAGGGCAATTCGGGCTCCGGCAAATCGCATCTCTTGCGGCGGCTCCTGGAGCAGAGCGCGCCCTGGGTGCAGCAGACCATCATCGACCCCGAAGGCGACTTCGTCTCGCTGGGCGACCGTTACGGCCATCTGGTCATCGATGCCGAGCAGCACACCGAGCGTGGCCTGCAGGCGGCTGGCGAGCGGGCGCGCATCCATCGCGTTTCCACCGTGCTCAATCTCGAAGGGCTCGATGCCGAGAACCAGATGCGGCGCGCCGCCGCCTTCCTCGGCGGGCTGTTCGAGGTCGCCCGCGACCACTGGTACCCGATGCTGGTCGTCGTGGACGAGGCGCAGCTGTTCGCACCGGCGGTAGCCGGCGAGGTGTCGGACGAAGCGCGCAAACTTTCGCTTGGCGCGATGACCAATTTGATGTGCCGCGGCCGCAAGCGCGGGCTTGCCGGCATCATCGCCACCCAGCGGCTGGCCAAGCTCGCCAAGAACGTCGCCGCCGAGGCGTCCAATTTCCTCATGGGCCGCACCTTCCTCGATATCGACATGGCGCGCGCCGCCGATCTCCTGGGCATGGAGCGGCGCCAGGCGGAGGCGTTTCGCGACCTGGAGCGCGGGCAGTTCATGGCGCTGGGGCCAGCGCTGTCGCGCCGTCCGCTGGGGCTTCGCATCGGCCCGACCGACACCAGCCCTCGCAACGGAACGCCGCGGCTGATGGCGATGCCGGAGGCGGCGCTGGAGGATGCTCGCGCGATCATCCTGGCCGCCCCGCCCCCAGAGGCCGTGCGCGCGCCGCGCCGGACGGCGTCGCCGGACCTGCTCGATCAGCTGATGGCGGCCAAATCGGCAGCGCTGGAAATCCGCCCCGAGCCGGTGGAGCCGCAAATCAGCGCCGAAGACCTGGCGGAGCGCCGTGAGCGCGTGGATCGTGTGCTGCGCGCCATCCTGGCGCAGCCCGACGCGGGTTTTCGCGTCATCGGGGTGCTCTATCAGGAATTCGTCGTGCGCTGCCGCATCGAAGGCCTCGCCTCGGTCGTGCCCGACCTGCCGGAGTTCCGACGCATGCTGACGCGCGCCCGAGCCGGCCTCGGCTCCGACATGGCGGCAGGCGACGACGCCTGGCAGGACGTTTCCGTCCGCGCGTCGCTGCTGCCCGACGACATGCAGGGCGTATTCATGATGATCGCGCGTGCGGCGAAGGAAGGCTGGCCGTGCCCGAGCGACGCGGCGATCGCCCGCGCCTACGGTTCCCACTCGCTGCGCCGCGCCCGACGCCTCTTGGCCTATATCGAGGAGCAAGGCCTCATCGTCTGCCAGCTCGACGGCGTCGGCCGGCGGACCGTGACGCTGGTCGAACTCGCCTGGGCGACCGCCCCAGGCGACCCCAATGCCGAGGAGGTGGAACAGGGGAGCCTGGCGCTGTGAGGGGACGGCCCATCAATACAAGAAGATGGAGCTGTGTTTCCGTGAACCGATGCGCCTTGATCGGCTTCCGCATGATCGATGGCCTGAAAATCATTCGCGGCAATACCCGGCGACCATCACCTTCGTTCTGTAACTGTCTCGGCAAAACATTTTGCTAGATCTTGCGGCACTCCGAGCTTCTTTGCCCAGGATACCAATTCAGGTTTTTCCGATGGAGCCGCATATCCGCCCCATACTTCACGAAACTGCCTTTCTCCATTGACTGTCTGGAAGAACATCATGCCGTCTTCGGCCACGGGTGTAGAAATATAAGCGGCGCTCCATTTCCCGCTTTCCAGAATCGTTTGGAATTTCACCTGCGCGGGTTTGACCTTGTTGGTCATCGCCGATGCAACGAGAGCGCCAAACTCTTGTTCGCGCGCCTTCGTCACATCGACCTTTACGCCGTGGCAGTCGCTATTCGCTGCGAAAGCGGACGTAAGCGTCATTCCAAGCCCCGCGAGGCCGATCACAACGATCTTGGCACGTCGATAGTTGTCGAATTCGGACATAATCAGCCTCCTTGTTGGCCGCGAGGCCTATCAATTGGAATCGTCATCGTCCGACGGGCTGTCATCGGCTGGCGTGTCGACCTCGCAGCCGATGCCGTGGCATCCCTGGTAATTGCCCTGCGTATCGAAGTTCGGATTGCCTTGCTTATCGTACTGCGGCCTGTCGTCGATGCTTTGATCGCCATCATCAGGGTCGTCGACCTTGCATCCCAGCCCATGGCAGCCGATGTAGCGGCCACGCGTATCGAAGTTCGGATTGCCGTTCCTGTCGTATTGCGGCCGGTCATCGATCTTCCGATTTTTTTGCTGAGGCCGATCGACCAGGCAGCCGTTTCCGCGACAACCATCATAGTCATCGGTGGTGCATCCGGCGACCGCCACCAAGGCAGTGGCGATGATCGCGTAGACTGTGAATTTCATCATTCATTCCTCGACTGGCTGGCGGCTGCGGGTTTCCGTCAAATGTGTGGCTCGACGACCGAGAGCAGCCTGGGATGGAGATGGTCCACAGTCTCAAAAGAAGAGCGGGCAGGATCGAGCTCACGGGAGTCCGCATCAGCGGATGTCGATTTACCTTTCCATGCTTAGCGCCCGTCCGCCCAAGCATGCAGCAATCCGCGGACGCGGATGCTGTTGCCAAAAAAAGCTGCATCCGAAGTCGGCCTGTGGCAAGAAAAAAGCGCCATAGCGCGGGTTGAATTTTGCAAATGCTTAATAATATGGAAAATAGTCTGGAATTCGTGATGATGTCTTAGCAGATACTGAAATGACGTTATCAGAAAATCATGGTAACATATGAATATAACTTATTTCTGTAATCCATATCGCTTCGCAAATATATCGCCTTGTTGTTTCAAATCCATACCAAAATGAAAATGGCGTATCACTGAATGACTTCTTTTTGGATAGGGCATGGCCTGATGTGTTGTAAAGCCTGTTTTCGTTACTGGCCAGGCCGTTGCATGCATCCGAAAGAAAAGCTGCCGGCACGACAGGTTGTTTTCCGAACTGCCGCATGCCGCAAAACAGCCGATCGGACTGTTCTGCACTTGGCCGGCAACAACGCGCGAGGGCCGGTCGCCGCTCTTCCATGGACGCGCCAGGCTTTCCGGTTTCTGGCGAAATTCCCTTGCCTTCCTCGACCGGGTTGAGATGCCAACAAGGAAAGGATTGCCATGCGGACCTGGTGCAGGCTAGCCGGCTCCTTCATTCTGTTCCTGATGTTGTTGTGGCCGCAAGTTGCAGCCGAGGCGCAACAGCCTTCCGAGCCCTTGAACGTCGGCCTCTTTGTCAACCCTCCCTTCGTCATGAAAGATAAGGGGCAGTTCACCGGCATGGCGATCAATCTTTGGGAGGGCCTCGCGGCTAAACTCGGCCGCCAGTATCGCTACGTCCAGTTCGACACCATTCGCGATCTGGTTGTGGCGACCGCTTCCGGCAAAGTCGACGTAGCGGTCACAAATTTGACGATCAATCAATCCCGCGCCGAACTGCTCGACTTCACCCAGCCCTGGTTCGACGGCGGCATGCGGATCATGATCAGCACGGATCAGGGAAAGGGCTTCGGCAACCTGATCGCGGGTCTTAGCGATGCCGGCTTCCTGAAAGCCTATGCCTGGATCGCCTTGATCATCCTGGCTGTCACGGTCCTGCTCACCTTCTTCGATCGCCAGTTCGACGAGGCTTTTCCCAAGCGGTGGCGCGACGGCTTTGCCGAGAGCTTCTATACGGTGATGTCTGTCGCGACATCCGGCAAGTCGCCTTCGCGAAAGAACCTGTTCGGCTGGGTCGGCCGTATCTGGCAGGGGCTATGGCTGGCCTGTGGTATCGCTGTCCTTGCCTATGTCACCTCGTCGGTGACGAGCGTGATGACCACCCTTTCTCTCACAAACAAGATCAATGGCCTCGCCGATCTGACCGACAGGCCGGTCGGTGTGCTGACGGGCACCGTCGAGGAGGATTTTGCTCGGCAACAGGGGCTGCAAACCCTCACCTACGCTGGGCTCGATCGCGCCGTCGAGGGTCTTGTGAATGGCGACGTCGCTGCAATCATCGCCGATGCCCCCGTTCTCGAATACCACGCCTATACCCACCCCGGTCTACCGGTGAAGGTGGTAGGGCCACTGTTCGAACCTGACAAGTACGGCTTCGCGCTTCCGCGACAGAGCCTCCTGACCCGCCCCCTGACGATAGAAGTGCTTGGCGCTCATGATGCGGGCGAGATCGATGATCTGCGGACCAAGTATTTTGGGTCTGCTCAATGATGTTTGGGTGTCAATCGGCGGTGAGATTTGGCTCCCGCCCCATCGCTCAACCGAAACCGACTATTTCGGCTTGCGGCCAAGGCCCATGGAGATTTCACGCCGAGGCGACGGGCGCCGCGACTCAGCCCGTGAACGCTTTGAATGTGTCCTTGGAGGTCAGCATCGTCTCGCCCTTGAACGAGATCGAGAAATCACCAAGATGGTACTGGCCTTGGTCATTCTTCACCAGGATATCGCCATCAATCTTGTTGAAGCCACTCTCGATACCTTTGATGATCCTGTCGACGTAGCGTAGGTCGATCTTGGCGGAGAGAATATCGTTCTTGGCAATCTGTTGTGCGAGACGTTGGCGCTTCGGGTCGTCGCCGATACTTTGCAGACGCGCCTCAACGACCTCGGGACTGATGCGCGCCAACGCCGCGTTCAGAGCCGGCAATGCCTTCTGCAGGCTGAACAATGAATCGGAAGTCATCCTGCTTGCGTCGGCGTAGCTAAGGCTTTGGTTGCTGATCGCCTTGTACGCCTGCGCCTGCGGGCTGCGGTCGGCGGCGGCCCCCATCTCGTCCTCGACAGCCCAAATATAGTCATGCTCGTCCATTGCCATCACCGTTTCCCGCGTCTCGCCGGCAGGGATGAAATAGCGGGCAACGGTGGAGTCTTCGTGCCGGCGGTCCGCCTCGACCATCGAGATAATGAAGCGCGTATACTCGGCATAGAGTTCGCCATAATTGGCCTTGCCGGCCAGCATATAGGGGTCGTCCGCCATAGTCGTAGAAGCCGCTCCGATGGACGAAGTCGCCGGCACATCGGTCTTGGAGGTCTGGCCGAAGCCGCTGAACGGATCGTATTCGATGCCGTCCTCGTTGCCGGTCGCGCCCGGACGAATGACCGGGTCCTCGGTCCGCAGCGCTGTGCCCGCTTTGACCAAGGTCGGCTGGCCGGCGCCGGCAAAACCGCTTCTGGCCGACATCAGCTTCTGTATGGTGAAGGTGAGGTCCGAGGTGATCTGCATCGAGCGATCCTTGAATTTCACATGCCTTGGGTGCAATACACAGAATGAAGCACGGCAGTTAAGCAATGGTTGAAGTGGAGTGCCGGGAAAAAATAGTTATCCCGCCACCAAAATCGCTTGTCCAATATAATTCATCAGTAACTTGTAGTTGCTTAAGTCATGAAGGCGACGAATCTTTGAAGCCGATTCCTTGGCCACGCCATGCTCAGTCATTGGCTGTCGATAATCCAAGTGATCTGAGCATAGAGCGAAGCCTCGGGCCGGGACGCTCGCGCGGCGATGCTGAGGTCGTTTATCGGCTCCCGGTGAGCGCGGCGCTCGAGCCGTGCGAATCGCTTACTGGATGGCGATGATGCCGTCGATGGCTCGCCATTCCGAAGGCCGGATCAGCCGGTGGTGGGCCACCCGAACCGAATGCAGCGGACCCTCGAGTTCGCGCTCCCAGTAGGATAAAAACCCGTGGAGTTCGGGAAAGTCGGGGGCAAGGTCGTAGTCCTGCCAGACATAGAGCTGAAGCAAGCTCGGATGGTCGGGCAGGCGATAGTGAATCTCTGCCGTGGTCAGGCCATAGCCTTCCATCTGGAGGCGGAATTCCTTGCTGACGCTTGCGACCATTCGTTTCTCCTTTCTGTCGGATATCAGGCGCCCAGCCTGTCGAAGAGATGAGGGAACTCGCCGGGCTCATGAGGTGGCGCCGAGGCGTCGCCGTCGAGCTTGAACAGCGCGTCCATGATCTGGTCGAACGACACTGGTTGGCTGGCGCCCGGCGGTTGGCGCAGTGCCGGCATGGAATAGACGGCGCAGGCATCCGACGCCCAGGAAGACAGGATGGCACGCTTTTCCCACAGGTCGAGCGTGTCGTCGCTCAGCACCTCTTCGGGATGGTTGAAGTGGCTGGCCGGCTGGAGCAGGCGGTCAAACGCGTGGTCGGATGTTTCGGCGGCCGGGGTGGAAGTGATCGGTGAATAAGTCTGTCGTTCCATCGATATGCTCCGTCTGCGAACAACTCCTTAGGAGGGTAAGCGGTTCCGGCGCCCGCGATGGCGCCGGCGGGGAGATAATTTGTTGGGTGGTGGCGGAAGATTCAAGCGGCGGCCCGTCCTCGCGGAATAAGGGCGTCCTCGCGGAATAAGCCTGCGTTAACAGGCTTTTGGCACTCGCAGTGCCCGAGTGCCAAATTTTTTTGGCCGGGCTCTTGAAACCGCAAACCGGCAAACTAGCTCGATATGCGCGCGCGATGCTGCAAAGGGTCGCAGCGTCCCCGTGCCGGTCCGATATGGTCGGTCCGGCGCGGAGGAGCCGTAGAAATTTGTTTGTCCAAAAGGAGAACGAAATGGCGTTCCGTCCATTGCATGACCGTATTCTGGTCCGCCGCGTCGAAGCCGAGGAAAAGACGGCGGGCGGCATCATCATTCCTGACACCGCCAAGGAAAAGCCGCAGGAAGGCGAGGTGCTCGCCACGGGTCCCGGCGCGCGCGACGACAGCGGCAAGCTGACCGAACTCGACGTCAAGGTCGGCGACCGCATCCTGTTCGGCAAATGGTCGGGCACCGAGATCCGGCTCGACGGCCAGGATTTGCTCATCATGAAGGAAAGCGACGTGATGGGCGTGATCGAGCAGGCCGAGCAAGTGAAGAAGGCTGCATGACGGCTTCTTCCAGATCCAACCGGTCAACGAATGCTGCCTAGATGAAGGAGTGATCCAATGGCTGCCAAAGAGGTGAAATTCCATACCGAAGCGCGCGAGAAGATGCTGCGCGGCGTCGACATCCTCGCCAACGCGGTGAAGGTGACACTCGGCCCCAAGGGGCGCAACGTCGTCATCGACAAGTCATTCGGCGCGCCGCGCATCACCAAGGACGGCGTCACTGTCGCCAAGGAGATCGAGCTTGAGGACAAGTTCGAGAACATGGGCGCGCAGATGGTGCGTGAGGTGGCCTCCAAGACCAGCGACATTGCCGGCGACGGCACCACGACGGCGACCGTTCTGGCGCAGGCCATCGTCCAGGAAGGCGCGAAGGCCGTTGCCGCCGGCATGAACCCGATGGATTTGAAGCGCGGCATCGACAAGGCGGTCGACGCGATCGTCGCCGAGCTGAAGGCCAATGCCCGCAACGTGACCAGGAACGACGAAATCGCGCAGGTCGGCACCATCTCGGCCAATGGCGATGCCGAGATCGGCCGCTTCCTCGCCCAGGCGATGGAAAAGGTCGGCAATGAAGGGGTGATCACGGTCGAGGAAGCCAAGACCGCCGAGACTGAACTCGAAGTTGTCGAAGGCATGCAGTTCGACCGCGGCTATCTCTCGCCCTATTTCATCACCAACCAGGACAAGATGCGCGTGGAGCTCGAGGAGCCCTATGTGCTGATCCACGAGAAGAAGCTCTCCAACCTGCAGGCGATGCTGCCCGTGCTCGAAGCCGCGGTGCAGTCTTCCAAGCCGCTGCTGATCATCGCCGAGGACGTCGAGGGCGAGGCGCTGGCGACGCTGGTCGTCAACAAGCTGCGCGGCGGCCTGAAGGTCGCGGCCGTCAAGGCGCCAGGCTTCGGCGACCGCCGCAAGGCCATGCTGGAAGACATCGCCATTCTCACCGGCGGCACCGCGATCAGCGAGGATCTCGGCATCAAGCTGGAGAATGTCACGCTGCAGATGCTTGGTCGCGCCAAGAAGGTGGTGATCGAGAAGGAGAACACCACCATTGTCGATGGTGTCGGGCGCAAGGAAGAGATCCAGGGCCGCATTGCCCAGATCAAGGCTCAGATCGAGGAGACCACTTCCGACTACGACCGCGAGAAGCTGCAGGAGCGGCTGGCCAAGCTCGCCGGCGGCGTCGCGGTGATCCGGGTCGGCGGCTCGACCGAGGTCGAGGTCAAGGAGCGCAAGGATCGCGTCGACGACGCACTGCACGCGACCCGCGCTGCGGTGGAGGAGGGCGTGCTGCCCGGCGGCGGCGTCGCGTTGCTGAGGGCCGCCAAGGCGCTAGATGCTGTGCAGACCGACAATGCGGACCAGCGAACCGGGGTCGAGATCGTTCGCCGCGCCATAGAAACGCCGGTCCGCCAGATCGCCGAGAATGCAGGCGCGGAGGGGTCGATCATCGTCGGCAAGCTGCGCGAGAGGAACGAGTTCGGCTGGGGTTGGAACGCCCAGACCAACGAATTCGGCGATCTCTACAGCCAGGGCGTGATCGACCCGGCGAAAGTGGTACGCGCAGCTCTTCAGGACGCGGCATCAGTCGCCGGCCTGCTCGTGACGACCGAAGCGATGGTAGCCGAGAAGCCGAAGAAGGAAGCCGCCACCCCGGCCATGCCGGCCGGCGCCGGTATGGACTTCTGAGGTCGCGGCCAATCCGCCCGCTCCCCACGGGGAGCGGGCATCAGTCGGAAAAAAGTGGAGGTATACATGGATGCAATGGCTGGCCTCGGAGCCGTACCGGCGCCGACGCATCAGGCAAAGGAATTCCTGGCCTACGAGACTGAATGCAGGAGCGCACTGCAGCCGCTGCTGGCGGGGCTGCTCGACATGGCCGAAGCCGCCGGCTGGAACCGGCGTACCGCGGCGTCGACGCTGATGTTCCTTGCCGCGCAGCAGGTGTCGGCCGCTGCCAAGGCGTCCGCCGGCGGCTGAACTGGCGAGCGCTGTTTAGCGATCTTCGTCCTGTTGCATGCGACGGAAAACATTTGCTGTTGTGGAGGTGGAGATGTGATTGCGGGCCGGTTGCGTGAATGCCTGAAAATACTGAGATGGGAGGCGGGCGACCTGGCGGCCGAACTTGGCCGTCCGCAAAGCGAGGTCGCATCCTGGCTTGATGGCCGCAATCCGTCTCCGCCTGCCGTCGTCGCTTGGCTGGAGGCGCTGGTGAAGGCGCACAGGGCGCTGCCGGCGCCGGGCCGATGCGTTCCGTCGCTCGGCGCGGCCAGTGTCGGGCCGGCCAAGCTCGAACTGACCGGATCGAGCTTGCCAGGACCGAACTGGGCGGCGATCCGGGCGCGATCGGCGGCACCGAAACGGCTATTCAATCCTCGATACAAGACGTCCAGCCCCACCCACCCTAGCCCCGGCGGGCAGCGCTCTTCGGTCTTCGGTCCGCCGCAGGTCCTGCACAATCGAGAGGAGGCACGAGCCATGAATCATGGGCAGTTCAAGGAACCGGTCACCCTTCTGGTCGGAGTGGGTTTTCCGAGGAAGATCGACAGCGTGATGGAAGCCTATGCCCTGCTGCAGGATTGGCCGGCCGCCAGCCGCAATGGCGCCCATGCCGTCGCGCTCAACGCTTGCAGGGCCGGCATCGCCGGTGAGATCGATGCGGAGACGGTGCGGGCCACCCTGGTCACCTTCGCGCGCCGCAACGACATACTTGTGCCGGATATGGCGTCGCCGCCGGCAGCGGTAGCGAATGGTGCGCTGCACGAGGTGAGCTGACGACGACGCATGGCCGCTCGGGCGTTGCCAATGGTTCGAAGAAACCGCCCAACCATGGGCTCCGGGTTCCTTGGCGCTTTGCAGCCGGAGCCATCTTTCCCGACAGCCGTTCTCTTTGACCACAAAAACGTCAAAAAAGTATCGGTCAGATGGACAGACCGTGGTGGCGGCGGCAGGGATTGCCGCCTAAGCTTTGATCACTGCAGAGAGCGGCATACGCGGCCTGCGGAGAGGGCGCTGTAACTGGTCGCATGACTGGACCGGTGCCGGGAGGAACGGGCATGAATCCGGACTTGGAAGTCGTCCAGATCAGACGCGGTGAGTCGTTCAAGGCGTGGGCTCACGGCTATCCCTTCCGCACCGTGCGTTGGCACTTCCATCCTGAATACGAGATCCACCTGGTTGTCGCCACCACCGGCCGCTACTTCGTCGGCGACTTTATCGGCGAGTTCGAGCCGGGCAATCTAGTGCTCACCGGCCCCAATCTGCCGCACAACTGGGTTAGCGACGTACCGCCGGGCGAAACTGTGCCGCTGCGCGGACGTGTCGTCCAGTTCTCGGAAGCATTCATCGCCGAATCGACGGCGGCCCTTCCCGAACTTGCCGCCTGCGCCGGTATCCTGGAAATCAGCCGTCGCGGCGCGCTGTTCTCGCCGGCGACGGCCGAGCTTGCCGCGCCGCTGCTTGCCGAACTGGTCGAGGCGCAGGGCGTGCGCCGCCTCTCGCTGTTCATGGGCGTGCTCGATATCCTGAGCCGTGCCAGCGATGTGCGCACCCTGACCAGCGCCGGTTATCTTCCCGATCCGTCAGGTTTCATGTCGGCAGGCATCAACAAGGCGCTGGCCTACATCAATGGTCATTTGACCGAGCCGTTCAGCGAAGGCGACCTTGCCGAAATCGCCGGGCGTAGCCCCAGCGCATTTTCGCGCAGCTTCCGTCGCCACACCGGCATGGCGCTGGTGGAATATGTCAACCGGCTGCGCATCAACCTCGCCTGCCAGCTGTTGATGAGCGAGGGCCAGATGTCGATCACCGAGATCTGCTACGCCGCTGGCTACAACAATATCTCGAACTTCAACCGCCGGTTCCTGGCGCAGAAGGGCATGTCGCCTTCGCGTTTCCGGATATTGCTGGCGGAAAACATCAATGCGGAGATTGCCGCCTAACAGGGAGGAACCGGGAGGAGCCGAGACTTAGGGAAGGAATGACGCGGGATGCGCTCGAGGCGTCCCGTGCTGGAGATCGCTTGTCCTGAAATCCAGCAACTGTGGCTGATCGTCTTCGATCATGCCCAGGAGGATGCGTTAACGGCTGGCTGGGGATCGAGCAGATCCGCCAGAGGGGCGCGGGTCGCACTCCTCGCAACAGTCGGACTTGAAGTCAAGCTTGGCGCCATGTGGCGATCAGGTTTCGTGAAACCATTTTTGAAACGGAGACATTCGAATGACCAGATTTGCTTGGAAATCGACCGGTGCGGCAGCGCTCGCACTCTCTCTCCTCGGTGGCACGGCTGCCTTTGCCGAGCCGGTCACCGACGCCACCGTGGCCTTCCTGATGCCCGACCAGGCCTCGACCCGCTACGAGCAGCATGATTATCCCGGCTTCGCCGCCGAGATGAAGAAGCTGTGCCCTGGCTGCAAGGTGCTCTACCAGAACGCCGATGCCGACGCCTCGCGCCAGCAGCAGCAGTTCAACTCGGTGATCTCGCAAGGCGCCAAGGCGATCGTGCTCGACCCGGTCGACTCAACCGCCGCCGCCTCGCTGGTCAAGCTGGCGCAGAGCCAGGGCATCAAGGTCATCGCCTATGACCGGCCGATCCCGACAGCACCGGCCGACTTCTATGTCTCGTTCAACAATGAAGGCATCGGCAAGGCCATCGCCGACTCGCTGGTCGAGCACCTGAAGGCGCTCAAGGTCGATCCGGCGACCGGCGGCGTGCTGCAGATCAACGGCTCGCCGACCGACGCGGCGGCCGGCCTGATCAAGAAGGGCATCCACGAAGGTCTCGACAACAGCGGCTACCAAATCCTGGCCGAATACGATACGCCGGAATGGGCTCCGCCGAAGGCGCAGCAATGGGCCGGCGGCCAGATCACCCGCTTCGGTCCGAAGATCCTCGGCGTCGTCGCGGCCAATGACGGCACCGGTGGCGGCGCCATCGCGGCCTTCAAGGCCGCCGGCGTCGATCCGGTGCCGCCGGTGACCGGCAATGACGCGACGATCGCGGCACTGCAGCTGATCATCGCCGGCGACCAGTACAACACCATCTCCAAGCCAAGCGAGATCGTGGCGGCGGCTGCCGCCAACGTCGCCATCAAGCTGCTTTCGGGCGAGAAGCCGAAGGCCGAGATGACGCTGTACGATACGCCCTCGCAGCTGTTCACGCCGGCGGTGGTGACGCAGGAAAACCTGAAGGCCGAGATCATCGACAAGAAGATCAACACCGCGGCCGAACTCTGCGTCGATCGTTACGCGGAAGGCTGCAAGAAGCTGGGCATCGGGGACTGACCGCGACCCTTGCCCGCTCCGCTGTCTGGCCGCCCGCGCGGTGGCCAGACAGCGCTCAATCCTTGAAGCGGTTTTTGAAAGGTCTCTGGCATGATTGACACCCCGGACGGACCGGTTCCGACAGGCGAGCTGGTGCTCAGCCTGCGCGGCATTTCGAAGCATTTCGGCGCCGTCTCGGCGCTCACCGACATCGATCTCGATGTCCATGCTGGCGAGGTGGTGGCCCTGGTCGGCGACAATGGCGCCGGCAAGTCGACCTTGGTCAAGATTCTTGCCGGCGTGCATCAGCCGAGCTCGGGCACGATCAGCTATCGCGGCAAGCAGGTGACGCTGGCCGACCCGAGTGCGGCGCTGACGCTCGGCATCGCCACCGTGTTCCAGGATCTGGCGCTGTGCGAGAACCTCGACATCGTCGCCAACATCTTCCTCGGCCGCGAACTCAGCCCGCTGCGGCTGGACGAGGTGGCGATGGAAGTCCGCGCCTGGACGCTGCTCAACGAGCTGTCGGCGCGCATCCCCAGTGTCCGCGAAGTCGTTGCCTCACTGTCGGGCGGCCAGCGCCAGACGGTGGCGATCGCCCGCTCGCTGCTGCTCGAACCCAAGCTTATCCTGCTTGACGAGCCGACGGCGGCGCTCGGTGTGGCGCAGACGGCGGAAGTGCTCAATCTGATCGAGCGGGTGCGCGACCGCGGCCTCGGCGTCGTCATCATCAGCCACAATATGGAAGACGTGCGCGCTGTCGCCGACCGCATCGTCGTGCTGCGGCTCGGACGCAACAACGGCATCTTCTCGCCCGATGCCTCGAACCAGGAACTGGTCAGCGCCATCACCGGCGCGTCGAACAATTCGGTGTCGCGACGCGCCGAGCGCAGACAGTCCCAGCAAACTCCCCGGCAGGATCAGACCCAGGAGCCACGCCCATGAACCGTGACGTGCAACAAGCTGCCCCAGTCGCACCGCAGCTCGACCGCGCCGACGTGCGCGTCAAGCACGAGGCCGGCTTAAGCGGCGCCATCCGCAGGTTCTTCGACCGGGTCCGCTCCGGCGATCTCGGCTCGTTGCCGGTCATCGTCGGGCTGGTCATCATCTGGACGGTGTTCGCCAGCATCAACCCTATCTTCCTGTCGAGCAGCAATTTGGTCAACCTGCTGTTCGATTGCTCGACAGTCGGCGTCATCTCGCTCGGCATCGTCTGCGTTTTGATGGTTGGCGAGATCGACCTGTCGGTCGGTTCGATCAGCGGCTTTGCCTCGGCGATGGTCGGCACGCTGTGGGTCAACCAGGGCTGGCCGGTGGCGCTCGCCATTCTCGCCGCTATCGCCGTCGGCGGCTTCATCGGCGCGCTCTATGCGCTGCTGTTCAACCGGCTCGGCATGCCGAGCTTCGTCTCGACATTGGCCGGCCTGCTAGCGGTGCTTGGACTGCAGCTCTACATCCTCGGCTCGACCGGTTCGATCAACCTGCCTTACGGCTCGAACCTGGTGAATTTCGGCCAGCTGCTGGTGATGCCTAAATTCTTGTCGTTCGGGCTGGCGGCCGTTCCCGGCATCGTCATGCTGATCACCGGCCTGCGCACCGTTGCGCGCCGCCGCGCCGCCAATCTGTCCGCGCGTTCGACGAGCGGTCTCATCACGCGCGCGGTCGTCATCACGGTCATTCTCGAACTCATCGTCTTCTATCTCAACCAGGCGCGCGGCATTCCGTGGATGTTCGGTCTGTTCGTCGGCCTTGTCATATCAATGCATTACGCGCTGACGCGGACGAAATGGGGCCGTTCGATGTCGGCGGTCGGCGGCAACCGCGAGGCGGCACGGCGCGCCGGCATCAATGTGCGGCTGATCTATTCGAGCGCCTTCGTGCTGTGCTCGATGCTTGCGGCTTTCGGCGGCGTGCTGTCGGCGGCCCGCCTTGCCTCGGCCAGCCAGCAGGCAGGCACCGGCGACGTCAACCTCAACGCCATCGCGGCGGCCGTCATCGGCGGCACCAGCCTGTTCGGCGGCCGCGGCAGCGCCTATTCGGCACTGCTCGGCATCATCGTCATCCAGTCGATCGCCAGCGGCCTGACGCTGCTCGATCTGTCCTCGTCGCTTCGGTACATGATCACCGGCGCCGTGCTTGCCATTGCAGTCATCGTCGACTCGCTGGCACGCCGCTCGCGTGTCTCGCATGGCCGGGCCTGAACCCATCAACAGGAAGCAAGACATGAGCGAAGAACTGTCCGGAAAAGTTGCCGCCGTCACCGGCGCGGCATCAGGCATCGGTCTCGAATGCGCCAGGCATATGCTGGCGGCCGGCGCCACCGTGGTGCTGGTCGACCGCGCCGAGGCGACGCTGAACAAACTGTGCGCCGAGCTTGGCCCCAAGGCGATCCCGCTGGTGATCGACCTGGTGCAGCCCGCAAGCGTCGTCACCATGATGCCGCGGATCATGGAGAAGGCCGGCCAGCTCGACATCTTCCATGCCAATGCCGGCGCCTATGTCGGCGGCGAGGTGGCGACCGGCGATCCCGACGTCTGGGATCGCATGCTCAACCTCAACATCAATGCCTGCTTCCGTTCGATACAGGCGGTGCTGCCGCACATGATCGAACGAAAGACCGGCGACATCATCGTCACCAGTTCGATCGCCGGGCTGGTCCCTGTGGTCTGGGAGCCGATCTACACGGCCTCCAAACACGCCGTGCAGGCCTTCGTCCATACCGTGCGTCGGCAGGTCGCCAAGCACGGGCTGCGCGTCGGTGCGGTGGCGCCGGGCCCAGTGGTGACGGCACTGGTCGACGACTGGCCGAAGGCCAAGCTAGAGGAAGAGCTCGCCGCAGGCGGCCTGATGCAGCCGCGCGAAGTGGCCGAGGCCGTCATGTTCATGCTGACCCGGCCAAGAAACGTGACGATCCGGGATCTGGTGATTTTGCCGCAGAGCAATGATCTCTAAGTGAGTAGCGAATAGGGGTGGCGTCCGCTTGAGAATCGACGACTTACCTATTCGCTATTCGCTATTCGCTATTCGCTAAACCAAAGGTTTCTCCCCCATGCCCCACTATCTCGGCATCGATGTCGGCACCGGCAGCGCGCGGGCCGGGGTGTTCGACCGATCCGGAAACCTGCTTGCCTCGGCCAAGCAGGATATCGAGGTCTGGCGCGAGGCCGGCGACATTGTCGAGCAGTCGAGCAATGACATCTGGCGGGCGGTGTGCATCGTCGTCCGCGCGGCCGTCGCGCAATCGGGCGTAGCGCCCGAGGCGATCGACGGCATCGGCTTCGATGCCACCTGTTCGCTGGTGGTGCTGGGCGAGGGCGGCGTGCCGTTGCCGGTTGGCCCGTCCGGCAATGCCGAACGCAACATCATCGTCTGGATGGATCATCGCGCGGTCGAGCAGACGCGCCGCATCAACCGCAGCGGCGAGGCGGTGCTGAACTATGTCGGCGGAGTCATCTCGCCGGAGATGGAAACGCCGAAACTCCTGTGGCTGGCCGAAAACCTGCCCGCCACCTTCAATGCCGCATGGCAGTTCCTGGACCTGGCCGACTTCCTCACCTGGCGGGCGACCGGCAGCCTTGCGCGCTCAGTCTGCACGGTGACCTGCAAATGGACGTATCTGGCGCATGAGAGCCGCTGGGACGACGCCTATTTCCGCAAGATCGGCCTCGGCGCGCTTGCCGATGAGGGGTTCGCCCGCATCGGCACCGAGATCGTACCGGCAGGTGCCGCACTCGGCGGTGGACTGACCGCGCAGGCAGCAGCAGACCTTGGGCTCATCGGCGGTACCGCGGTGGCGGCAGGCCTGATCGACGCGCATGCCGGCGGCGTCGGCACGGTCGGCGCGCGCGGCGCGTTCGGCAGCGTTCTGTCGCGCATGGCCTATGTCTTCGGCACCTCGGCCTGCACCATGTCGTCGACCGCCGAACCGGCCTTCGTCGACGGCGTCTGGGGTCCGTATTTCTCGGCCATGGTGCCGGGCCTGTGGCTGAACGAGGGCGGCCAATCGGCGGCGGGTGCGGCCATCGACCATCTGGTGCGCATGCACCCGGCAAGCGGCGAAGCTGCGGCGAGGGCGCAGGCCGACGGCCTCAGCCTCAGCGCCTGGCTGTCTCTGCAGGCGCAAAGCCGCAACGGCGCCGCGGCGACGCCGGCCCTGGTCGGCGGCATCCACGTCGTGCCGGAATTCCTCGGCAACCGCGCGCCCTTCGCCAATCCGGACGCGCGTGCGCTGCTTGCCGGGCTCGATCTCGACACCAGTCTCGACAGCCTGGTCGGGCTCTATGTCGCCGGCGTTTGCGGGCTCGGCTACGGCGCGCGCCAGATCGTGCGGGCCGAGCATGAGAAAGGCATCCCGGTGGACACCATCGTCGTCAGCGGCGGCGCTGGCCAAAGCCCGCTGGTGCGCCAGCTGCTGGCCGACACGACTGGCATGGTGGTGGTCGCGTCGACCTCGCCGGAGCCGGTGCTGCTCGGCTCGGCGATGCTGGGCGCTGTCGCAGCGGGAACCTACAAGGATGTCGCGGCGGCCATGGCCGGCATGTCGGAACTCGGCGAGGTCTATCATCCCGACGCTACGCTGGCCGGCTGGCATGCCAAGCGCTTCGCCGCGTTCGAGCTGCTGCAGCAAGCCGGCAAGGCGATCAGGGGTTAAACGGGCAGCTTCTGTCCGGCTTTGTCAGGAGTGTGGCGAACACCGCTTGGCGATGATGCCGGAAGCTGGCAGCTTTGTTCTGTCGCGACGAGGGCAGGGCGACAGGATCAGGAGGCCTGATGGCAGACGAAGCGAAACCGCCCGTGCCATTCGCATCGGATGAGGTGTCATGGACGGATTGGTCCGTCGTGCCACGCTTCAGCGTGCGCTACCGGCATTTGTCGCTGGCCGCGCTGGGCGAAAACCACCATGTCGGCGTGGCGATCGAGGAGTTGCCGGCGGGCAAGCAGAGCTCGCCGAAGCATTACCACATTCTCGAGGAAGAGCATGTCTTCATCCTCGAAGGAACGCTTACCACTTATGTCGGCGACGCCGCCTATGCCATGAAGGCCGGCGATTATATCTGCTTTCCGGCGGGTGCGGCGGCGGGGCATTGCCTCATCAACACCAGCGACGCGCCGTGCCGCTATGTCATCGTCGGCGAGCGCAACCCGAACGAGGTCGTCGTCTACACCGCCTCCAACAAGGTTCTGGTGCGCGCGCTGGGCAGCCGCGCGATCTTTGATCTCGCGGCGACCCGAAGCTACTGGGATGGCGAGGACACCGGCCTTGCCGCCGGCGATCCGTTGCCGTCGGATGTGACGGCCGGTGTCACCAGACCCCCGGCCGCGCCGATCCCGCCGATCGCCAGCGATTCTCTTGAATGGAAACAGGAAGGCGAGGGGGTGCGGTTCGGTGGTCAGTCCAAACACCTCACCTATGCCGCCTTGGGGCGGTCCGACTATCATGTCGGCATGCTGATCGAGGCGCCGGCGCCCGGCATGCGCCAGGCGCCCCGGCCCATCCACATGGGGGAAGAGGAGCATGCGCTGATCCTGGAAGGGCAGGTGACGCTGCTGCTTGGCGAGGAGCGCCACGAGATGAAAGCCGGCGACTATGTCTGCTTTCCGGCCGGCCTGGCAGTCGGACATTCCTTCCTCAACAGCGGTAGCGGACCATGCCGCTATTTGATGATCGGCGAGAAAAATCCCAATGAGGTCTGCGTCTATCCTGATTCCAACAAGATGGCTGTCGACGCCCTGCGCCGGCGCGACGGCATTTTCGATATGGCAGCGGTGAGGCGTTACTGGGACGGCGAAGAGACGGAATGATGCCTCGCCGTTCCCTACTCACAAATCTTTCTCCGCCAGTTCCCTGAACTCATCGGGCACCGAACGCGCCGCTTCCAGCGCCACCGTGCCGTAGCCGACCGCCTGTTTGCCGAAGCGTTCTCGGATCTTGTCGATGGCGCGGTCGGCATCGAAGCGCGCCAGGCCTTTCCTCGAGCCCGGGCGGCGCTTGTCGTCGACGAGGCCGAGCGGCAGTTCGAGCTGCAGCTCGAAGCTTTCCTCGAGATGCGAGACCGAGATCGCCAGCAGAGAAATCAGCTTCTCGCGCGGGTGGTCGGCGAGCACGCCGCGCACCAGATCGCCGGCGATCTCGGCCAGCATGGTTGTCGCCGAGATCGGCTGGTCAAGCGTGATCGAGCGCGTGACGGCGCTCAGATCGGCAAAGCGCACGCGCACGGTCACCGTGCGCCCGGGCCTAGCCTTGGCGCGCAACCGGCTGGCGACACGGTCGGCCAGATGCAGCAGCGTGGGCACGATGACCCGCTCCACGGCAGGTTTTTGGCCAAGCGCCGATTGCGCGCCGGCGGAATGCGCGCGCCGCTTCGTCTCCAGTTTGCGCGGGTCGCGGTCCCACGACAGGGCAGCGAGCTTTTCGCCGGCGGCGGGACCGAGCAGCCGCGTCAGCGCGCCGCGATGTGTCCTGGCCAGTTCACCGATTGTCTCGACGCCGATTTCGGCCAGCCGCGCCCTGGTCGCCGGGCCGACGCCCCACATCAGCCCGACCGGCAGATCATGCAGGAAGGCGATCTCGGTGCCGGGCTCGACGATCACCAGCCCGTCGGGCTTGGCGACCTGCGAGGCGATCTTGGCCAGGTGCTTGGTGCGGGCGACGCCGATCGAGATCGGCAGGCCAAGTTCGGCGCGTACCCGGCGACGGACGATCGTTGCGATCTCTTGTGGGGAGCCGAACAGATGCGTGCAGCCGGCGACATCGGCAAAGGCCTCGTCGATGGAGATGCGCTCGACCAGCGGCGTGAAATCGTCGAGCACCTTGATCGCCGCGTCGCCCAGCCGCTGGTAGTGGCTGAAATTGCCGCCGACGAAGATCAGCTGCGGGCAGAGCTCGCGCGCCTTGCGCCCCGGCATGCCGCCGCGCACGCCGAAGGCGCGCGCCTCATAGGAGGCGGCGAGCACGACACCGCCACCGACCGCGATCGGCTTGCCGCGCAGCGACGGGTCGAGCAACTGCTCGACCGAGGCATAGAAGGCGTCGAGATCGGCATGCAGGATGGTGGCTGTGGTTTCCATCCCGAAGGCACATCCGCAGTTGCTGATAGACACGAACAAATAGAGAACAAAGGGGGATTGTTGTCAAGCAAGAGGTGGTTTCTTGGAGCTCATCCGCAGCAGTGCTACTTTTCTCAGGTCCGGAACTGCGACCGCCTAGACGATATGCTCAGCCCGCAACGCCGCCTTCATGGCCTCCAGAGCGGGCTCGCCGCCCGCCGCCAGCTCGTCGGCGACCCGCGCCAGATGATCGTCGGCCTTGCGGTGCTTGCTTCCCCAGGCGCCAAGCGTGGCCAGCACGGGCAGCAGGTCGATGCCGGCCTCGGTCAGCCGATAGACTGTCTTCAGGCCATGTGTCGGGTCCTCGCTGCGGGTGAGGATGCCTTCGTCCTGAAGGGTCTGCAGCCGCTCGGCCAGCGTGCGCGACGAGATGCCCTCGTCGGACTGCAGGAATTCACGAAAGTGCCTTTTCCCGGCGAAGACCAGGTCGCGGATGATGAGCAGAGTCCAGCGGTCGCCGAGCAATTCGAGCGACAGGTTGATCGGGCAGCCGGATCTTTCGCGCGTCGACATCTATGGTTCCATTTTTAAAGCAATTTACTATTGATGCCGTTTTCGTCCTGTGTCAATGGTTCCAAATGTAAACCATATAACGCTGGTCGCGACGGCTCACTGGGCGCCCGCTTTAAGCCGGCACAAACCGAAGGAGAGTAACGATGAAAAAGCTGATCCTTCAAATGCAGATGTCGGTCGATGGCTTTGTCGGCGCCAATGAGGATCATGCCTGGCAGCTCTGGGAATGGGGTGACGAGAGCGCCTGGGACGACGAGCTGAAGCAGGACTTCAACGCCGTGTTCGCCGGCATCGACACGATCCTGCTCAGCCGCAAGATGGCGCAGGAAGGCTATCTCGCCCATTGGGGCAATGCGGCGAAGAAATTTCCGCGCGATCCGTTCTACGCTTTCGCGCAACGCGTCGTCGATGCCCGCAAGGTGGTGCTGAGCGACAAGCTCAAGCATTCGGCTTGGGAGCCGGCCTGGGAGCGCACGAGGGTGGCCAGCGGCGACCTGCCGCGCGAAATCGGTGCGCTGAAGGTGGGCGAGGGCGGTGACATGGCCGTCTTCGGCGGCGCCGGCTTTGCGTCGGCGCTGATCGCGGCCAGGCTGGTCGACGAGTTCCAGCTGTTCATCAATCCAGCGGTGCTGGGGGCCGGACGCCGGATTTTCGACCAGGGCGGTTTCCAAAACCTGCGGCTGCTCGGCTCGAAGGACTATGCTTGCGGCATGGTGGTCAACCGTTACGCATCGGTGGGGTGAGGGAGAGAGAAGATCCGGGACCTGACGTATCCTTTTTGTCCGCCCGTTCGTCTCTGTCCTTGAAGGTCGCGCAGCCCGCGATCCGTAACCCGGGAGACCAGCATGGCGAGCATACAGAGCGAGGCGAACAGGAACCACTACGCGACGATCGCCGCCAATGCGGGCAAGCTGACCAGCCCGCAAGCGATCATCGACCACAACGACACGCATTGGACAGCACTGACCGGCGAACCCGGCGGCGTCGACTATATCGAGGTCGATGCCGGCGGCGTGCCGGCGATGTGGACGGTGCCGAAGGGCGCCGACGAGGGGCGTGTGCTGCTCTATGCGCATGGCGGCGGCTTCATCGGCGGCTCGATCTATACGCACCGCAAGCTGGTCGGGCATCTGGCCAAGGCCGTCGGCTGCCGGGCGCTGCTCTACGACTATCCGCTGGCGCACCGGGCCAAGTATCCGGCCCAGCTCGATGCGGCGATGAAGGTCTGGAACTGGCTCGCCGATCGGGGCTTCGATGCCGGCCACATCGTGCTTGCCGGCGATTCCTGCGGCGCGATCCTGACCTATGGCGTCCTGCAGCGGCTGCGTGCGCAAGGGCGGCCGCTGCCCGTCGCCGCGCTGATCATCTCCGGCTGGTTCGACATGGCGCTGACCGCCGCCAGCTACGAGACCAACCGCGACAAGGACCCGGCCTTCGCCAAGGCCGCCGTCGACTGGCTGGTGACCAACTTCATCGGTGACCGCGACCGGCTCGATCCGGAGGTCAGCGCTCTCTATGCCGACCTCACCGGTTTTCCGCCTGTGTTCCTGCAGGCCGGTGCGGACGAGACGCTGGTCGACGAAAGCCGCATGTTCGCCGAGCGTGCCAGGCTGGCCGGGGTCGAGACGCGGCTCGATGTCTTTGACGGCATGCTGCACTCCTTCCAGATGATGGCCGGCCGGGCGCCGGAAGCAGATGACGCGATCGGCCGCCTGGCCGCCTGGGTGCGGCCGAGACTGGGCTTGCCCGATGCCAGCAAGGCTGCTGGCGACAGGGCGGCCTGACCATGCGCCAGCTGATCGTGTCGAACTCTCACTTGTGGAAGCGTGGCGCTTGCGCAAAGGTGTGGTGATGCCGCGATGAACCAGCAGATCCGCAAATCCCGTCAGACGTCGCAAGGGATGCAACCGAGTCTCGACCCCGAAGGCCTGTACGACCTGCGCTACGCGGCGTTCCTGGCGACCGTCTCGCATCTGCGCGTCAGGTTGCACCGCTACTGCGCGCGCATGACCGGTTCGGCCCTCGATGGCGAGGACATCATGCAAGAGGCGCTGTTCGAGGCCTATCGCAAGATCGAACGGCTCGACGATGCGCAGGCGCTGCGGCCCTGGCTGTTCCGCATCGCCCACAACCGCTGCATTGACTTCATCAGAAGCCGCCGCGCGCGGCAGCGAGCCGAGGCTGGCTATGCCGGCGACGACATCGTGCTGCCTGTCGAGCCCGCCGGTCCCGGTGCCGGCCGTGCCATCGAGCGGCTGGTCATGCACCTGCCGCCGAAGGAGCGCGCCTGCGTGCTGCTCAAGGATGTCTTCGACCATTCGCTGGAGGAGATCGCCGATCTGGTCGGCTCGACGTCAGGTGGCGTCAAGTCGGCGCTCAATCGTGGCCGTGCCAAGCTCGCCGCCTTGCCGGCGCAACCGGTCGCAGCACCCGCACACGACCCCGAACTGGCGCGGCTGCTCGGCCGCTATGTCGAATTGTTCAACAAGCGAGACTGGGACGGGGTGCGGGCGCTGACCAGTGCCGATGCGCGGCTGCGGGTCTCGGATTGCTACAACGGCCTGCTGTCGGGCTCGCCCTACTTCATCGAATATGAGCGCAGCGAACTGCCTTGGCGCATGCGGCCTGGCGTGATCGAAGGGGAGATCGTGCTGGTCGTCGACAGGCTGCATGGCGAGGTCTGGCGGCCGGCGTATCTGGTGCAGATCCATGCCGCCGGCGGTCTGATCGACCGCATCGCCGACTATTATGCATGTCCGTGGATCCTGGATATGGTCTCCGAGGACGCGGAATGAAGCGCCCCTCCTCCATGACGCTCACTTCGCATCATGAAAAATAATGCCGACCGTGTGGCGCATGCCTGAGCGCAGGCGGCTGACGCCGTGGCGCAGATTGACGCGGTAATTGCCCTTGGTTCCCTGCACCGGCCGGTTGTGGACGGCGAAGACAACGGCGTCGCCCTGGCGCAGCGGCACAACCTCGACCCGGCTCTGCATGCGCGGCCGCTGCTCGGTCAGCGCGAACTCGCCGCCGGTGAAATCCTGGCCCGGTTCGGACAGCAGGATAGCCACCTGCAGCGGGAAGGCGAGGTCGCCGTAGAGGTCCTGGTGCAGGCAGTTGAAGTCGCCAGGCACATATTGCAGCAGAAGCGGCGTCGGCCGCGTCTGGCCTGCGGCATGGCATTGTTCGAGAAACGCGGCATGGGTCGCGGGGTAGCGCATGGCCTGCCCCATGCGCTCGTTCCAGCGGTTGGCGATCTCGGCCAGCCTGGGATAGAGCGCGCTGCGAAGACCGCCCAACAGGTCGGGCAGGGGATAGCGGAAGTAGCGGTACTCGCCCTTGCCGAAGCCGTGCCTGGCCATATGGATGTGGCTGCGGAAATGCTGCTCATCCGAATAGAGACCGGCGATCTGCCGGCACTCCTGCGGCGAGAGCAATTTCTCGATCACCGCACAGCCGAAGCCGTCGAGTTCGGCCGCAAGCGCCGGCCAGTCGTAACCGGCGATGCGAGTCTCGGCGGCTTCGACCACGGACGGGGCAACCTTGGCGTGAGCGTTCATATCGCAGCCTCCTTGTCGAGCAGAGCGCGTTTGCGTTCGACGCCCCAGCGGTAGCCAGACAGCGTGCCGTCGGTGCGGACGACGCGGTGGCAGGGAATGCCGAGCGCGATGGCGTTGGCCGCACAGGCCGTTGCCACGGCACGGGCGCCGCCGGGCTGGCCGAGCCGCCGGGCCAGCGCTGTGTAGGTGATGGTGGCGCCGCACGGGATAGCGCGCAACGCGGCCCAGACCCGTTGCTGGAATGGCGTGCCGTGGCGCATGTCGAGCGGCATGTCGAGGCCGGCGGCCGGCGTTTCGACGAAGCGCGCGATTGCCGCGAGATCGTCGCGCAGGGCGGGCTCGTCTTCGACCAGCATCTTGCCGGGGAAGCGATGGCCAAGGTCCTGCCCCAGTGCGTCGGAATCCGAGCCGATCAGGATGGCGCAGATACCGATATCGCTGCGCGCCGCCAGGATGTTGCCGATCGCGGATTGCCCGATGGCGTAGACGATGGTGTCGAGGGTGGCATGGATGGTTGCCGGTGCGGCGATTTGAGTTTGCATGAGGTTCATTGCCTTTACTCCTTTGCCTGAACCCTACAGAGACGGCTTCTCGCACTCACTCCGGTGCTTGCTTTCAAATTCGAATCTCCAAGGTAGGTGCTCTACGGCGCCCCCCTCTGTCCTGCCGGACATCTCCCCCTCAAGTGGGGAGATTGGCAGCTTCAGCGCCTCGCTCATTCTTGCAACATTGGAGATTGGCGAAGGCCGCGATGACAGCCAATCTCCCCACTTGAGGGGGAGATGTCCGGCAGGACAGAGGGGGGCGCCGTAGAGCGCTGATGGTGCTCATTCGACGCGCGTGACGAATATCTCGCCAAGCACGAACACCTCTCCGGTCCACAGCCGCAGCTCGATCTCGCCGGTCGCGGTGCGGCTCCACTCGGCTCTGCCGTCATCGACAAGCGTGCCGATGACGGCCATCACCCGTGACTTCGCTTCTTGGATGCGGCGGCTGGCGGCAGCTTGGGTCCGGCTGTTCGTATCGGGAGAGCTTGCCATCGCGCGCATCGCGGGTCCTCGTCAGGCCCTCGAAGACCGATATGTGGGTGTCTTCACCACGCTCGATCCGACGGCCGCTTCACGGTCGAGGAGCGCGCGCTTGCGCTCTGCGCCCCAGGCGTAGCCGGACAGGGCGCCATCCTTGCGGATAACACGATGGCAGGGGATGGCGATGGCAAGATTGTTGGCGGCGCAGGCGACGGCGATGGCGCGGGTGGCCTTTGGCGTGCCGATGCGCTCTGCAATCTCGGCGTAGGAGACAGTCTGGCCGACCGGAATGTCCTGCAAGGCCTGCCAGACGCGCTGCTGGAAGGCGGTGCCGCGCACGTCGAGCGGTAGGTCGAGGCCGAGCGATGGTGCTTCCACGAAACCGACGACGCGGGCTACCAGCGCCTCATAGTCACGGTCGCCGCCGATCAGGCGCGCCCTGGGGAAACGGTCCTGCAGGTCGCGCACCAGTGCGTCGGGATCGTCGCCGAGCAGGATTGAGGCGACGCCCTTCTGGCTCGAGGCGACCAGGATGGTGCCGAGCGAGGATTCGCCGACGGCGAAGCGGATCTTCTCATGGGCGCCGCCGGCGCGATAGCGCGTCGGCGTCATGCCGAGCATGCCGGTCGATTTCTCGTAGAAACGTCCGCTCGAATTGAAGCCGGCATCGTAAATCGCCGTCGTCACGCTGGCGCCGTCTTCCAGGCCACGGCGGACCCTGGCGGCGCGGTGTGCAGCGGCATAGTCTTTCGGCGTCAGCCCGGTGACGGCCTTGAAGATGCGGTGGAAATAACCGGCGCTGCGGCCGGCGGCATCAGCCAATTCAGCGAGTGACGGTTCTTCCTCGCTCTGCTCGATCCTGCGGCAGGCGACGGCGACCATCGCGGCGTTGCCGGCCTCGAGCGATGGGCCGTCCGGATTGCAGCGTCGGCACGGGCGAAAGCCCGTCGCCCTGGCCTGTTCCAGCGTGCCGTGCAACTGCACATTCCTGGGGTTGGCGCGCCGCGAGGGGCAGGAGGGACGGCAATAGACGCCTGTCGTCGCCACCGAATACCAGAACTCGCCGTCGGCAGACTTGTCGCGGGCGACAATGCGCGCCCAGCGCGGATCGTCGGCGACCGGCAGCGGCGCGGATTTCAGATTTTTGGCCAAGGTGATGAACATGGCCGCATTGAAGCCGAGGGAAAACGGCCCGGCCACCCGTTTCCTGCCAACTGTCAGGAGGATGCAGCCCTATTCGTCGGGATGCACAAAGAGTATGACGAGATTGATCCGGAGAAGGTGTGATGGAAAACATTCGACCCATTAAGACCGAAGCCGATTACGACTGGGCAATCGTTGAGATTAACGGCTATTTCGAGAGCGAGCCGAAAGTCGGCACTCCCGATGGTTACCGCTTCGACGTTCTCGCAACTCTGATCGAGGCTTATGAGGATGACCATTATCCGATCGAAGACCGCTCTCCTAAGCCGCGCGTTTGGGCTCCACCGCGAACGGGCTGAGGCCGAGCCAGGTCTGCATCTTCTTGCCGATGGCCTGGTCGCCGGTCAGGGCGACCTTGCCGCCGGCCTTCTCCACGGTCAGCAATCCCATCCAGATCGCCGTCATCGTGTGCAGGTCGGTCGAGACGTAGAGATCGACGTCGAAGCCCGGATCGTACCAGCACAGATCGACCTCGCCGTGCTTCTCGACGATCAGCCACCACGAGCGTTTGGACGCCGGTAGATCCTGATACAGAAATTGTATCACCGTGCGCCCCTCGGGCAGCGGCGACGGGTTCAAATTGCGCCGCATGTCCCACATCAGCAACGACGGATCGAGGTTCTTGAGCGACAGCCGGGACTCGACCCATTTCTGCCCCCAGAAACCCATTGCCTCGACGACCGGGCGCAAGTCCCGGCCGGCCTCGGTCAGCCGATAGTCGAAGATCCCCTTCTCCCCCTTGACCTCCTTGCGCTCGACGATGCCGGCGATCTCAAGCTCCTTCAGCCGTTGCGACAGAAGGCTTGGTGACATTTTGGGGACGCCGCGGCGCAGGTCGTTGAAGCGGGTCGAGCCCGCCACCAGCTCGCGCATCAGCACCATCGTCCAGCGGGTGCACAGCACCTCGGCGGCCATCGATAGCGGGCAGAACTGCTTGTATCCGTGCTGGGTCATGATCGGTGTCTCTCCCTCGAACCTTGGGCCGAACATTAGGCCCTCATGAATGAAGCGACCAGTACGGAAACTGTACTGCCCGGTACAGATCGCGGACTGGTTGGCGAGCGCTCGACTATGCGAGCCCTTTGGCCGGTTGCACGGGATACCCCTGTGCGCCGCAACCAGGAGACTACAAATGACCGCTTACGTTATCGCAGACATCAAGGTGAAGGACCCGCAATGGGTGCCGGCCTATGCCGCCTCGGTGCACGACCTCGTCCACAAGCATGGCGGCAGATATCTGTCGCGCAGCGGCAATGTGAAGACGCTTGAAGGCAAGCCGCTCGACACCACGCTGATCGCCCTGATGGCGTTTCCGTCGGAAGCGGCGGCCCGCGCCTTCACCAATGATCCGGCCTATGCGCCCTTCGTTTCGGCCCGTCAGGGCGGCAGCGAAAGCCGTTTCCAGATGATCGACAACACCGATCTGGCCGGAACGATCCCGTATCTGCCGAAGGGATGACCGGCATCCCTGGCATCGTTTTCGGGATCTCCAAGCAACAACAGCCACAGCGCTTGCCTGCCGGGCCTCCGTATTTTCGGCGGCCGGCCAGCTGGGCTTTTTCAAGAAGAATGGAATGAAGATGATATCGAACTTTCGCGACAGACTTCTCATGGCAGGGGCCATGCTGGCCGTCTGCACCAGCATCGCACAGGCGCATCAGGAAGCGGCCGCGCCTGCGTTCGTCCCCAGTCCGCTGGCAGACAAGGTGCGGGCCGCCAACAGCCGGTTTCTCGACGTCAAGGCCGCTACATCGGAGGGCTATGCGCCCATTCCCTGCGCCAGCGGCATCACCGGCGGCGCCATGGGCATCCACTATGTCAACGGCCAGTATCTGAAGGACGACAAGATCGACATCGCCCGTCCCGAAGCCGTGATGTACGAGCCGATGGCCGACGGCACGCTGCAACTGGTGGCGGTCGAGTACATCACCTCGAAGGGGCCGGCATCGTTGGACGGCCAGTTGTTCAACTTCAACAGCGCGCCCAACCGCTACGGCCTGGGTGAATTCTATGAACTGCATGTCTGGGCCTGGAAGGGCAACCCGACCGGCACTTTCGCCGACATGAACCCGAAAGTGTCATGCGAGCACGCGATGGCGCCTAGCCAGTAAGCGTCGGCCAGCAAGCAACGAAGCCAGGCGGCGCCAATGCTGCCTGGATTCGCTCCTGGTGGCGTCGGATAGATAGATCGCTATGACGCTTGATCCGGAAGCGCCAGTCCCACCTCGATGGCATCCCGGCTCGCTTGCGGCAGGACGAAGCGTCCCGTCGCGTACCAGAACAGGGACACCACAAGGATCGAGACATAGCCATCCACGGCATAGTGCCAGCCGGTGTAAACCGAGCCAAACAGGATGAACGCGGCAAAAGCCCAGCCTGCGATGGCCCACCGACGACCGAAGCCTGCCAGGAAAAACGCGTTCAGGGTGGCGATGGCGACGTGCATGCTTGGCATGGCGGAGATGCCGCCGCCAAGTTCCGGGCGGCCACTTTGGTAGGCGGCAAGCAGATAGTTGGCATAGACATGGACCGATGCGCCGTAGCCATTCTGCGCCAGGGCCATTTGCAACCCGGCAAACCGGTCACCGCCGTAGAACTGGTCGTGGAATATCGGGCCGGTTGACGACAGCAGGGTCGCCAGAACGGTGCCGCACAGGATCGTTGTCAGCGCGAACGCCCATAGATAGCGCAACCGCCTGGCCGGTTCGTTCCAGAAGGCGACGAAGAGTACGGTACCGAACCATTGCACGAGCCAGCCATACCCATAGCCAGCGAAAATGACGACCGAGACCGGTTCGGAAACGACGCTGTGCGCCCATGCCCAGGGATCGGTGCCATGCAACTGAAAGTCCAGCTCCGCCAAGATGCGGTCGGCGTAGAACGGCACGATGTCGGGAATGGCGACCTTCAAGGTGGTGAAGGCGGTGATGCCGAGAAAGAACAAAAGGATCACAAATGCGGCTGTCGGCCAGCGCTGTCCGAGCGTGTCGAGGATGAACCTTGTCGGAGCATGTCGGGCAAATGCCAGCGCCGCCACGCCAAGGCCGGCAGCCAGGAGTGCTGGCAGGAAAAAGGCGAACGGCTCGGCATAGGATAGCGCCAGATGCAGGTAGCGATCCGGCTGCAGACAAAAAGCGGTCACGGCATAGATGAGACACAGCGCGGTCAGCAGCCAGCCTCTCCTCCTGGTTGTCGCGATGTCCAGGTCAACGATGGCAGCCAAGCGGCGATTATCGCCGTGCTGCCCGGTGTGCGCATTCATCGAAGGACATCCCGCCAGCTGCCCGAAAGACTGTTATGGAGTATTTCGCAGATCAAGTATTACCATCTGGTTACACGCGCATTCAAGTAGACAGTTCTACATTAGATGATTATAATTCACAATTTGTTGGCAACGATTCATTGACAAAGATGTTGCGCCGGCAACGCTCGCATCGTCGATGTTGCGCCGGCAACGCCCGCATCGTCGCTGCCGCGCTGCTTTCAATGGTTGCAGGCTGCTTCTCGTCAAGCTTCGATCACGATCGAGAGAGGACCATCGCTTGGGCGGCGATGGCCACTTTCCAATCGGGCGGTTCGATCAGGCGGCCTTGATAAGACCGAGCTGGGTGAGGGCGGCGACGCCGTCATCGAGGCCGATCTCCTCGACGATCCTGCCGTCGACCACATTCAGCACGGTGATGCCGGTGAAGCGCATGGTGCGGCCGGTGGCGGCGGGCAGCGAACCGACGAGGAAATCGCTGAAGGCCGGGCCGGTGTGCGTGCCGCCGCCTTCCCACTGGCCGACGACATAGTCGCCCTCGGCAATCAGGTCGGCCGTGGCCCAAAAGTTGAGGTCCGGGAAGGCGGCGCGGAAGTCGGTCATGAAGGCCTTGATGTCGTCGCGGCCGCGGCGCGGCTCGTGCAGCGAATATTTCAACAGCATGTCGGGCGCGGCGATGTCGTCGACGACGGACAGGTCACAGGTTTCACCCCAGAAATCGGTGAACCATCTGACGACGACGGCCTTGTTGTCTTCTTGGCTGGTCATTGGGAGGTCCTCTTTGTCTCTGCAACGCGATCGTCGGATTGGCCGACGACCTGGGGCGATCACTAGGACGATCCGCCCGACGCGAAACTCCGGTTCTTGCCGGCCAATCGAAAGGGCAAGAGATGGCAGGTGAGGAGGCGCAACCGCCTGCCTCAGCCAAGGTAACGCTTTCTTCTCTGGTTTTGCCGCAGATTGGTCCGTGGCGGGGATGAGCGAAACAGATGATGGTTGGTCAGGACAAGAAGAGTCGCAACGGAACGTTCTGGGCCAGGGCCCTGGAGCGCGCCCAACTTGGCGTCTGGGACTGGGATCTTCGCACCGGCGACTGCTTCTATTCCGCGACCTGGGCGCGGATGCTTGGCTATGACGAGAGCGAGCTTGCCAGCAGCAGCGACCTGTGGCTGCAACTGACCCACCCCGACGATCGCGAGCGGGCGCTGGCCAGCGGCGACCGCCACATTGCGGGACAGACCAACGCCATCGAGACCGAGCTGCGGCTGAAGCACAAGCAGGGCCACTGGGTGTGGGTGCTCGATCGCGGCGGCATCGTCGAGCGCGACGCGTCCGGAAAACCACTCAGGCTGATGGGCGTGCAGACCGACATCACCAAGCAGAAGGCGGCCGAAGCCGAGCTCGAACAGGTAAATGTGCGCTTCCGCCTGGCGCTCGCCGCCAGCGGCACCGGCATCTGGCATTACGACATCGCCACCAACAGGAGCTATTGGGACGCCCGCACCAGGGATATATTCGGCCTCATTGCCGACACCGACGAGGTGACGGCCGACCTCTGGCACAGCTATCTGCATCCCGACGACAAGGAGGCCACCGAACGGGCTCACTTGCCGTCGCGCGGCTCGGACGGTGTCACCGCCTCGCAATACCGCATCATCCGGCGGGACGGCGAAGTCCGGCATGTTGAATCGCTGGTGCGCTTCATCGCCGGCGCTGGTGCTGCCGGCCAAATCCTCGGCACGGTGCGCGACATCACCGAGGACAAGCTGCGCGAGCAGGAACTCGCCTATGCCGCCCGCCACGACGCGCTGACCGGCCTGTGGAACCGCTCCGCCTTCGACCGGCAGCTCGCCGACCATATCGCGGCGGGTGCGCCGCTGGCGGTGTTCTATGTCGATCTCGACTACTTCAAGGCGCTCAACGACTTTGCCGGCCACGCCGCCGGCGACCTGGCGCTGAAGAGCGTTGCCGCCGGCATTCGGGGCTGCCTGCCGCCGGCAGCACACGCGGCGCGGCTGGGCGGCGACGAATTCGCGCTGCTGGTGCCGCATTGCGATGCCGCACAGGCCGAGCGGATCGCCACTGGCCTGCTCGGCGCTGTGCGCGAGGCCGATCTCGGCCTGGCCGCCTCGACGCGCAAGCTGGCGGCCTCGATCGGAATCGCCTTTATCGATAATGCCAACACCACGGTCGCCGACGCGCTCGCATGCGCCGACGATGCCTGCTACGCGGCCAAAGCCGCCGGACGCAACCGTTTCGCGGTGTTCTCGGCGACAGTGGAAGCTGGCTCGGGCGGGCTGAATGCGGCGCGTATCGCCGCCGACACCGTCGATGCCATGGAAGACGGACGACTGAAACTGTTCGGCCAGGAAATCCATCGGCTGGGCCGGCCCTGGCAGGAAAGCCGCCATGTCGAAGTGTTGGCAAGGCTCGTCGCACGCAGCGGCCGGCTGGTGCCGCCCTGCGAGTTCATTCCGGTGGCCGAACGCTTCGGCATCGCCTCGCGGCTCGACCGCTGGATCATCCGCACCGCGCTGTCGCGGCATGGTGCCGCCTTGCGCTCGGGCGCGCTGACGCTCGGCTTCAACCTGTCGGCGCAGACGTTGAGCGATCCGCAGCTGTGGGCGTTCGTCGACAGCGTCATCGAAGAGACCGGGGCGCCGCATTCGGGCATCGGCTTCGAGATCACGGAAACCGCCGCCGTCACCAATTTCGACGCCGCCGAACAATTCGTGCGCAAGGCGCGCGAGCGGCACTGCCGGGTCAGCCTGGACGATTTCGGTGCCGGCATGAGTTCGTTCGAATATCTCAGGCGTTTCCCCGTCGACACGATCAAGATCGACGGCTCCTTCATCGAGCACATCACGCAAAGCCACTTCGACCGCGAAATCGTGCTGGCCATCACCAGCATCGCCCGCAGCATCGGCTGCGACGTGGTCGCCGAGAAGATCGAAAAGCAGGATACGCTGACCATGCTCAGCGATATGGGCGTTGCGTTCGGCCAAGGGTTCCTGCTGCACCGGCCGGAGCCGCTGGAGGCGATTGTTTCGCGCGCGACCGAGCGGTCGATGGCCCGAAAGGCATCCTGATCCTGGCGTGTCGCATTTCAGGTGAGCCCGGCCTCACCTGAAACGCGACACATCTCAGCCGGTGTGCCGCGCCGTCGATCGCGGAAACTCCAGCACGCCAGCCTCGGGTCGCCTGTGCTGTGCTTCCGCCACCGCTTCGATCAACAGATCCAGGGCGTCACAGGCAGCGCGGCTCGTCTCGTCATTGCCTTGCAGATAGTGATAGGCACGTTCGAGGTGGATGCGGGCGGCTGAAAAATCGCTGGTCAATGGTTCCCTCCATGATCCCGCCCTAATGTCCATCTTGCCGGGCCTGGCGGAACGGAGGGTAAATATCCACAGGCGGCTTTTATTCAAATGCCGGCGAAAGTTGCAGAGGAGGGTGTGCTACCGGAGACGCTGCCAATCTCCTCCCTTGTAGGCGAGATGCCCGGCAGGGCAGACGGGCGGCACGGAAAACCTTGGCAAACCCGTCAAAACGCACTTGAGGAACAAGCGAAACGAAGGCACGTTCAGGGACGGGTGCGGGAGGACGTGTCCATTTCGGAGCTCTCGCATGTCGCTGTTCGGTACGACAGTCCGCTACGGAGGCCTCGCCCAGGCATTGCACTGGCTGACGGCTCTGCTCGTGCTCATCGCCTTCCTGGTCTCGGCAGGTGGCCCGCCGGAGCGGGTCTATTCAGCGGCGAGGGCCTCCACGCTCCTGCTGCACGAGTCTCTTGGCTTCGCCGTTTTCTGGTTGCTGGTCATTCGCCTGGTCTGGCGACCGTTCGATCGCATTCCCGATCCACCGCCCATGCCCGGCTGGATGGAGGTCGCTTCGAGGGCAACGCATTGGGCGCTCTACGCGCTGCTGTTGGCGGTTCCGGCGACCGCGATGCTCGGCGCCTGGTTCGGCGGTCACCCGGTGACGGTCTACGGCTTGGGAGCGATCGGCCCGTTTCCCGGAAGTTGGGGCGCTTCGCTGGCGGAAATCCATGGTACGCTTGGCGACATCATCCTTTGGCTCGCCGGCCTGCACGCCGCCGCGGCGATCTTCCATCATTTCTTCCTTCGCGACCGCGTGCTGAGCCAGATGGTGCCCGGCTTGCCGGATCCGTCCTCCGGTTTCGGCCGCCAGGCGCGGCCCTGATGCTTAACTCAAGGATCGTCGCCGCCGGGGCAAGAAACCGGTCGGGCGGCTCGAGGGCGACGGTACTGTGCTCCGGCGACGAGCCCGACATGGAAGCGCTGATGAGTGTGCCGGGACGGGTTAGGGCCAGTTCACCGATCGCCGTGATTCCAAATCTCGCCAACCAAGCCGGCGCTCATGACGCGCCGAGGCCTCGAAGGCGCGCAGAGCAATCAATGGCGGCAGGCTGAGGAAGGCTTCGCGCATGCAGGCGTTTTTCTACAGGTCTATGTCACGCATTCTGGCTCGAACCGGTGCTAAAATCAGTTATATCAAACGCTCAACTCCCGAAAACACCGCTTGCGGTGCCCGCCAATCCCGAGAGGAAAATCCAATGAGTTTAGAAAAAGTGGCTGTTGTCGTGGCCGGCGGCAGCGGCATGGGTGCAGCGGCGGCCAAGCGGCTGGCGGCGGATGGCTTCAAGGTCGCCATCCTGTCGTCCTCGGGCAAGGGCGAGGCGCTGGCCAAGGAGCTTGGCGGCCTCGGCGTCACCGGCTCCAACCAGTCGAACGACGATTTGCAGCGCCTGGTCGACCTGACGCTGGAGCGCTATGGCCGCATCGACGTGCTGGTCAACAGCGGCGGCCACGGACCGCGTGCGCCGATCCTCGAGATCACCGACGAGCAGTGGCACACCGGCATGGACGTCTATCTGCTGAACGTCATCCGGCCAGTGCGCATCGTGGCGCCGCAGATGGTCAGGCAGAAGGGCGGCGCGATCATCAACATCTCGACGGCCTGGGTGGTCGAGCCGAGCCCGATGTTCCCGACTTCCGCCGTGTTCCGCGCCGGTCTTGCCGCCTACACCAAGATCTTCTCCAACACTTATGCATCAGACAATGTGCGCATGAACAACGTGCTGCCCGGCTGGATCGACAGCCTGCCGGCCACCGACGAGCGTCGTGACAGCATACCGATGCAGCGCTATGGAACTTCCGAAGAGATCGCCGCGACCATCGCCTTCCTGGCGTCCGAAGGCGCCGGCTACATCACCGGCCAGAACATCCGGGTCGACGGCGGTATCATCCGCGCTATTTGAGGGCGTCGATCGGACGGGATTCCGATATCTCCAAGGAGCAATAAATGCGGCTTTTGATACTCGGCACCGGCTGGATGGCGCAGGAACATGCGCGTCGCTTCAGCGCCATCGAGGGCGTCGACATCGTCGGCGCCGCCGATGTCGATCCGGCGCGCGTCGGCGAATTCGCCGACAGTTTCAACATTCCAAACCGCTTCATCTCGCTGGAGGAGGCGCTGGCATGGGGTGAGTTCGACGCGGTGGCCAACGTCACGCCGGACCGCATCCATCATCCGACCACCATGGCGCTGATCGCCGCCGGAAAGCCGGTGCTGTGCGAAAAGCCGCTGGCTGAAAACTTCGGCAGGGCCACCGAGATGGCCGAGGCCGCCAAGGCCGCCGGCATCGTCAACATGGTGAACCTCACCTATCGCAATGTCGCGGCACTCCAGAAGGCCCGCCAGATGGTGCAGGCGGGCGAAATCGGCACGGTCAGGCATGTCGAGGCGTCCTATCTGCAAAGCTGGCTGGTGTCGAAATTCTGGGGCGACTGGCGCACCGATCCGAAATGGCTCTGGCGCCTGTCGCGCGGCCACGGCTCGAATGGCGTGCTCGGCGATGTCGGCATCCACATCCTGGATTTCGCCTGCTATGGTGCGGCGCTCGACATCGACCATGTCTTCTGCCGGCTGCGTAGCTTCGACAAGGCACCTGGCAACCGCATCGGCGACTACGGGCTCGACGCCAATGACAGCTTCGCCATGACGCTGGATTTTTCCAATGGTGCCTTCGGCGTGGTGCATGCCAGCCGCTGGGCGACCGGCCATCTCAACGAGCTCCGCCTGCGCATCTATGGCGAAAGAGGCGGCATCGAGGTGGTGCACAATCTCGACGGCTCGGCGCTCAAGGCCTGCGTCGGCGAGAATGTCGAGAACGCCAAATGGGTAGAGCTCGACGCCGGCACGGTGCCGACCAATTACCAGCGTTTCACTGACGCGGTGCGAACCGGCGTGCAGGCTGAACCATCATTCCACCATGCGGCCGAATTGCAGAAGGTGCTGGATCTGGCTGTCGTGTCCGACGAGAAGCGTGCGGAGCTGAGGGCGAGCGCCGAGACGCGGTAGGCCTGCTCCGAGAAGCGCCGTCAATCCGGCGCGCCGCGCGCAATTCTTTCAATCATTTCTTGAAATGGGGACCGGCCGTTTCATGATCTGATGACGCTTGAAATAGGGGAGGCGTCATTGACCGACTATATCGGGCTGCCGAAAGCCGAAGTGCACATCCACGTCGAGGGCTGCTTCGAGGCCGATGATGTAATCAGGAATTGCGAGGAAGCCGGCATTCCGCTGCGCGCGCCGCGCGACAGGCTCTTCGAAGCCCATGATCTCAGGAGCTTCCTCGAAATGCTCGACTGGTTGTGCGGGACGTTCCGGACGCGCGAGCAACTCGCCACCACGGCCTACAAGTTTGCACAGCGCATGGGTCGAAGCGGCGTGCGTTATGCAGACGTCATCGTCAACCCTACGCACTGGCCGCATTGGCATAGGAATATCCCCGGCATGATCGATGCATTCGACGCGGGTTTCTCGGCCGCAGGACAGGACGGGCACCCGCCGGTCGGACTGTGCGTAAGCCTGCTTCGTACCCAGTCGGCGGCGGAAGCGATCGAACTCGTCGAATTGTTGAGCGAAATCAGGCACAAGCGCGTCGTTGCCTTGTCGATCGACGGGAACGAGGCGGCTGCCGGGCGCACCGGGCCGCGCTTCGCCGAAGCGTTTCGCCGTGCTGGCGCGGCGGGCCTGCGGCGCACCGTTCATGCGGGCGAGTCGAGCGGCCCGGAAGGTGTTCGCGACGCGATCGAACTGCTGGGCGCCGACCGCATCGACCACGGCGTGCGGGCGATCGAGGACCCCGGGCTTGTCGACTTGCTGGCACGGAGGCAGATTCCCTTAGGCGTCTGTCCGATCTCCAACGTGGCGCTCGGCGTGTATCCCTCACTTGCCGAACATCCGCTCGACGCTCTGCGCAAGGCCGGCGTCCTTGTGTCGATCAACACCGATGATCCGACACTGCTCGATACCACCCTCGAAGCATCCTATGCCGCCTGCGCCGAGGCCTTCGCCTGGGACGATGAAACCATCCGCCAGCTCGCCAAAACGTCGGTGCACGCGAGCTACGCCGACGCTTCGCTGAAGGCGCAGATCCTGGCCGATCTGGCGGCTTGGCGGAGCTAGCCGGGGATTCAATCCGCAGGCACCACCTGCTGGTCGGCATCGTCAGTTAGGATGCCGAGCAAGGCGACGGTATGGTCAGCCGCCATTCACCAGGGCAAGAATAAGTTTTTGCAGATTGCCGCCCTGGCCGAGTTCGACGCGGTCGAAATCGCGGCTCGCCTGCCGCTGCGCCTGTGACAGGTCGGACAGGCGCCTGGTCATTTCGGTGCGGATCTTGCTGCATTTGGGATCGTCGGCAATACTGAGTCCCGCGGTCGCCACCTCGATCTTGCGCACCATGTCGACGATCTCGGCGCCATGCACCTTCTCATGCGCGCTGACGCCGGCGATGAACACCTCCCAGTTCTTCTGGATCGCCGGCGGCAGCGGCGCCGAGGGGCTTGGCAAGGTGTAGGTGATGATGAGTTTCGGCCGCGCTGTGGCCAGCACGCAGGCGCCGGCCCGTGCTTGATAATCCCGGGTCCAGGTCAGCTTGAAATTGGTGTGGGCGATGGCGCGGGTGATGCCGAGCTTGGGGCCGTTTTCGCCGATCGAGCGATAGAGCTCCGGCCCGGACTGGCCCGATATGGCGTATGTCTCGACTTTCTCGACCGGCTTCCAATCGGCATGGGCGGCGAGCGGCAAGGCTACAAGCGCGGTGATCGACAGACCCAGACGGACAAAAACTCTCAACACCGCTCTCCGCGAGAACCAAAACCGGTCGCCGCGACAGGCAATGCCACCGGACGAGCTTTTCCTATAGGATGCCGACAGGTGCGGCTGCAAATGCCGGAGGGGAAAGTCATGAGATATCTTATCATTGCCGTTGCCATTGCGGTCTTGCAGGCCGCGCAGCCGGGGTTTGCCGCGTCGTGCAGTGGCTGGGCCGCCAGGATGGAGGAGGACGAGGGCGGCAGCGTGCTGACCGCCTCGGTCTGTGGCGGGCCGAAAGGCGATGCGCATCTGATGCTAACCTGTTTCGAAACGCCGGTGCTGAGCTATGATCTGGGCGACACCGGTCAGCAGTTGGAGCCAGGCATCACCGGTTCGTTCGAGTTCAAGGCCGACGGCAAGGCGGTGACGAAGACGCTGCAGCTGGAGGCCATGTACAACTACTTCGTGATCGATCTGGCCAAAGCCGATCCGTTGCTGGACCTGATGCGCGGGAAAGGCGATGTGTCGGTCAGTGCCGCCAAATATGGCGAGAGCAGTTTTGCGCTGAAGGGCTCGAGCGCCGCCATTGCCAAGGTGCTGGCGCAGTGCGGCAAGGCCAAGCCCGCGGACGGGGATTGAGGAGCTCCACAGTTCGATGTCGGCGGGACAGAGGGGGTGCGCAGGAATGAGGCGGTTCTCGTTGGCTCACCGGGCTTGCTGTAGCATCACCTCACCCAGTCCGTTCCGCCCGGCGGCGACTGGCGTATAGCGGAAGGCTTTCAGGCTCTATTCAAATTGCCCGATAAAGCAGATATAGGTCAGCTAGGTTGACCTAAATAGAATTGTCGCGGGAGGCATGACTTGACCCTTATGAACCTGTTGGCCTCGCGCTCGTCGCGCATGAAAGCGTCCGAAATCCGCGAACTCTTGAAGCTGCTCGACCAGCCCGACATCATCTCGTTTGCCGGCGGCATTCCCGATCCGGCTCTGTTTCCGGCCGAAGCCATCCGCGACGCCTATGCCGATGTGCTGGGCGGCCCGGAGGTGGGTGCGGCGCTGCAGTACCAGGTCTCGGAAGGCTATCTGCCGTTGCGGCGCTGGCTGGCCGGGCAGATGGGCAAGCTCGGCGTCGCCTGCGACGAAGCCAACATCTTCATCACCTCCGGCTCGCAGCAGGCGCTGGACTATCTCGGCAAACTGTTCCTGTCGCCGGGCGATACCGCGCTGGTCACCTGGCCGACCTATCTCGGCGCGCTGCAGGCATTCAACGCCTATGAGCCGCGCTACGACCGGCTGACCCCGGCCGGCGGCAACATGACGCCCGATGCCTATCGAGCGGCGGCTGCCCCGAATGGGGGCAAAGTCAAGTTCGCCTACCTGGTGCCGGATTTCGCCAACCCGACCGGCAACACGCTGGACCGAAAGCAGCGCGAAGCGGTGCTCGACCTTGCCGGCGAACTCGACATCGCCGTCATCGAGGATGCCGCCTATCGCGCGCTGCGCTATGACGGCGAAGGCGTGCCGCCGATCCTGGCGCTCGACTGCGCCCGATCCGGCGGCATCGACAAGGCGCGCACGCTCTATTGCGGCTCGTTCTCGAAGATCCTGTCGCCGGGCATGCGCGTCGGCTGGGTGTGCGCGCCGCGCCATATCGTCGAGAAGCTGGTGCTGATGAAACAGGCCTCCGATCTGCACAGCCCGTCGATCAACCAGGTGGTGATGCACCGCGTCGCCGAGGCGGTGTTCGACGCTCAGGTCGAAAAACTCATCGGCGCCTATCGCGAGCGCCGCGATGGCCTCCTCGCGGCGCTGGAAGCCCACATGCCCGACGGCGTGAGCTGGAACCGCCCGGAAGGCGGCATGTTCGTCTGGGTGACGCTGCCGGAAGGGTCCGACGCCACCGCCCTGCTGGCGCGGGCGGTGAAAGAGGCGCGCGTCGCCTTCGTGCCTGGCAGTGCCTTTCATGCCGACGGCACCGGGCGCAACACGCTGCGGCTGTCCTTCACGCTCGCCGACCGGCGTGCGGTGAGCGAGGGCGTCCCGCGGCTGGCGGCCATCCTGAAGGAATAGGCTTCCGCGCCGGATCCCGCGTGGTCCCTATGCCGGCACGTTGACCAGGTGCTTGAGCTTCGAAAGGCTGGTGCCGGCCAGCTTGCGGGTCGGCTTTTCAAAGCTTTCCTCGCCGGTTTCGACGACGAAGACCAGCGTCATGAAATCCAGTATGAATTCGTCGATCGCGGTATCGATCTTGTCCGTCCTGCCCTTGAATCGACGCAGCAAAGCGTTTGCTTCTCCGACATCGTCGGCACCAGCCCTGTCGACGAGCGCTTCGAGCCGTTGAAAACCATCCAATTCCAGTTCCTCCAGCCGCGCCACAAAACCTGGCGCCGGACAAAAAGTTCCAGGCTGAACGGATTTTGACCGCCTGACGCATCGTCCGGCTCGTAACGACAACTCGCTGGCGACCTTTTTTCGTACCGGTGGAACTTCTGTTGCAAAATGGAGTTCTCACCATTGTCTGACCCCCGCAGACACCTGAAAGCTTCTATATCGGCTTTCCAAAGGCCCGTCGGATTCCCCTCCCGGCGGGCTCTTTGTTTGAAGGATGGGCCGGGGCATCGGCCGGATTTGCATCCGCGTTGACGCGGCGCCGTCCGAAACTAGATTCGTGCCCTACGAGGAGGAATTTGCATGGAAACCCACGAATTGCATCGCGGCCGGCTCATCGACCACATCCAACTGGTGGTCAGGGATCTCCAAGCCAGCCGGCGTTTCTACGAAGCTGTCCTGCAGGTGCTCGACATCCCGATCGGTGGTGTTGGCGACGGCTATTTCTGGGCCGACGAGTTGTTCATCTCGAGCGCCGACAGCCCGGCAGCGTTGGGCAAACTCACCGGCCGCCATCATCTTGCCTTCCAGGCAAAGGACCACGCCATGGTCGAGGCCTTTTACAAGGCCGGGCTCGCCGGCGGCGGCATGGACAATGGCGCGCCGGGCGAACGGCCCTATCATCCCGGCTATTACGCCGCCTTCCTGCTCGATCCGGACGGCAACAACATCGAGGCAGTCCACCACGGCCCGCACACGCGCAGTGCCGCTTCGGTGAAGATCACCTTCTAAAGGTGTGCTGATATTCAGCCGGTCCTACAGCGCTTCGGTTCTCACCCGAGTGGTGCTGGGCCGGCGGCCAAGGACAGCGACATGCAGATGACTTACACCGCCGAACCGGACGAAAAGTCGAAATGCGCCTGGCTGGTTTTCGGCTGGACGAAAGCCGAGTAAGCGCCGCCGCTCACTACCTCTGCACATTTTGACGGGTCGCGTGCGTTCGCTTCGCCCGGGGATGACGACGTTGGAGCTATTCATCCATCTCGTATCCTCGTAGACGAGATGGGGCGAACCGCCCGAGGAGTCCGTATGAACCCACCGTCTGGAACCGTGCCCATTTTTCAGCCAGTGGGAAACGCCTGGCATGACCCAGGACGTACTCGCTGAGGGTGCCGAAATCGCGCTTAGGCGCGATCCCCTGTGGCAGGGGTCGGGCGCGGAAACCGTTGACGAATACGCGGTCTGGGCCGCCAATATCTGCGGCATGGCCTGCCTGAAGATGATCCTGGCAAGCCGCGGCGAGATCGTGCCGACGATCGAGCTTGCCAGACGATGCACTGACTATGGCGGCTATGTCGTCAAGGAGGGATCGATCAAGGGCCTGATCTACGCACCCTTCGTCAGCTTCGTGAAAGAAAGCTTCGGCCTGCGGGCCAAGGTGATGACCAGTGTCGCGACAGCGGACATACCGGCAATTCTCGAGCGGTCTCGCTTCTTCATCGCGTCGGTCAGCAGCTCTATCCGCTGGCCGGAGAGCGAGCCGCCGTCGAAGGGCGGCCATCTGGTGCTGGTCACGGCGGCTTCCGCCAAAGGTTTCCGCTTCCACAATCCGTCCGGCCATACCAGCGCCACACAGGCAAACGCAGTGTTGGCGCCAGCCGATTTCGACCGCTTTTTCGCCAATCGCGGCATTTCAGTCGAAATTTGATCGTTAGAGAGTTGAGGAATTTCCATGACCGCTAAGACAAGGGTTGCCATCCTCTATGGCGGGCGTTCGGCCGAGCATGACGTCTCGCGCCTGTCGGCGGCCAATGTGCTGAAGGCGATCGACCGGACGCGCTACGACGTCGTGCCGATCGCCATTTCCAAAAGCGGCAGATGGCTGCTGCAACGGTTGGCCGCCGGTGACGGGGCAGGGGCGCCGGCATCCGAGGACGGCATCGAGGTCGCCCTGCTGCCCGGCGGCAAGGGCAGGCTGGTCGCGGTGTCGCGGGACGGAACGCAGCCCGACCTGCCCCCGGTCGACGTTGTGTTCCCCGTGCTGCACGGGCCGTTCGGCGAGGACGGCTCGGTGCAGGGCTATGCCGAGGTCGCCGATGTCGCCTATGTCGGCTGCGGGATCCTGTCCTCGGCCGCGGCCATGGACAAGGATGTCGCCAAGCGGCTGATGCGCGAGGCGGGACTGGCGGTTGCCCATTCGTTGACCTTGTGGCGAGGTGAGCACGTGACCTTCGAGGATGTCTCGGCGAAGCTCGGCCTGCCGGTGTTCGTCAAGCCGGCGCGCCAGGGCTCGTCCTTCGGGGTCAGCAAAGCGATCGACAGCTCCGGCTTCACCACGGCCGTCGAGGCGGCTTTCCGGCATGACAGCAAGGTTTTGGTAGAGGAGTTCGTCGAAGGCCGCGAAATCGAGTTCTCGGTGCTGGAACGGGCCGACGGCACGCTGACCGTTTCGCTGCCTGGCGAGATCATTCCGGCCGGCAAGCATGGCTTCTACACTTATGAGGCCAAATATCTCGATGCCGACGGAGCGGTGGTCAAGGTGCCCGCCGATGTCCTGGCCGAGGTCGCCGAAAGAGCGAGGGAGATGGCGCGACAGGCCTTTCAGGCGCTCGGTTGCGAGGCGATGGCACGCGTCGACTTCTTCCTGCGCGCGGACGGCAGCCTGCTGGTCAACGAGGTCAACACGATTCCAGGCTTCACCGACATCTCCATGTATGCCAAGGCGCTGGCGGCATCAGGCATCGGCTACAGCCAGACCATCGACGTGCTGATCGAGCACGCACTGGCAAGGCATGCGGCGCGTTGATCCGTTCGGGAGTGGATTGGCGCAGGGCCTTGAAGGCCATGTGAAGCGTAGTTACATCAATAACTAAGCGTGCATTTGCACGCGAATTTTACGCTTTGGTCAAGCTTCATCTGTGGAGGTTGTCATGGCTATTACGCTCATGGAAGGAAAGAAGGGCCAGGACTGGCTCAATCTGGTCCTTGCCATCTGCCTGTTCATCTCACCTTGGATAATCGGCTTCGCTGCTGCGACCGCTCCCGCATGGAACGCCTGGATTGTTGGCGTCGTGCTGGGCGTCATGGCGTTGGCGGCGCTTGCCGCGTTCGCCGAGTGGGAGGAATGGGTTAGTGTCGTTCTCGGGGTCTGGCTGATCGTTTCGCCCTGGCTGCTCGGCTTCATGGCGAACAGCCACGCGATGGCCACCCACGTCGTTCTCGGCGTGCTGGTGGTTGCCGTATCAGGTTGGGCCGTCTGGGACTTCCGTCATCCGCACGCGCATGCGTGACCGGTAAAGGGTGGGGGTCCGGCGCGCGAGCGGCGGGCTCCTCCGGATTTGAAAATGCGCCCCATGCTTTTGCCGTCCGGCCCGCGGAGCCGGGTTGTCGGCTTGCAATCCTGCGACCGCGCCAGGGAGTTCGGTGGGATCGGGTCCGGTATCCTGCCCAGGGAGTTTAGAGCGTGAACCTCGCGCGGATGGCGGTTCTTGCCGCGGCCCTCATGGCCGCCGCGGTCGCCAGTCCCTCTCCCGCAACCGGAGAGGCGACGCAGAAGCTGGCGTTGCGCGTCGAGATGGACGGCGCCATCGGTCCGGCGAGCGCGAGGCAGCTCAAGGAGGCATTGGCCGAGGCCGCCGAGCGGCACGCCGAGGTTCTCATCCTCGAGATCGACACACCAGGCGGGCTGGTCACCTCGATGCGCGAGATGATTGCCGATATCCTTGCCTCGCCCGTTCCCGTCATCGGCTATGTCGCCCCGGCCGGCGCGCATGCGGCAAGTGCCGGAACCTATATTCTTTATGCGACCCATGTCGCGGCTATGTCGCCCGGCACTAACCTGGGCGCCGCCACACCGGTCGAGCTTGGCGGTCTGCCGTCTCTGCCCGGTGGCGGCGACCAGGATAAGGGCGACCAGAAGAACGCCACCGGGTCGCCGGCGGGCGACGCGATGATGAGCAAGGTGACGAACGACGCGGTCGCCTTGATCCGTTCGCTGGCCGAACTGCGCGGGCGCAATGCCGACTGGGGGGAAAAGGCCGTGCGCGAGGCGGCCAGCCTCTCCGCCGACGCGGCACTTCAGGCACATGTCGTCGACCTCGTCGCCTACGACACGGCCGAACTGCTGCAGCTTGCCGACGGCCGCATGGTCGAGGCAGCCGGCAAGAAACGGGTGTTGGCGACCAAGGACCTCCCGGTCGAGACGCTGGAGCCCGGCTGGCTGATCCGGCTTCTCGCCGTCATCACCGATCCCAACATCGCCGTCATCCTGATGCTGGCCGGCTTCTACGGCCTCGTCTTCGAGTTCACCAGCCCCGGCGCGGTGGCACCCGGCGTGATCGGCACCATCTGCCTTCTGCTCGGGCTCTATGCGCTCAACCTGTTGCCGATCAGCTATGCCGGCCTTGCCCTGATGCTGCTTGGCATCGCCTTCCTCGTCATCGAGGCCTTCAATCCGACGGTGGTGCTTGGGCTTGGCGGCGTGGCCGCCTTCCTGCTCGGCGCGGTCATGCTGCTCAAAGTCGAGGGTCCCGGCTTCGAGATGTCATGGGCGGTCATTGGCACCGCCGCCGCGCTGACGCTTGGCCTGGCGCTGCTGGCCGGCAGCTATCTGTGGGCGGCACGCAAGCGCCTGCCGCGTGTCGGCGCGCAGGCCATGCACGGACTGCCGGCCAAGATCCTCGACTGGTCGGGAAGCGAGGGCCATGTGTTGGCCCAGGGCGAGCGCTGGCGGGCGAAAGGCGACGAACCGCTCGCCCCTGGCGACAGCGTCGAGGTGGCCGATGTCAGCGGTCTCATGCTGACGGTCCGGCGCAGGAACAATGGAGCAAGGCAATGATCATCGGTTACGTGGCCTATCTGATACTCGCCCTTCTCGTGCTGATGTTCCTCTCCGCGGCCATTCGCATCCTGCGGGAATATGAGCGCGGCGTGGTCTTCACGCTCGGCCGCTTCACCGGGGTGAAGGGGCCTGGCCTGATCCTCCTCGTTCCCTTCGTCCAGCAGATGGTGCGGGTCGACCTGCGCGTGGTGGTGCAGGACGTGCCGCCACAGGACGTGATCTCGCGCGACAACGTCTCGGTGAAGGTCAATGCCGTGCTCTATTTCCGCATCGTCGATGCCGAGCGGGCAATCATCCAGGTCGAGGACTTCATGACCGCTACCAACCAGCTTGCGCAAACCACATTGCGCTCGGTGCTCGGCAAGCACGAACTCGATGAGATGCTGGCCGAGCGCGACAAGCTGAACAGCGACATCCAGGAGATCCTGGACCAGCGGACCGACGCCTGGGGCATCAAGGTCTCCAACGTCGAGATCAAGCATGTCGACCTCAACGAGAGCATGATCCGCGCCATCGCCAAGCAGGCCGAGGCCGAAAGGCTGCGGCGCGCCAAGGTGATTAATGCCGATGGCGAGCAGCAGGCGGCGGCAAAGCTGGTCGAGGCCGGCAAGATGTTGGCGGCCGAGCCACAGGCCATGCAGTTGCGCTATTTCGAGGCGTTGCACGACATCGCCGGCGAGCGCTCGTCGACGGTGGTGTTCCCGCTGCCGGTGGACCTGCTCACGATCTTCAACAAAAAGTCGGACAGCGCCAAGTGAACCGGCCTCGCTCCCGACGGCGCGCTGCCGCCGGATGGTGAACCGCGTGCGGCAAGATGCCGGTCTCCCGTATGATGATCATGACCATTGCCGGCGGTCCGGACCGGGACCCGTGTGCTTGGGCGGCCGGTCGTTTTCATCCGGATTGGGGACCGGCTCTTCATCGGGAAGACCGTCCGGATCCGGCTCGCGCATGGGCTTCGGTTCGGGAAGCGGCGGCGGCGTGGGTGTTGGAACAGGCATTGGGTCGGGGTTAGGCAGAATGGCCATGAAGTAACTCCTGCGTGGGCGCTTGGTGGTTGGTCGACATCCGGCGGGAAGTCGACGAACCGACATCCAGGTGTCCTCAGTCAGAAAGTCATCGAGCGATCTTAGTCTCGCGCGTCCTTGACATCGTCTCGACCAGGGCCGATGCGGGCAGAACGGTCGGGCTTGCGGATTGGTTCCGCCGCGGTTTCGATTGCGACCAGGACGCGGGGTTGCGAGCAGCGTAGCGGAAAGGAGCGACGCCGCCCAAATGAATCGCCGTACCGGGCATCTCCGGGTCTTGCCGACCTCACCGGGCGCCATAATTCCATTCAAGGCTGAACCGAATTCAGCCGCTGAATAGGAGGCGTCCGTGAAGCATCAAACCGTTGACCAACTGAATGCCGTTGCCGACGTCCACGCCGAGGCAACCCATCTTCTCGCGACCCGAGGCGAACGCCTCGAACGCTGGGCGCAGCTTCTGGAGCAAAATCCCAACAGGGTCCTAGGGGCGCTGACGGGGACCGAGCACCAATCCGTGGAGACGCGCGAAAGAATGCGTTCCGCAGGATCACCGATCACGATTGCTTTCGAAGATCCGGTGTTTCGCGCGCTGGGCTTGAAGGAAGATACCTACGGTGAGGCCAAGCGCTTCTTCGAGCTGACCGATTGGCAGCTCCACGGGATCGTCTGCCATTGCCATGTAGGCGCCACGATGACGGCACGATGGGCCGCATCCCGTGTCCGCGCGGCAATGTCTGGAAGATCCGGTTTCTTCGCGTGGCTGCGAGGAGCGTTTATGCACTGAAGGCCGATGCCCGGCTGGCGAACATCGCGCACGATGTGGAGCCGGGCTGAACGACTGCTTGAAGAACGATGAGGCGGAAGCGGGCCTCTCCGCCTCCCGTCGATTGTGCTGGATGGCGCCGCTTGACGCAGTCGCCCGCCGAACATGATGCCGGCCAATGCTTTGCGTCGAATATCGGAAGGCTACGGCGCCGCCGCTCTACCGATCGACCATCGCCATGCCGCGCTCGGTGTAGCGTGGGCCAGCGATTTTTCCGGGCGCCAGGGCGTCGTCGAGCGCGGCCATTTCGGAGGCGTTGAGTTTCAGCGATGCGGCGGCGACGTTCTCCTCCAGATATCTGATCCGCTTGGTGCCGGGGATGGGCACGATGTCGATGCCAAAACCGCTGCCCTTCTGCAGCAGCCAGGCCAACGCGATCTGGCCGGGCTTGACGCCCCGGGCAGTCGCGACGTCGCGCACTTTGGCCGCCGCCTCGACATTGGCGTCGTAGTTTTGCCCCTGATAGCGCGGGTCGTTGCGGCGGTAGTCGCCCTCGGCATAATCCTCCGCGCGCTTGACCTCGCCGGTGAGAAAACCGCGGCCGAGCGGCGAAAAGGGCACAAGGCCGATTCCGAGTTGCCCGAGCAGCGGGATGATCTCCGGCTCGAGATTGCGCTCCCACAGCGAGTATTCGCTCTGCACAGCCGACACCGGATGCACGGCATGCGCCCGGCGGATGTTGGCCGCACCCGCCTCCGACAGGCCGAAGAAGCGCACCTTTCCCTCGGCGACAAGTTCGCCGACGGCGCCCGCGACATCCTCCATCGGTACTGCCGGGTCGACGCGGTGCTGGTAGATGAGGTCGATATGGTCAGTGGCGAGCCGGCCGAGCGAGGCTTCCACGGCCTCGCGGATGTGCCCGGGCCGGCTATCGGTTCCGACCTGCTTGCCGTTTTCGATGCGGAAACCGAATTTGGTGGCGATCGTCACCTGGTCGCGCTTTCCCTTCAAAGCCCGGCCGAGAAGCGCCTCGTTGGTGTAAGGGCCATAGACCTCGGCGGTGTCGAGGAAAGTGCAGCCGAGTTCGATGGCGCGGTGCAGCGTGGCGATGGATTCGGACTCATCGGCCGGACCGTAGGACTGGCTCATGCCCATGCAGCCGAGGCCGATGGCCGAGACTTGCAGCCCCTGGCTGCCGAGCTTGCGTGTCTTCAGGGTCATGGTGGGGTCTCCAAGAGGGGGATGCCGCGACTATAGCAGCCGCACCAACTTTGGCCGATCTAATCGACGCGGCCTACTCGACAAGGATGTGGGCTTCACGTGCGGCCTCGACAAGCGCCGTCCTGGCGATATCGGGGGCAACATCGCCGCTCGTCGCCCGGCGGCAGGCGCGCAACGCCGTTTGATGTTTTGGGCTGCCGGGGTCACGCCAATGTGTCGTGAGCAATTCAATGGCTTGCTGCGTATTGGACAGATAGTAGATGGAACCGGCGACTCCGACCGACACCGCCACCGGTTTGGAAAACCATGCAGTTTGCATTGGGAAACCTCGACTGGGCTGAAGCCATAAACGCATTTGGCAGCCCAAGGTTTCGTCGGTGCCAATCACTCTGGCGTGAGTTTTCCGAAACATGCGCCTCCGGGCGGAAGACCGTTCCGGAAATTATCCTATTGGATCGAAGTTGGGCGGGGCAGATCGAGCGGAGAACTCGCGGGCTCGCTATCCTCGCCAGCGACTCTATCCACGAACAGGCCGGCCACGCAGTCGAATTCGACTGCCACGCCAACGAGTTGCGCCGCCTGCAGGACCAGATGTTCAATGTCCTCAAGGGCGACGTTCTCGGCCAGATTCCGGACCCTCACCCGTTCCGCCACCGCCGTGATGTTGATGATGCCGTTCTTCTCAAACGCCACCAGAACCGCTGACGTCACGTCATCGCGCAGGCGCGTCGAATAATCATACCGCATTCGAAACCTCCCGAAGGGGATCGGTTTTCTGTTCCTGGGAGTATGCGCCGGGCGCGGACTTGCGGCAAGGAAAATCTACGAAATTCTCTTGTAAAATCAAATAGTTAGTATAATTACAGAAATGCCCGTTCGGCGTCTTTATCTCACTATGTACACAATGCGCCGTTCACCCACCAGTGACTCTTGACGGACTATGAGTGCGTTCCTAGTTATGAGGTAAATACTAATTCAACTCATTCTAGGTCCTGAGCGAGGAAACGCCATGGCTGAACTGGAACGTCCCGAACGGTTGCAAATCATGCTGACGGCCGATGAGTTGGCGGCGCTCGAGAACTGGCGCTACGACAAGCGCATGCCGAGCCGCTCGGCCGCGGTTAGGGAACTGCTGCGGCGCGGCTTGAGCTCGGATGGATTCCTGACCGCGGAGCACGGGTTGAAGTCGCGGGATTTTGGAATCCTGCCCACCGCCGGCGACGGGATTGCCGAAGGCGGCAAGGATTAACTGCAGCCGCGCCGATCGCGACCAGCAAAGCGCGCTGGCTGACATGCCGGCACGCGGCTGGCTGTCGCCTCTATAGAATGTTGGTCGTCACTTCGACGACGATCGTTGCACCTTCCAGCGAGCCATTGGTCAACATGCACGACGCGTGACACCCGCAGATCCTGTGTATTTCCATCGATCGACAGCGAAACGCTTTCCCCGATCCGTGGAACCGCCTGGAAAATTGCATCGGTGGCCTCAGGTCGGTTGTCGATCGATATGCGGCAGCTGACGGGCATGGGATATCTCCTGTGTCTGACGGTGCGGTCGTCAACGCAGGGTCTGCAAAATGGTTTCAGGGACAGGTTCCTTGGCGGTTCCCTGCCGCCACGGCATGTTGGCAACGACCACACTGACCACTGTGCCTCTCGCGCAAGCACGAAATCCGAAGGGAAAACTACGGGACGTCCGTAGTGTGACTTGCCTTTTTACGGAAATTCCGTAGTATTGGCCATGCACACAGTCGTCGAAACGCCAGCATACCTTTCCGCGGGCCACGCCGCCGGCATGTCCGAGGAGGAGCGGACAGAGGTTGTCGAACTTCTCGGAGACGAGCCTCGGTTCGGCAAGGTGATGAAGGGCACAGGCGGCTGTCGGAAATTCCGTGTTGCCGGTCGTGGGCATGGCAAGAGCGGCGGCTATCGAATCGTGACCGTGTTCGGTGGTGAGGATATTCCAGTGTTCCTCCTGACCGTGTTCGGCAAGGGCGAGAAGGACAATTTGTCGAAGGCCGAGTGCAATGACCTCGCAAAACTGACGAAGATCTTGATCGACACCTACGGAAAGAAGGGAAAAGCGAAATGAGCAAGAGTGCGTTCAACAAGATCAGGGCCGGTCTCGACGACGCCATCGCGTTCGCTGAGGGTGATACCGACGGGGCCGTGATCCATGTGCCGGAGCGGGTCGATGTCCGCGCAATCCGCAAAGTCCTCCACCTCAATCAAGAGGCCTTCGCCGCCCGGTTCGGCTTCGGCCTTGCTCGTTTGCGCGATTGGGAGCAGGGCAGGTCAGCGCCCGACAGCGCGGTGCGCGCCTATCTCACTGTGATCAAGAAGAACCCCGAGGCCGTGGAGCAGGCACTTGGCGCCGAGGAGACCGAGGCGCGGCTTGCCGGCTAGCCATCTGTTGAAATCAATTGCTGGTTCCCGCTCATGGGCTCGAACCACGATTCACGCCTTCAAAGGGCGCTGTCCTACCATTAGACGAAGCGGGAAGATGCAATTGCCCTAACACCCGTAGCCGGTTCGCGCGCCGGGATCAACGCAGTGCTGCGGCAAAGGCGCGTGGTTGGCATCAGTTCGGGAAGTTGTTGACAGGCTCCTCACAGCGGTAGACCGGGCAGCCGCCGTCACGGGTCGGGACATAGGCTGACATCGGCACCTCGGGCCAGTCGCATTCGTTGCCGAACTGCCTGACATAGCGGTCATAGGTGTCGGGGCCGGTGGTCAGCACCACGGCGCGGTGGCTCTGGATCAGTTGCTGGAGCTGATCGCAACTCATCGTGCGGGTATCCGGCCGGGCCTCGGCGAGGCCGGTCGCGGCGAGCAGGATCGCTGCCGTCATCAAGGCAATTTGGCGCATCGGCATGGCGGTTCCCTCAAGCTGACGTGTCACGTGAACTGATGTATCAGGCGAAACTCGCATTTCGGCCCGAAGTTCCGCAACAGCCAACTGGCGCTTCCTTGCGGCGCAACCAAACGGGACGTCGTGGACGGGGATGGACGGCCGCGGCCGGCGTCGAGCACAGCTCCTTCGTCTTGGCGCGGTCGTTGGAGACCGCCGCCAATCCGCTGACGGAAACAGAATCTTGCGCGGCGATTGCAACCAAATCGGACCGCCGCGCATTGCTGGCGCTGGTGGAACCTGTCCAATGGGCGAGAAAGCTGCGCAAGGAGGGATGGGATATTGATGGAATTGGCGAGCCCTGAGGCGTCGACCAATGTCAGCGCCGACGCACGGCTGGCTGCCATCGTCGATTCCTCCTTCGATGCCATCATCAGCAAGGATCTGAACAGTATCATCACCAGTTGGAACGGGGCGGCGCAACGCATGTTCGGCTACGCTGCCGAGGAGGCTGTCGGCCGGTCGATGCTGATGCTCGTTCCCGATCATCTCAGGGATGAGGAGGCCGACATCATCGGCCGGGTTCGCAACGGCGAACGGGTGGCCAGCTATGAGACGATCCGGCAACGCAAGGACGGTAGCTTCATTGCCGTGTCGCTGACCATCTCGCCAATCAGGAATATTACAGGCGAGATCATCGGTGCTTCGAAGATCGCCCGCGACATCACCGCGACCAGGGAGAGCGAGCGCAGAATCCGGCATTTGCTGCGAGAGGTGAACCATCGCGTCAAGAACCAGTTCGCGGTGATCCTCTCGATGATCAGGGAGACGAGCAAACGCTCGACCGATCCGCGCGAATTCGAAGAGCTGATCCGCTCCCGCATCATGGCGCTGTCGCGGTCGCACGACCTGCTGGTGAACTCGGATTGGGCGGGTGCCAGCCTTTTCGACCTCGTCCAGGAGCAGCTCAAGCCATTCGGCCGCGAGGAACAGGTATCGCTCTCCGGACCGCTTTTGACCCTGCAGCCGAACGCCGTGCAAAATCTCGGCATGGCCTTTCATGAGCTCGGCACCAACTCTTCCAAATATGGCGCGCTGGCGTGCGATGCCGGACGGCTGGAGATCACCTGGCAGATCGCCAATGGTGTTTCGGGAAACCGGGAAATCCATCTCGCCTGGGACGAGACGATGCCGAAGCAAGGGGAGCGGCGGGACGAAAGCACGCGCAAGGGCTTCGGCACCGTCGTGCTGCAACGGGTCGCTCCGCAGTCGCTGAACGGCTCGGCGGTCCTGAAGCGGAGCCCGGGCCATCTCAGCTGGTCGCTGACGGCGCCGCTGGAATCGATCATCGTTCCGCCGCTCGGCGCCGAAATCGCTGCTGCCGACACCGAGCCGTCTTTCCGCCCTTGAGGTCTATTTCAGCCATTTCACCCGTTACGATCTGTCCGGACTGGCTCACCGAAGAAGCCGGCCAACGCCTCGGCGGTCTGTGCCGGGTTCGCCTCGGGAAAGAAATGTCCACCCGGCATCGCCTGGCCGCGCACGTCATCGGCCCAGCCGCGCCACAGCGCCAGCGGCCCGCCTTCACCGGCATACCACTCCGCGAGGGCGCCCTGGCCGCTCCACAGCGCCAGCAGCGGACAGCGGATGCGCCGGCCGGTGGCCTTGTCCGACCGGTCATGCTCGCGGTCGAGCGTGGCCGCTGCCCGATATTCCTCGCAGATGGCATGGATGTGGGATGGCGCGTGCAAGGCATCGATATAGGCCTGCCGCACCTCGGGTGGAAACACCGAAGGCGACGAGCCCCAGCCACTGAGTGCATTGTCGACGATCGCCTCGGCGGCACCTGCCAGGATCTTTTCCGGCAACGGCTCGGGCTGCGCCAGCAACGACCATGGCCAGTAGCCCAGCGCCAGCCTGTCGTCGGCCCGATCCCAGGCATCGGCCGTGGCCACGATGTCGAGCACGGCAAGCCGGTCGATGCGGTCCGGATAATCGAGCGCCATCCGGTAGGCGACACGGCCGCCGCGATCATGGCCGGCGACCATGAAGCTTGAGAAACCGAGCCTTGCCATCAGCGCCACCATGTCGGCGGCCATGGCGCGCTTGGCATAGGGCGCGTGATCCGCAGCCGACGCCGGACAGGAACTGCCGCCATAGCCGCGCAGATCGGCGCAGACGACGCTGAACCGGCTGGCCAGCGTTGGCGCAATGTCGCGCCACATCAGATGCGTTTGCGGGAAGCCGTGCAGCAACAGCAGCGGCGGCCCGCTGCCGGCACGCAGCGAGAATATGACGGCGTCGCCAGTGTTGATTTCGGTGCTTTGAAAGTCATCGAACATGGTCGCCTCCGGCACGCGCAACGGCCGGCGAACGGGTTTGGTTGCAACGCAACCCGGGCGGAAGCGGCCAACCTTTTTCCTCCACGGGCGTTGTTCCTGTGAAGGGAAGGCCGCCGCGGGCGGCCGTCACAGGAAAGGAGGCCCGGGATGAGAATTCTCGCCATCATACCATGCGGCCTGATGCTGGCGCTGGCGGCGCCGGCGGCTGCCCAGACCGACCAGCAGAACGACAGCACAGTGCCGCAGGCCGACAAATGCCGCGCGCAGCCGGAGCAAGGTGCAAAACAGCAGCCCGACAGCGGCAATCTGACGGAGAAGCTCAGCGATTGCGGCGGTGTGCTGAAACCGCCCCCCACAGGTGATCAAGGAATGGCCGCGCCGGCGCCCGACGAAGGCAAGACGCCGGTGATCAAGCCCGGCGAAGTGCCGCCCCAGCCGCCGAAGCAATAGACGCAGGGCCTGTTATCGTCGGGCGGCAACCTCGTCTGGGGTTCGAGACCTCTCGTCCGGTCGTACAAGGCGACCCTTTCGTCGGTCCGTCGGCCCCAACACATTCTTACCGCACAATCACGCCGGCGTGGCTGCAGAGCGCAGCGAACGCTTCCTGCGCCTGGGCAGCACTTGCCTTGTCTTCCATCGCAGCCTCGACCTGTTCGCGCGCCGCCTGATAAAACGGACCGCGCTTGGCCTGCGGCCAGTCGATCAGGATTTCGCTGGCATCCCTGACCGTCGTGACGTCGCGGATCGTGTCCGACCCATGTGCCTTGATCCGCATCGGCGTGGGCAGCATCAAGTCGGCCATGTCTTGTTCCCCGTCACTGGAGGAGTTTTGCTTCGCGCGCGGCGTCGATCATCGCCCGCATCGCCTTTTCCGGCGGCGTCCAGCCGTCCAGCGCGTCGCGACAGCTGCGCAGGGCCGCCCTGTAGCGCTGGCCCTGGCCAGCCGGCCAGTCGCCGAGGCATTCCAGACCTTCCCAGGCGCTGCGGACGACGCGCTCATCCTCGGGGGCGAATTTCAGCCGGATGGGTCGGGGAAACATCTTGTCGTTCAACGGGTCGTCTCCATGACTGATGCCAAACGCATGTCCGCGGGCTTGACCCGAGGCTGCGCAGCGGTTTGGGACAACGACATGCACAAAAAAACGAGGCGCCGGATAACGTCGGGGACAGGGGAGGGTTCCCTCGCGAAGGATTAAATTTCACTCGCCCGCATCGACGTCCGACAGCGATCTTGGCGCCGGCGCCTCGGCGGCGTGCGCCGTCGGCCGGTCATGCTCGAACTGTTCGGTGCCGGGCAAGGCATGCAGCCAGGCTTCGCGCCTCGAGGTCCACAATTCATATTCGGGCGCGAGATCGGTCGGCGCGACGTCGAGGCTGCCGAGCGCCACCTCGGCCTCGGTGTCGTCGACCCAGGCAACGCGGCCGCCGCAGGTCGGGCAAAAGCTGCGCGTGCCGTAGGAGCTGATGAGGCCGGTGGTCTCGAAGGCTTCGCGCGGCCAGACGGCAAAGGCGGAATAGGCCGAGCCGCCGGCCTTGCGGCAATCCTTGCAATGGCAAAGGCCAACGCGAAGCGGCGGTCCGCTGACCGAGAACTGCACGCCACCGCACAGGCAACTGCCGGTCCTGCGTATGGTGTCGGACATGGTCGTGGCCTCCATCCTTGTCAGCCTGCGAGCTGCCGGGGCGGGCGGGATGGGCTCATCCGTCAGAGACGATCCCCACCCCGATCGTCGCGCCAGGCTCTAGCCGCGTGCCGCCATATGGGCGTCGAGCTTCTTGCGCGATGGCCCGTAGCGCTTGATGATGGTCTGCGCCTCGCTTGGCGGAATGCCGTATTTGCGGGCAAAGGCAGCGACCTCGTAGGTCTCGTCGCTCGAGACCAGCTTGCGGTCCTGTTTGGTCTTCGACTTGTCGTCAGCCATGTCGGTCTCGCTTTTGTTGTCGGGAACATGCAGCCATCGGCGCACGATCCCGCGATTAACAGGACATAACACAGATCGGCGCCGCGGGTTCCGCAAGCACGACAATAAGGCCGGGTGATTCCGGCACGGTCATGGATTCAAGGAGGCACTCCGGATAAAGCGGGTTTCCAGACAAAAATCTGCTCCGGGGGTGTCGGACCGGGCGTCGGTCGCGCGTCCTTGGGTCGGAACCCATTGCAAACCTGGAGAACGACCATGCCGTCGCAAATCACACAGTCGCAAATCACACAGTCGCCGTGGCAGACCGCGGCGCTTCTCATCGCCCGGCTGATCTTCGCTGGCGTCTTCCTGATGGCCGTGAGCTTCAAGTTCATGGGGATGGAGGCGACGGCCGGCTACATCGCCGCGGCCGGCTTTCCGGTTCCGCTGTTCCTGGCCTGGTGCGCGGCGATCCTGGAAGTCGCCCTGGTGCTGTGTTTCCTGACCGGCGCCTTCTTCTCGCACGCGGCCCTGATCGCTGCCGCCTATGTGCTGTTCCTCGGCCTTGCCTTCCACGGACCCAGCCACTGGGCCGGAAACCAGGCCGAGTTCGGCTTCTTCGTCGACCATTTTTCCTTCCTGGCCGGACTGCTGTTTGCCGCCGTGCACGGGCCGGGCAAGGTGCTTTCGCTCAATTTGGGATGGCCGGGCAGGGCTTGAGGCGAGGGATCAGAGCTGGTCGTTGTAGGGCTCCTTCACCTTGCCGACCATACGGGCAAGTTTTGAGAAGGAGGGCATGTCGGCCTCCGGTTGGCACTGGTTGGCGAGTTCCAGCAGCCGGATCGGAAAGTTGACGGCATCGCGGCTGGACGCGGACATGCCTTCGGATCGCTCCTGGCTGGTTTCGCTGGCTTCGGCCTTGCGCAAGGCGATGTCGATCTCCTCGGCCGTCAGTATGCCTTTTCGAACCAGGACGTGGTTGATCGATGCGACGGCCATGAGCAGGCCTTCGAGTTGCAGGTTGGCGACGTTCATGGCGATTTTCCCTCCATTGATCGCAGTTGAAACGCGCCAGCGGCATTTCCGATCCGAAGGCGGCGCGGAAGCGGCTATTCCTGCGTCAGGCGCTCGCCATATTCGCGCCACAGCGCCTTCACCTCCAGGCCGCCGAGGCGCGCGATGGAAGGATCGCCGCAGCTGATGGCGACGGCGCTGATGTCGTATTGGGAATAGGCGTGGGCGACGAAGCGGATCGCCTCGCCAAGCGAACGCACGCGGATGATCGGATCGGCCTGGCCCTGGCCAGTGCTGCGCACGCCGGAAACCGTGGCCGGTGCATGCCGCATCCTGAACACGGATGCCATGGCTGGTCTGTCCATCGTCCTCTCCCATTAGGCCGTGCGACGGGAATCATTCCATGAGCTTCGTCTAATGATTCCACACCCGCCGGCTCATGGCCAGCCGGTCGGCAAAAACGAATTCCGCGGGCTTGCCGGCGCCGGTCGGGTAGCGGTTTCGATCGATATAGGAATTTTTTCTCAGAATTCTGTTGACGGGTGAGGGCAGCTTTGCCTTCCAGACGCTGAACCCGGTCGTTGGAACCAGCAGCATCGTCCTCAGCTTCTATCAGTCCGATGACATCGTCGGCGATATTCGGGACGCCACTCAGGGCATCATCGACCAGGCCCAGGCAGCGGCCAATGTCGCGGCCGAAGCGATGACCACGGTAATTGATCCCCAATTCGCCACGCTCGCCGCCGCCCAGGCGTTTTCCCCGCCGATCGCCCCGACCTACATCCGCACCGCTTTCTACGACAGCCACCAAGTGGCGGGCAGCGGCGCCGTCTACCGCAAGAACGGAACCACGGCCGGGGATCTGGTGATCACCTTGAGCGACGGCGTGACGAAGGCGGGGTATGGGCTGGCAGACACGCCGATTGCATCACAGAAAGGCGCTCGCAAGAATAACTCCAATGACGATGCGCCGTCGGTGCAAGCGTCACACGACCTGGCGCTGGGCGGGGTCAGATTGCCAGCCGGTTCCTACAAGATGGTGCCAAGTTCAGTCTCGCCTTTCACCTTCGGCAATTTCTCCACCGTGAACGTCTATCGTGCGGTCGCTCTAACTGCGGACAATGTCACCTTCAATGGCCATGAGGCGGTATTGCACGGTGTGAGCCGAGCCAGCGCTATCGCGGCGGATGTCCAGCCGGTCTTCTCGACCGACAAGAACATGATTGTCGGCACCCGGAAGAACATCACGTTTGACAGTATTACCTTCGACCCTGAAAATAATTCTGATCCAACGAACAGCAACCAACGCTTTGTATATGCGGTCGGCGTCGACGGACTGAGGTTTCTGGATACTAAGGGCAGTTCCAGCGGCAACCGGCGTGGCTACTACGCCCATATCCAGAACAGCAAGAATGTGCAGGTTGACGGACATCGTCACCAGAAGATTACGGGCGGCTTCAATGTTCGCTATGTCGATGGCTTCGTGATGACGAATTTCCTTTTCGAAGACTTCTCGGAAGCGATCGATCTCGACGGCGCCAGCCAACGTGTTGTCATCCGCAATGGAGCGTTCAAGTCGACCGCGCGCGTGAACCAGTGTATCGACGTCAACGACCAACTCGACGCTTCGATCGGTGATTTTTCAGTCAACAACACCGGAAATATCGTCACAATAAACTATAAGACGACGACGCCCGATACGTTTGCGGAATATGTCGCAGGCACGATTGTCAGGAATTTCCAGGTCGGAAAGCGCATCCTTCTGTCAAACATCTCGGGTTCCGCAGTCGGCTCAGCGGCCACTCCGGCTTTTTACATCGGTTGGGATTGGTCGGCAGGAAATCACGCCGGTGCGGCCCCGGTGCAGGACATTACCCTGCAAAACATTATGCTCGACGATCACGGCTACTTCGACATTCGCGAGGCGGTCAACCTGAAGCTCAAGGACATCACCTCCCGCCGGGCACAGTGTGGCTTCAACCATGCCGTGAACTGCATTTCAGCCGCGTCGAATGCCGATCAGATCGCATGGTCTGATCTCGACGTGGATATCGACGGACTGCGCATCGAGGCATCTGATAAAGGCGGCCTGAATATTTCGACACCTTCACAGGCAAAAGTTAGGCGACTGATCACGCGGGGAAACAACACGCTTGGTGGTGCATTTACGGATCTAACAATCACGGGGCTTGCCACTCGTGCCGGACGCGCTTCCGTCGACGAGTGCGATATCGGCGGCAATGTTGTGTTGAACGGCGACAGCACCGCCATAGCGGCTTGGACTGGTGACACGATCTACAAGCGCAACGCTATTGTGACCAACGGCGGGAATTTCTATCGCGCAACAGCCGAGGGGAAATCGGCCAGCAGTGGCGGGCCAACCGGAACGGCACTTTCTGTCACAGATGACGGCTCGGCATCGATTGCGATGTGGGCGCCGTCGACCGTTTACAGTGCGGATTCAGTACGATCGAACGGTGGCGCGTATTTCATCTGTGTGACGGCAGGCATTTCGGCTGTTGCAGGTGGTCCGGCTGGGACGGATCATCGGATCGCCGATGGTACTGTAGTTTGGCGGCCATTTGGTGGCGCGGTGACGTGGGAATATCTGCTTTTTCCGTATTCTCTTACGTGGGGGAAAAACAATCACGTCAAGGGGATGGTCACCCTCCAAGGTGACGTGCAGAGGTACATATTCGGCGAAAGCATCGCCGCTCAATTCGGTGACTATGCTGCAACGGGGTTGATAAACAAGAGCGTGTTCGTAGCGCGTCGCCGTGGCCGGATTGTTCGGGCCAGCTACCAAGCGACTGCCGATGCCATGGCCGATGCGGCCAATTACCGGAATCTGATCTTGCGACGCCTTCGGGCAGGTGCTTCGGCAAACGTGTCGACCATTGATACCAGCGCAATAGGGTTGACGGCGCTCGTCATGCGCGACGGCGTTGTTGCTGCCAACTCAGCCGGCGCTGACCTGGAGCCGGGCGATGTCATATTCGTCAACTCAAATTCAGTCGGCGCAGGCAGGGCTCTGATAGGGCTTGGCGTAACGGTTGAGTTCATCGAGTTTTGAAGCCTGCGGTCGGGAACGACTGAAGGTGTGCTTTAACGTTGATCAGCGGGCGGTGTGATTCGCGATCACCCCCTAGGACAATGTCTGGCAAGCTCACGTAGCGCTAGCCGGCAGCGTTATTTGGATGGCGTAAGCATCTTGCATTTCACTTGACAATAATGAAGGTGTTTATTGCACGTGTCGCCAAGAATCAAAAAGGCATTCGAATGCGACCCCTTCGCCACTTCGGGCTCCCAAAGTTGCTCTTTCTAGCCCCGGTACTCTTCTTCGCAGTTTCTCGAACCGACTATGCGAATTATGCCTCGTATGCCTTGGAAGGTGATATCGTCGCCTACTCAAGAGATTTCGCCTATGCGACCAGGGCAACATTCCTGGTTTATATGACGGCAGTGGCGCATGAGCCTGTGTTCATCGCCATGCATTGGCTTTACGCCAACCTGGGGTTTTCGATCTCTGACAGCATGCTAGCCAACAGCATGGTTATGGTCTCAGTCTACTATCTCTACTCGGTCAGACAAAGCGATAGCGTAATCCTTGGAGCGATATCGGCTGTCGGGCTGATCATGCTGCCATGGTTTGAGCAATTGGGTCAAAACACGTTGCGTCAAGGATTTTCGCTTATCTTCATTCTCGCGTTCTTTCTCGCGATTAACGACGGGAAGAAATACCGAGCCATCCTCTTTGCCGCTTTGGCGATCGGTAGCCACTATAGCGCTGCTCTATTCGTTGCGATCTATGTCTTGGCGGACATTGTTCCACGTTCAGGAAAATTTGTATTTTCAGCAATCGCCCTGATTTTCGCTGCTTATGTTACAAATTCTACTACTATCATTTCTAATATAATAGTTACCCCGATTCTGGCGCAGGCTGGCCTATACACTCAGTACTCCTCCGACATGTTTATGAGTTACGGAATAGGATTCAAGGCCTTGTTTTTTTCCTATTCGTTGGTCCAATGCATCGCCAGTATCTTATTGATTAATATGGCGGCAAAGAAGTCGGACGAGCGCCTTGGAAAGTATTGTGTCCTCATGACGGTTATATACATGTTGGCGAGCGGACTACCTTATTACAACCGAGTCGCCATGATGCCGATGCTTTTGCTCCCGGTGGTGCTCGTGACGCTATATGCTCGTATAACCGCGCCACGCCGTTCTTCGGCATATCAGTGAAAATCATTCGACTAGGCGTTGGCTAGGCGCTTAACTCATATTCTGCGCATCGACTGAGGTGCCGTGGGCTGCTTTCTGGATCGCATCCCCTCGACCGTGAAATCTTATTGTCCGCCCGGGAAATATCGCTCAATCTTCAAGCAACCGTCACCGTAGATAGCAACTCGCGGGCACCTGCGCCCGTTCTCAGAGGCAGCCCCCTAAACTGTCGTGCTCGATGCGTGCGGATCGTCATTGCCGACCAGAAGTACCAAGCGAGCGGCCACGTTGTTGAGGCACAAAGTGCCACTGAAATCGGGAGCACGAGGAACCCGACTCAAAAGAACCATCCAGCGAAGTTCGCATTTGAGACCGCGTAAACTGCCGCCCGCCCGATCGAAACGGCAGCAGAAATCGTTCCCAAAGCGATGAACCAGGCTGCGAAAAGCCGGTCCGTCGGCCTTGAGTAGATAGCTGTGGCCGAGGCGCGTAGCGCGAGAACAACAAGCGCGAATGATATTGTTGCCGCACTGAGCCAGGAACCCAGTGGATTGCGTTCGGCCGATCGCAGGTGTCGGTGATCGCACCTCGACGTTGTCCGTCATCTTGCCCTCTCTCCACAAGATCTGTGTGCTGAGCAAGAACACCACGGCGGCATCGCTGCGCCTATCAAATCCGTGATGCTCCAGCCCATCGCTCGCCGGGACATGTCGCGAGCAGATTGAACCATCGTGTCCATCCTCCCTGCCTAGCAAAACCGATCCGAAAGGAACCATAACCATGAACCGCAACTTCGCGCGGGCGCTTGCGCTCGTTCTGAAATCTGAAGGGCTCTGGTCGGACAATCCAGCCGATCCAGGTGGCGCCACCATGAAGGGGGTGACGCTCGCCAATTTCCGCCGCTACGTGAAGGCCGACGCGACGAAAGCGGACCTCCGCAGCATCGGCGACGCGCAGGTTGCCACAATCTACCGCCGTTTCTACTGGGACGCCGTGCTCGGCGCCGAACTGCCCGATGGCGTCGACTTTGCGGTGTTCGATTTCGCGGTGAACAGCGGGCCTGGCCGGGCGGCGAAATACCTGCAGGCGGCGGTGGGCGTTGCCCAGGACGGCCGGATCGGACCGGCGACCATCGCGGCAGTCGAGGCAAAACCGGCCGGCGTCATCATCGATGCGATCTGCGATGCGCGGCTGGCGTCTCTCAAACGGCTGCCGACATGGGCAACGTTCGGGCGCGGCTGGTCCGATCGGGTGAGGTCGGTGCGGGTTCAGGCCTTGCTGATGTCGCCGCAACATGCCGCGGTGGCCGCGCCGGCGTCTGTCCCGCAACCGCCCAAAGCCGAAACCACCGCTACCGAGGCGCAGACGAACCAGCCGGTGCCTCGGGCACCGCCATCCGGCGGCAAGACGGCTGCGGCGGCCGGCATTCTCGTGCTCATGGCCGCAGCGCTGGCGGCGTTCCGGCATCACCTCACCGGTTTTTTCGGGAGCCTCTTTTGATGACATGGTTCAACACCAACGCCTTACACAATCTCCTCAACACGCTGATCGCCATCATCTGCGGCGGCGCCCTTGCCGGCTTCGACTGGACGATGTTCGGGGTGAGCGACCGCGCCGCGCTTCAGATCAGCGGCACTATCGCCCTTGCCAAGATCATCATCAACGCGGTGCGCGACGGTCCGCGCGGCATGATCGTGCCGCCGGCCAAGGAGACATGAGATGGGAACGCTCGCACTGCTTGGCCAGGTCTGGCCATATCTCCTTGCAACGTGTGCAGCGCTCGCGGGCCTGTGGACTGCCTACGCCAAGGGCAAGGCCAACCAGAAGGCCAGGCAAGATGCCGCCGACGCCGCGGCTCGCTCCGAAGCCCAGAAGATCGATGATGCCGTTGCCGGCCGGACGCCGGACGACAACCGGAGGAGGCTGGGCAAATGGTCAAAATCCTAGCGCTTTCCCTCACGCTGGCCGGCTGCACCACATCGGGCGGGTCATTCTGCGCGGCCGAGCATCCCATCCGGCCGACACAGGCAGAGGTGGCGACCCTATCCGACGCGTCGGCAGCGGCGATCCTGGCTCATAACGAAAAGGGTCAGAAGCTCTGTGGATGGAGGCCGTGATGCACGAAATTTTCGACCTGCTTGGCATCAAGGGACCGGTCGTGGCGGCTGGCCTTGCCGGCGGCGTTCTGCGCGCGCTCTCGCGGCATCGCTACAAATTGCGCGAAATGATAGCCTCGCCAATCTGTGGCGCCTTGGCGGCGGCATATCTGACGCTGCCGGCGGTGTCCTACGCCAGGATCACCGGCCTGCCGATGCCGGATCCCGTCGACGACACCACCACACTGGCAGCGGCCTTCCTGATCGGCGTCTGCGCCATGTGGATCTCGGACGTCCTGTTCGAGTTTGTCGCGAGGCGATTCAAGCCGCCGTCAGATGAGTAGCTGCTGGCTCCGGTCGGCGTTGTCTGTTGGCATCTGCTTGACAGCATGCCCGAGACACTTTCGGCATGAAGCCGCGCCGAAAGAGCCGCCAGACGCGGTATAGTCCTCATTCCACGATTGCCATTTTTGCCCGCCTCGGCTCGCGCCGGGGCGGGCCTTTTTGCGTTTCGGCCCGATGCAGCGGCGACTCGGATTGGCAAGCCTCAAGCCAGGATGTTGACCGCGCGTGCCGCGACCAGCGCGATGGTCAGCAGCGAGATCATGGATTCCGCCATCATCAACAGCTTGGCGCGCTGGGAGAGTGGCAACGTATCGGTGGGCGAAAACGCTGTCGCATTGGTGAAGGCAAGGAAGAAATAGTCGACGAAGCCGGGCAGCCAATCGCGAAGGTCACGGTCGTTCAGCGTCATCTGTGCGAACAGGAAGTCGGCCTGCGCGAGCTTGACGAGCCCGCAGGTCGGCGGTCCACCGCGATCGGTGCTCCAGAACCACAAGGCAAAGACGATGACGTTGGTGACCCATATGTTGAGCGCATCGATCAGCAGCGTCGTGCCGCTGTTGCCGGCATGGCCCTCCAGCAAGGCACGCACCAGCAAGAACAGCGAACCACAATTCATGAGGCTGATGATGGCGGTCATGGTTAGCGCGGTTCTGCGGATCATGATGCGAAACTGGCCGATCGCATGCCACTCGTGATCATCGACCGCCTTTCGGGTGGCGGCCTGTGTCCAGGCCGTGGCCACCGACAAGGGCAGCAGCAGGGCGGCCTCCAGCACCGGCGCCAGCCAGCGCGGCCCAAATGAGAGGTTGTTGATGACCAGAAGCTGCAGGCAGATGATAACCAGAACGGCCGCGCGCGCCATCCAGAAGTCGAGCGCACGGTAGTGGATGACGGCGTGGTGGTGGCGCATTGGGATCCGGATTTTTCAGGCTAAGTCAGCCGTGCAGCGCTATCGTGGCTGGAGAGAGGAGCGCCGATACTCCTGCTCGATAATGGTGCTGCAATGGCACATAGCTATACTTTTTTGTAAGCTTCGACGTTTGGGCTGTTCGTCAAACCGGACTATGTGATCTAAGCGCCGCATGGCGGGGATAGATGGATCCATGGACGACTGGGTGCCGGCGGAATTGGTTGCCGCCGGCGTCGATTCCCCATCGGTTTTGTCCAGTCTAATCCGTAATCCCTTGTATTTGCTGGCAATTTTGTGCCTGATGCAGATATTCTGCTGGACGGTGGCGCCCGCACTTGTCAACGTCTCACCGCCCAACGATGTCGTCGAAGGCTTCATGTGGGGCCGCGAATGGGTGCTGTTGAGCTACAAGCATCCACAGCTTCCCGCATGGCTGCTCGAGACCAGCCATCTTCTGACCGGATCGTTCCGCTGGCCGCAATATTTCCTGGCCCAGCTGACGATCTCGGCGACTTTCGTCCTGGTCTATCTGCTGGCCCGTGACCTGATAGGGCAGAAGCGTGCGCTGGCTGCCGTGCTTTTGATGCCGTCTCTCTATTTCTTCGGCTGGCCGACCCCGCAGTTCAATCATGACTACGCGCAGATGCCCTTCTGGGCCGCTATCTGCTGGCTGTTGTGGCGTGCAGGGCGTGGTGGTGGGCCGGGCTGGTGGCTTGCGCTCGGACTCGTATCGGGCGTCGGGCTCTACGCCAAGTTTTCCACCGCCCTGCTGTTGCTATTCGGCGCGATTTGGCTGTTGTCCGACCCGCGGGCACGCAGTCGGCTCGCCACGCCTTGGCCATGGCTTGGCCTTGTGGTTTTCGTCGCTGTCGCTGCGCCGCTGGCCGTCGAACTCAACCGCGTCGATTTCCTGCCGCTGACCTATGCTGCCTGGCGCGATCAGTGGGTGCTGGCCCATCGCTCCCGCTTCTATTATATCGGCGTCCAGATGGCCGGGCTCTGCGGCTTCGTTCTGGTGCTGGCGATATCAGGGCTGCTGCGGCGCTCGGCGCCGCCGCAAGAGCCCGTTGGGCGCGGTATTCTCGTTTACCTCTTGTGGATGGGGCTTGGCCCGGCGCTCCTCGTCATGGTGGCGTCCCTGTTCACCGGGGCAGGCGAGGCCTGGGGCGCGCCGATGTACAATCTTGCTGGCGTTGTGGCGCTTGCCTTGCTGGGCCACCGCCTCGGCACCGTCGAGATGCGAAAGCTGGCGATCTGCGCGTTCGTCTGCATCATCGGCATATCTGGTGCTTATGCGGGGATCCGCTGGACGAAATGCAATTTGCGTGGACGGATGGACGCCGTCTGTTGGCCGGCGCAGAAGATATCGGATGAGGCCGAGGTCGTCTGGCACGCGGCCGCGCCCGGTCGGCTCGACATCGTCGGCGGCCATCCCCTTATCGCGTCGCTGGCGGGCCTCAACGCCTATGACAAGCCGTCGATCTTCACCGACCTGAACATGCAGTATGCCCCCTGGATCACCAAGGATCGGCTGCGCGACCACGGCATACTGCTGGTCTGGCCTGGGCGCGACGTGCCACCTCGACTGCAGGTGTGGGTGGGCAACGTCCCGGTCAAAACCGTTCTTTTCGACTGGTCGCTCAGGGCGCCGCCGGTGGTGGTCAGCTTTGCCGCCATTCCGCCCGGCGCGCCGCAGTTGGCGAATGCGATCGACAGCCTCGCCCAAACGAGCAACTGAAGCAGGTCGGCGGTCCGCTGGACGGAGCAAGAGACAATGCCCATTTATGGGAGATCCAAGTTGATTTTGCGCAATTCCAGACGGAAAATCGCTACACGCTTTTCGTGGAATTGCTTTTGAGGAGACGTGATATGGCGACTTCGACCGAACGTGCAGTTCTTGCCGGCGGCTGTTTCTGGGGCATGCAGGATTTGATACGGCGCTATCCCGGCGTCATCTCCACCCGTGTCGGCTATAGCGGCGGCGACGTGCCCAATGCCACCTATCGCAACCACGGCACCCACGCCGAAGCCATCGAGATCAATTTCGACCCGGCCATCATCAGCTATCGCACGCTGCTGGAGCGCTTTTTCCAGATCCATGATCCGACGACCCGCAACCGGCAGGGCAACGATGTCGGGCTGAGTTACCGCTCGGCGATCTATTACACCAGCGACGAACAGAAGCGCGTCGCCGAGGACACTATCGCCGATGTCGATGCCTCGGGTCTGTGGCCGGGCAAGGTCGTCACCGAAGTGGCGCCGGTCGGTCCCTTCTGGGAAGCCGAGCCTGAGCATCAGGACTATCTGGAGAAATATCCCAACGGCTACACCTGCCACTTCGTCAGGCCGGGCTGGAAGCTGCCGGTTCGCGAAAAGGCTGTTTCGTAGACTTCACAACCGGCGACTGTGCCGGCTCGACGAGACCGTCGAGCGGCTTCGTCGCAGGCCAAGCCCTTTCAGGTCACTGCGCCTTGTCACCTCGGTGCAGCCGTCGAGCGCCTGATATCAAGGACTGCGCCATCTTAGCACGCTACGTGGCAAATCAAGCGCGGCTAGGAACACGCTGCGGGGGGTAACGCCTGCTGCGTTGGGTATGGCGTTGACCCTTGGCGGCTGCGAGACCGCGCCCCGCTTGAAAAGATCGATAATGCCAGCTTGGCCTTGTTTAGGAGTGCCCGGTTCCGCGGGCGCCCAAAAAAGCCGCGGAGCATGCGCTCGCGGCTTCCTCGGTTGCCGGCAATGGCCTACTTACCGCAGTGGTTATCGTTGACCGTCGGCACAGAGGTGCCCGGCGAGGTGTGGGTGGCGTCAGGCTGCGCGCCCTGCGGGCCGGCCGGGCAATTTCGATCTGCGTTCGAATTCATGTCGCCGGGCATGCCGGTCGTGCTGTTGGTTATGCCGAGGTCGACAGTACCGGGCCTAACCGTATTCGGCGAAGCCGGGGTGTTCGGCTCCACAGTCACCGACTTCCCGCTGCCGGCGCCATCGCCACTTGCGTTATTGCTGCCGGCACTTTGCGCCATGGCTGACATGGCCAGACCAATCGTGAGAGCCGAAGCTGCGAGGATTTTCATGAACATGGTTTGTCTCCATTTCTGTGAACTCGTCGCTTGTTTCTACGAAGGTGATCGCATTTGCGACTATGGGGACAACCGGTCGCGGCAGCGAAGGTTCCCGATAAAATTTCGCTCCAGAAACATCGGCGTCTTCGACCCAAGAACCACGCCTGGCGCAATGCTTTTTGGTGCAGCGCGCTGAAAAAATGGCTTTCACTTCGGTTTGATTGGTGCTTTAACCCGCGCATCCACAGGGGTGCTCCGTACGGTCGGGGCTGAGACGGGGGCGGCAAGCCCACAGACCCTAAAAGCTGATCTGGGTAATACCAGCGGAGCGAGGCGGGCCATGTTTTCAGGCGCACAGATTTCCCTATATCCCATGGCCGACGATTTCGTCGGCGTCATCCTTGGCGCGCTGGGCGCGCTCGGTCCCTATCGCGACAAGCTCCGGATCGAGACCGACGACATCTCGACCCTGCTGGTCGGGCCACCCGAGGTGCTGTTTCCAGCCATGCGCGACCTCTTCGTGGCGGCGGCGCGCAGCGGTAAACATTGCGTGCTGTCAGCCACCATCTCACGCGGCTGCCCGGGCGAGCCGGACGATCCGATCTGCCGCTCCGATGCCCTTGGCGGACCGGTCGGGCCACTCGGCCCGCGCAGGGATGCGGCCATCGCGGCGGTGCGCGGCGCGGCTTCGACTGGCCAGCCGGCGGCAGCGCAGTTCTCGCTCTATGTGATGGGCACCGACGACCATATGGATGAGATCTACGGCTGCATCGATTTTCTCAAGCAGTCGGGCGTCTATGAGCGCTCCAAGCATTTCTGCACGAAATTGCGCGGTGATGCGGGCGCGATCTTTTCGGCGCTTGACGCGGCCTTCTGCCGCTTCGGACCGGGTGCCGGCCACGTAACCCTCGACGTCACGGTTTCAGCCAACAGCCCGTCGGCCGTCTGAAACAGCCGCCGCCTATGCGAGGCCGTCAAAGGTTACCTGCCGTGGTCCCATCCCCAGTTTCTTCGCGCCCGATCGCGAGCCTTCTTGTCAAGGCGGTACCGGTGACGATGTCGGTCGGACTGCTCCTGCTGGCCTGGGAGCTTTATGCCATCTATTCCGGCATCAAGCCGACGACACTGCCGGCGCCGTCACGCGTCCTTGAGCAAGCGATGCTCAATCGCGAGGCGTTGATCGACAACGCCGCTCCGACCATCCGCGCCACGCTGCTTGGCTTTGCCTGTTCGCTCAGCGTCGCCTTTGCGCTATCGATACTGGTCGACTTTTTCCAGCCGCTGCGCCGCGCGCTGTTTCCCGTCTTCATCTTCAGCCAGACATTGCCGCTGGTGGCGATCGCGCCGCTGGTGGTGCTGTGGTTTGGCTCCGGACTGGCGCCCAAGATCATGCTGGTGGCGCTGGTCACCTTCTTTCCGATGCTGGTGGCATTGGTCGAGGGTTACGAGTCGACCGAGGCCGAGATCGGCCAGATGCTGCACGCCATGGGGGCAGGGCGCTGGCGCATCTTCGTGCTGGCGCGGCTGCCTTCGGCGCTGCCTTACTTCTTTGCTGGCCTGAGGATCTCCATCACCTATGCCGTGGTCGGCGCTATCTTCGCCGAATATGCGGGTGCGGCGAAGGGCTTGGGCATCTATATGCTCAACGCCAAGAACAATTTCCGCCCCGACCTGGTGCTGGCCGCTGTCGGCGTCAGCGCAGCGCTTACGCTTGCCCTGTTCGGGTTGACCGTACTGTTGCAGCGCATTGCCATGCCTTGGGAGGGCAAGGATACCGCAGGGAAGCGGCGATGAGCCGGCTCGAACTGCGGCATGTGCGCAAGGCGTTCGGTGGGCTCGACGTGCTGGCCGATATTTCGCTGAGTGTCGGCGCTGGTGAGTTCGTCTCGGTGCTTGGGCCCTCGGGCGCCGGCAAGTCGACGCTGTTCCAGCTTCTGACCGGCGCCGAGCACGGCGAGGGCGAGATGTTGTTCGACGGCGCGCCCTCGATGACCACGGCAGGCATTTCGCCTTCATGCCGCAACGCGACGCGCTGATGCCGTGGCGACGCATTCTCGACAACACGACGCTGGGGCTCGAAGTGCAGGGCATCGGGCGCAAGGCGGCGCGGGCACGTGTTGCGCCGCTGTTTGCCGAGTTCGGGCTTGCTGGCTTCGAGCGGCATTTTCCTGCTCAGCTGTCCGGCGGCATGCGCCAGCGTACGGCCCTGCTGCGCACGGTGGTGCAGGAGCGCGACATGCTTTTGCTCGACGAGCCGTTCGGCGCGCTCGACGCGCTCACGCGCACCGCGATGCAGCGCTGGCTTGAGCGGATGTGGCGGGATCACGGCTGGACGGCGCTCCTGATCACCCATGATGTGCGCGAAGCCGTATTCCTGTCCGACCGCATCTATGTGCTGTCGGCGCGCCCGGCCTGCATCGTGCGCGAAATCAAGGTGCCGCTGCCGCGACCGCGCAGCCTCGGCGGCGATGCTGCGCGCCAGGCAAGTGCGCTCGAGGCCGAGATCCTCGACATCATCCTCAACCCCAACCCATCCAAAGGAAATGACCATGATTGACTTGACGCGCCGGCAGGCTCTGCTGCTGACCCTTGCCACCGGCCTTCCGCTGTTTGCCGGATCGGGGCGAGCCCGGGCACAATCGGCGGCGCAAAAAGGTTACCGTCGCACTCGACTGGACGGTCAACACCAATCACATCGGCCTGTTCGTCGCCCGCGACAAGGGGTTCTATTCCGAAGCTGGACTCGAGGTCGGGATCCTGCCTTACAGCGATGCCGGTGCTGGCACGCTGGTCGCCAACCGCGTCGCCGATTTCGGCATCAACGGCACGATCAGCCTGTTCACCCAGAAAGCCGCCGGGGCCGACTTGAAGGGCGTCTATGCCGTAGTGCAATCCGAAACCGGCCGCGTGGTTTTCAACGCCGCGCGCAGCGAGATCAAAAGCCCGCGGAATCTCGACGGCCTGACCTATGGCGGCTTCGGCAGCGCCTGGGAAAACGCACTAATCGGCACGATCATCCGGCACGACGGCGGCAAAGGCAATTTCGAGACGGTGACGCTGGGTACCTCAGCCTATGAGGCGCTGGCCAACGGTTCGGTCGACTTCACGCTCGAAGTGTCGACTTGGGAAGGCGTTGATGCCGAGTTGAAAGGTATCAAGCAGCGCAGCTTCGTCTATGCCGATTACGGCGTGCCCGATGAGCACACGACACTGATCTCTTCGAGCGAAGCCTATCTCGAGGCAAATCCGAAACCTGCTGCCGCCTTCGTCCAGGCAACGCGGCGCGGTTACCAGTTCGCGGTTGATCATCGCGAGGAGGCGGCAGCCCTATTGGTCGCCGCCAACAAGGATACGCTGACCAACCCGGCACTGATCGAAGCTTCACTGAAGATGCTGGTCGACGGCCATTATCTGCGCAGCCAAAGCGGCGCCATCGGGACGATGGATACGGCCAAGATGGAAGCGATCGGCGACTACCTCTTCGCGTCCGGAATCCTGCGCGATGCCAATGGCAAAGTTCTGACGCAACGCCCTGATTTCGCGAAGTATTTCAGCAATTCAGCTCTGGGGTAGGGAGCCAATCGGCTCTCGACCTTCGAGGAAATGGCTGGCCAGCCAAGAAGCTCACGAGGTGCGGCAGCTTTACGTCAGACCCACAGATCAGCAGACCCGACCGATTCAATTCCGGACGATCTCATAGAGCAGAGTGGTTTTGATGTGTCGCCCGGGTTCACCCTGCAGCGACAGGGCGGCTGCGTAGAGTTTTGCTACGGCTGGGCAGAGACCTTCGAATTCCCGGCTCATATTGGCAATGGCAGTCATCTCGGCGGGAGTGCCGCCAGCGTTGATGAAAGCGTCGGCCAGCAGCGACCAGTCTCCGTCGCTGGCAGCGGCGGCCGGCAGACTGCCATTCTTCGCTGCGCCGAAAGCGTGGAACAGGGTGGCGCCGACCTTGTCCATGTCGATCAGGAAATCCTGGTCCGGCGTGCCGAGTGCATCCGGCCCTTCACGAAGGTAGTTGTTGCAAATGGCAGCGGTTTCCCGCGCCATGACATGGTTGAGCATATCCGATTGTGCACGCAGCGCTTCGGTGGCTTTGCCGTCCGGAGCCGAGGACAGCAGGGATGCGTATCTTCGCCTGAGATCGGCGACAGCCATCCTGCTCGCATTTCGCACCTGATCGACATTTCCAAGTCTGGCCACGGCCGTGATTTTTTCCACGACGACGTCGTAGTCGTCTGGAAACTCCTGCTTGATTGCCTTGAAAATCTGGCTTCCTTGGCTTTCAATCTGTTCGCTTACCTGTGCTGTGGTCAGCATTTGTGGATCGGGCGAACCCGCCACTGTCTGGTAAAGATATTTGCCGCCGGCAAAGCCGAGCGCCCAGGGCAATACCTTTATCGCAACAAACGACAAAGCGGCGACCGCCGCCACGCTAAAGCCTTTCCAACGTCCCATCCACCGGCCCTCCCTGAACTGTCTAGTTCGCGCCGAGGGTCCGCGCCTTCTTGCGGTCGGCTTCGGCGCGCTTGTGATTGTCCTTGGCCTCCCACGCAACGGGTTCGACTGGCCGGACCCTGTCGTCTGCGGCCTGTTCGTTGCAGGTACCTGTCCGTTTCGGATCGAGCTTGATTGCCTGTCTGCAGTCGGCAGCGGCAATCACGTAGTCTCCTACAGACGCCCTGGCCAGGGCGCGATCGTAATAGGCTTCGGCATTGTTGGGATCGAGCCCGATTACAAAGCTGAACGAGTCTATCGCGCCTCCGACATAGCCTTGAATCTGCTGGTTCAACCCCCGTTGCAGATTCCAGGCGATAGCCGCTGAATTGTCCTGCTGGGGAGCGGCCATAGATGCATCCGCAGACGGAGCTTCACCGCCTGTCACCTGCTCGTTGCAGGCGCCGGACCGTTGTGGTTCGAGTTCCATGGCTTTTCGGCAGTCGGCCGTCGCGCGGTCACGATCGCCTTTGCGGGTCAATGCGAGCGCGCGGCCGAAATAGGCGGCAGCATCCTTCGCGTTGAGGTCGATCACCTTATCGAAATCAGCTATGGCGCGATCATTGTCGCCTGTATTCGTCCAGGCGACGGCCCTGTTGTAGTAGCCGTCCGCGCTGTCGGGGGCGAGCCCAATCGCCCGATTGGCATCGGCAACTGCGCGCGGCCAGTCGCTCTTGCCAATCCAGGCAGCGCTTCGATTGGCGTAGGCGTCGACGCTTTCCGGATCGAGGCTGATGGCATGGTCGAAATCAGCTATCGCAAGGTCGTAGTCGCCTTTGGAAGCGTGGGCGATGCCTCTGTTGACATACACTGCGGCGCCTTGTGGATCGAGGCGGATCGCCTCGTCATATTCGGTGATAGCCCTGTCGTGGTCGCCCTTGCGTTGCCAGGTGGCGCCGAGACTGTTGCGCGCATTGTGGTTTTGCGGATCGACAGTGAGCGCCTGCTCGAAATCGATAATAGCCGCGTCGGTCTTGCCTTTGCGAAAGAAGGCCAGGCCACGGCTGTAGTAGGCGTCGCCGGAGCCAGGCTCGAGGCTGATTGTGACATTGAAGTCAGCGATGGCGCGGTCGTTTTCCCCCTTGTTGTACCAGGCAGCCCCGCGATTGAAGTAGGCCGAGACATCTCTGGCATCGAGCATGATCGCTTCGCTGTAGTCGGCGATCGACCGGTCGTAATCATGCTTGTCGTCCCAGGCGAGGCCGCGACGGAAATAGGCGATGACACGGTTCCGCGACGGTGCCGTCTTGTCATCGGCAATCGGCGTGCCGGCGGCGATGAGCTGATCGGCACCGACCTTGCGGTCGCTGAAGCAGACAGCGTAATCCTTGCCGGTGGCGAGGGCGGATGTGTTCAGGATAAGGAGGACGACAAGGCTTTCCAGCGACAAGCGCACCCATGGAAGGGCTGTCGTCAGCGCAAATAATCCGCTTACGGCGGCAGCCAGCCCCGCACCTTTCCAACGCGCCATTTCGCTGGCCCCCCGAACACCCGCTTCAGCGGTGATCTGCCTGTTGTTCGTCATTTGTTCCAAAAATGCAAGCAGAAATTGCAGAGCGGAATGGATCAGACCTGCCTGCCGCCATGGTGCCGGGCCGACTTCTTGCGAGCGGCAAGGGCGCGCTTCGCGCTGCATCCCCGGTCCCGTCATATCCCATTTAGTGCTGATCTGATCTTGTTGATTAACCGCCCGGCAATGGTTGCGTGCAAAGGTTGCCCCGAGGGATCATTGGGGTGCTTGCCTTGCTCATATCAAAAAGCGAAACCCTTTCGCTCATCAATGACGACAGGATCTTGTCCGCGGCCCGGAAGCGCGAAATCCTGGTCGATTTGCGGGAAGGTTTCTTTCGGATCTGCGCGCTGGCTTTCGCGGGGATGTTCGTCTACCGTGGCGTGTATCACCTCATGCTCGACCCGACCCGCCTCAACGTGGCGCTGGTGGCGATTTCCGAGGTTCTGACTTTTACCTGGCTGCTTCTGTCGCGGCGACCGCAGGTTCGCGACTGGAACCCGCTCACGGCAGTTGTCTCCGTGATCGCCAGCTTCGGTGTCGGCTTCATCGACCTGGAGCCCGGGGCAGCCATCATCCCGGTCTATGCCGCCGCGCCGCTGCAAGCCCTGGCGTTGGGGTTCGTGATCTGGGGAAAGATATCTCTGGGGCGTTCGTTTGCCATTCTGCCGGGCAATCGCGGTGTGATGACCGGCGGTGCCTACCGTCTGGTGCGGCACCCGATTTATGCCGGCTACCTTGCCGGCCATGTCCTGTTCTTGTTGTCCGCCTTTTCCTTCTACAATCTCGCTGTCTACGCCGTGATCACCTTCTTCCAGGTGCATCGCATCCTGCGCGAAGAGGCGTTGCTGGCCGCCACGCCGGAGTACCGGGACTATATGAAGCGCGTCCACTACAGGCTGTTCTACGGGATCGCCTGATAAGCAGGCCTATCGGCTGCGATCACAGCCATCTCGGCGGCGATGCGATCCCTGGCCAGGGGCTTATGCGTTGCCCTGGGCGTCATCCATGGGCGCAGCCGCAATCGTCGGAGTAGAGCGTCAGTCATCAAGAGCGATCGCGATCTCGTGACCGCCTTGATAGCGGCACGCACCCGATTGTGATGTGCCACGATCCGTTTGTGATCCGGCTCGTTTCGAAATTTTCGTAAAGTTATCGCGGTCCACACCCCCGTGGAAACAAGAGGAGAGGGTCCCACCCCTTGTCCTCCTCCAAGGCCCGCCCCGGTTCACCCGTGGCGGGCTTTTGCTTGGCGGTCGAGGAGCCGCGTGGGTCAAGCGTCGAGGAGGGCAACGGTTTTCCGGGGCTCAATCCTAGCCGCCGGACGTTTGGTTCGGGTCAGATACTGGCGCCGATCGATTACTCCATGTCAGGCACATCGCCGCTGACGAAGAGCGTGTTCGGCGGGCCATATTCGCCCAGCGTCGGATCGGCCTCGCGGCTCCAGGCGATGACGCCGGCATGCTTTGCCGCCAGAGCCCTGGCGGTGCGTATGGCGCGATCCTTGCTCTGCTGGTCGGCGGGTCCAAAGGCTGGAAACAAGTCGTCGTCCTCGCCGCGATCGAATGCGACCACGACGATCAGCCTGGGATTTTTCTGGCCACTGGAATCGGACATCTTGCACCTTTGGCGCGAAACCTATCACAATACAGGGGATTGGGTCGGCACGTTCGATTCCGGGAGGTGGGGTGGTGCAAGACCAGCGTTTCGATGAGCCGGTCCGGATTGCGCTCGGCCGATCGCGAAATTCGATCTTCAACGTGGAGCGGGTCGCCCAGGCTGCCGACATATTGATGAACCGCTGGCCGGTTGCAACCGGGCAACGGCACATGGTTGCTCGCAAGGTCTGCCTGGCCGTGCTTGAGGGGAAGAAAGAAGCCTCGGCGGCACGGGCGGCATTCATCAACGCCGCGATCGAGGCGGATATCCTCGTTGAGCCCCGTGAAGTGTCGATACCGTAACGGGTCCGGCCAGGATTGAATCAAGAACCAGCGCTATCCTCTTGATGGTGGTCGGCCTTCGCAATCCGTATGCCCGCCTGTCGTCGACGCTTTTTTGTAGGCGTTCCCCAAAATCCGCGCCCGTTTGCTCGTCCTCAGGTCATGTTGACACGGCGTCCGTGGATCTGTATTGAACAGGATTATACAGGTTCACTGAACAGGTACCTATATGAAACGGCGCGCGGTTCAACTGTCTCCCGGCACCGGCAAGCCCGAACAGATCGCCACGGTTCTCGAACATGAGATCCGCTCCGGCGTTCTCGGTTTCGGCGACCGCCTGCAAAGCGAGAACGAACTCGTCCAGCGCTTCTCCGTCAGCCGCAATACGGTCCGCAAGGGCCTCGAGGAACTGTCCAGCCGCGGGCTGATCACCACCAAGGTCGGAATCGGCTCCTTCGTCACTTTCGATGGCAAGCCGGTCGACGACGCCATCGGCTGGTCGCGGGCGTTGGCCGATGCGGGCGCCAATGCCGAGACGCGGACGCTGCGGCTGGAGGTCATCGAGGATACCGATCTGGCTTCGCTGCTTGGTATCAAAAGCCCGTTCTTCATCGCCGTCGACCGGGTGCGTACCAACGCCAGCGACGGCCATGCGATCTCCATCGAGCGCAGCCGGCTGCCATTGTCACCCGAGCTTGAAGACGTGCCGTTGCGCGGATTGCGCGAGGGCTCGCTGCACCAGACGCTGCGCGCCGCCGGCCTCATTCCCGACCACGGCGAGGAATGGGTGGAGATCGAGATGCTCAACGCCGAGGACGCCACTATCCTCGGCTGCCCGCAAGGCACGCCGTTCCTGCGCGGCCGCCGGTTGACGCGCGCCGTCGACGACCGGCCGATCGAATATGTCACCAGCCTGCTCAACCCCGCGCATTTCGCGCTGCATATGAGGTTCTGAGCGATGCCGGACACAGCCAAGGACCCGCTCGATCGCGCCATGGGCGCGCTTGTCGGCGGAGCGCTGGGAGATGCGCTCGGCATGCCGACGCAGCTTTTGTCGCCGGCCCGGATTGCCGAACTCTACGGCCATGTCGAGGATTTCATCGCGCCTTTCGCCAATCATCCAGTGTCGAAGGGATTGGCTGCCGGTACCATCACCGACGATACCGAACAAGCGCTGCTGCTCGGCCGCATTCTCGTCGAATCCGGCGACCGCTTCGACCATAAGCGCTGGGTCAATGCGCTGCTCGACTGGGAACGCGCGGTCAAGGCGCGCGGCAGCTATGATCTTTTGGGACCGTCGACCAAGCGTGCCATCGACGCTATCAACAGTGGCGTGCCTGCAGAGGAATCGGGACGCAGTGGCGACACCAACGGTGCGGCCATGCGCATTGCCCCGGTCGGCATCATGATGCCGCTTGAACCATTGGGGGCATTCGTCGACAAGGTGGCGGAGACCTGCCGGGCCACGCACAACACCTCGATCGCCATCGCCTCCGCCGCTGCTGTTGCCGCCGCTGTCAGCCGCGGCGTCGCCGGCGGTGGTTGGCGCGATGCTTCCGCCAGCGCTGTCGCGGCGGCGAGGCGAGGGGCGACGCTCGGCCATTGGGTCACCGGTGGCGACATCGCCGCGCGTATCGTCTGGGCACAGGACATCGTGCGCGGCAAGGCGATCAGGGATGCGATCCGGCTGATCACCGATCTGGTCGGCACCGGCGTCGCCAGCCAGGAATCCGTTCCTGCTGCCTTCGCGGTGCTGGAAGTCGCCCGCGGCGATGCATGGAAAGCAGCGGTCATCAGCGCCAATCTCGGCGGTGATACCGACACGATCGGCGCCATCGCGGCCGGCATGGCCGGCGCCTGCACCGGCTTTTCCCGGTTGCCGCAACAGCACATCGCCCGGCTAAAGGGCATCGACATGTCAGAGGTTCGCGCGCTTGCGGCCGACCTCGTGACGGCACGGGTGGCGAAAAGTGCCTCCGGCAAGGACGCGGCGGCATGAATGGCCGTCTCGTCCATGTCGGTAGTGCCGTGGTCGACTATGTCTACCGCATCGACGCCTTGCCGGCGCCCGGCATGGAGAAGACGGCATTGAGCTTCGCCCGGGTGGCCGGCGGCGGATTCAACATGATGGTCGCGGCCAGCCGCACCGGGATGAAAGTCGTTTTCGGGGGCCAGCTCGGCAGCGGGCCGAATGGCGACTTCCTGCGCGCCGCTTTCGCCGCCGAGGGCATCGCGACACTGACACCGCCATCGCCCTTGATGGACAGCGGCAATTGCGTCGCCATGATCTCGAGCGATGCCGAGCGCACCTTCGTGTCGTGGCCGGGAGCCGAAAGTGTGCTCAGCCTCGAATTGATGGCGCCGGTCGCGGTGGCGCCTGATGATTGGGTGTTCACGTCCGGCTACACGCTGAGCTACCCCGCAAGCCGTGACGCACTGGCGGACTGGATCGAGTCGCTCCCGGACGAAATCCCTTTCGTCTTCGACCCGACGCCGGTCATCACGGACATTGCGCGCCCGATCCTGTCGCGGGTGCTTGCGCGCACCACATGGCTGAGCTGCAACACGACGGAAGCGGCCGAGATCGCCGGCCCGGGCGATGTCGAAATTGTCGCGGCACGACTTCTGGGCGAGCATTGTCCGCAGGCTGCCGGCGTGGTCATCCGCTCCGGCGCAAAGGGCTGCCACCTGCGGTTGGCCGGCGGTCTAGCGCAGACCATTGCCGGCTACGCGGTCACCGCAATCGACACCAACGGCGCCGGCGACACCCATATCGGGGCTTTCGTCAGCGCGCTGGCGCGCGGCGCCCCGCCCTTCGAGGCAGCGCGTTACGCCAATGCCGCGGCCGCCATTTCGGTTACCCGCCATGGCGGCTCGTCGGCGCCGACCGACCGCGAAATCCAGACATTCCTGAGCCATGCCGCCGACCCGTCGGGGGCAGGCCGGACACAGAAGGCCAATGCATAACTGCCGGAAAGCCTGACAAGCCCGGAAAGCGGGCAAACACAGAGAGGAACCAACCATGCGCATGCCTGACTTGACTGCTCTTGTGACGGCGACCGCCGTCTTTACCTCCGCACTCGCGTTCGCCGCCAAGGCCGACGAGGTGCATGTGCTCAACTGGAAGGGCTACGGCACCGACGAGCCGTGGGCCGTAGAGGCTTTCGAAAAGGCGACCGGCAACAAGGTCGTCAACGATTTCTTCAATTCCGAACAGGAAATGCTGACCAAGATCCGGACCAATCCTGGCCTCTACGACGTGGTCATGATCAATGCCGCCTTCAACGACCAGGCTATGGCCGGGAAACTGATCCAGCCAATCGACATCTCCAAGTTGCCGAACTATGCCGATATCAACAAGGACAAGGCGGGATCGCCGATGCTCGTCCATGATGGCAAGGTCTATGGCGTGCCGTGGGTGTGGGGCCTGACGGCGCTCGCCATCAACGACAAATCCTTCGACAAGCCGCCGACGAGCATCGCCGAAATGTGGGATGCCGCGCACAAGGGCCGCGTCGTCATTCGCGACGACGCCGTCGAGGCGGTGCAGTTCGGCGCCATCGCCACCGGCCAGAACATCAACGACATCAAGGATATGGGCGCCGTCAAGGCGAAGCTCACCTCGCTGATGCCGCAGATCAAGACCTTCTGGAGCTCGGAGAACGACTGGAACCAGATGGTCGCCTCCAACCAGATCGACATCGGCACCTATTGGAGTGGCTCGGCCGATCGCGCCAAGACGCATTTCAAGCTGCCGGTCTCGCTGGTCGTGCCGCAGGAAGGAGCCGTCGCCTGGCTCGACGCCTTTTCCATTCCGGTCGGCGCCAAGAACGTCGCCGGGGCCGAGGCCTTCATCAATTACATGATCGACCCGAAATTCTACGTCGAATGGGTCACCAAGGTCGGCGCGCCGGTCTCGGCCAACACCAAGGCGGTGGAAGCGCTGCCCGCGGATGCCTTCAACCGCAAGGTCATGGGTGACCCCGAAGTGGCCAAGCGCATCCAGTTCCAGGCGCCGATCACCGACGCGCAGCGCGAGGCCTATCTGGCGCTGTGGCAGCAGCTCAAGGTCGACGTGAAATAAAGCCGGCATCGGAATCAGCCGGCGGTTCGCGCCGGCTGGTTCTTCCAATCTGGGGAGAGAAGGCTGTCATGGCAGCTGCAACAGCATCGCGCAGCGGGCTGAGATCGGCATTGCCGCTGCTGGCGCCTGCCTATCTCTGGCTGACTGTGGCGATCTTCCTGCCGCTCTCGGCCATGGTCTTCTTCTCGTTCATGACCGAGCTGCCCCTGTCGGGAAAACCGTGGGCCTTCACCCTTGGCAACTATGCCGCCTTCTTCTCGCAAAGCCTCTATCTGACGCTTTTGCTGGCCTCGCTGCGCCTCGGTCTCGAGGTGACGCTGTGGTGCGTCATCATCGGCTATCCCGCGGCTTACGTGCTCGCCAAAGTGCTGAAGGGGCGCAGCCGCGAGGCCATCTTCCTGCTCGTCATCCTGCCATTCTGGTCGAACGGGCTGGTGCGCATCTTCTCCTGGGCGATGGTGCTACGCGAGGGCGGCATTCTCGACACCGCGCTCAACACCATGCTGCCGTTCAAGGTCAACATCGACCTGATGTATTCCTATCCGGCCGTCATCATCGGGCTGGTGCATTCCTATGTGCCCTACATGGTGCTGACCTGTTATCTCACGCTGCAGGCCATCGACGACTCGTTGATCGAGGCCGGACGCTCGCTTGGCGCCTCACGGCTGCAGGTCCTGAAGCGGGTGATCATACCGCTGTCGATGCCGGGGCTGGTGGCGGGTGCCGCCCTGATCTTCGTGCCGGTCGTCGGCTCGTTCATGGAACCGCGCATCCTCGGCGGCCGCACCGGCACCTTTTACGGCACGGTCATCGAAGACCAGTTCGTCGCCGTGTTCAACTGGCCGCTGGGTGCCGCGCTGTCCTTCATTTTGCTGGCGGTGGTGCTGGTCATCCTGGCGGTGGCGTCGCCGGCGTTGCGGAGAGCCGCGTGATGGCGACCACCCGCGTCCTCGAATGGCTCGGCCGGTTCTACATCGGACTGCTGCTCGCCTTTCTCTATCTGCCGATCATCATCATGGCGCTGATGTCGTTCAACGTCTCGCCCTTCTACCAATTGCCATTCGAATGGACGACCGAATGGTACGCGTCGCTCTGGCAAAACGATCAGCTGATCGCCGCCACCTGGAACAGTGTCGAGATCGCGGTCATCACCACCGTCATCTGCACAGTGCTCGGCTCGGCGGCATCATTGGCGCTCTATCGCCATGAATTTCGCGGCAAGAAATTCCTGCAGGCGCTGCTGTTTCCGCCGATCGCCATACCGTGGCTCATCACCGGCACGGCGATGCTGATCTTCTTCTTCGGCGTCGGCATCGGCCGCGGCCTGCACGCAATCCTTCTCGGCCACGTCGCGCTGGCGCTGCCTTATGTCATCGTCGTCGTCTCGGCCCGGCTGCAGACCTTCGCGCCGGAGCTGGAGGAGGCGGCGCGGTCCCTCGGCGCCAACCAGTGGCAGGTGACAAGACGCGTCACGCTGCCCTGGATCATGCCTGGCGTCATTGCCGGCGGACTTTTCGCGTTCGCCGTCTCGTTCGACCAGTTCGTGGTGTCCTATTTCCTGGCGACGCCTGGCCAGACGACACTGCCGGTCGAAATCTACGCCGCGATCCGCAAGGGCTTCACGCCCGAGATCAACGCGGTCTCGACGATCATCATCGTCGTGTCGATGGCGCTGATGCTGCTGACGGCGCGGTTCTTCAAATTCGGCGGAGAGAAATAATGGCCGGCGTGCAGGTATCGAACGTGTCGCGCAGTTTTGGGGCGCACAAGGCGCTGGACGATGTCTCGATCGACTTCGCCGACGGCGGTTTTTATGCGCTGCTCGGGCCATCAGGAAGCGGCAAGACCACGCTGCTGCGGCAGATTGCCGGCTTCGATTTCCCCGATTCAGGCCGCATCGCCATCGGCGGCGAGAGCGTCGAGCGGGTGCCGGTCGAAAAGCGTCGCATCGGCATGGTGTTCCAGAACTATGCGCTGTTTCCCAATATGAGCGTCGCCGACAATGTCGCCTTTGGCCTGTCGGTGCGCGGCGAGGCCAAGGCGGTGATTGCTCTAGAGGTGCAGCGCGCTCTCGATCTCGTGCAACTCGGCAAACTCGGCGGTCGCCGTCCGCACCAACTCTCCGGGGGGCAGCGCCAGCGCGTCGCGCTCGCCCGCGCCATCGTCACCAAGCCGCGCGTGCTGCTGCTCGATGAGCCGTTGGGCGCGCTGGACAAGGCGTTGCGCGTCGACATGCAGATCGAGCTCAAGCGCATCCAGCGCGAGATCGGCATCACCACCATCTTCGTCACCCACGACCAGGAAGAGGCGCTGACGATGAGCGACCGCATCGGTATCCTGCGCGACGGCAGGCTGGTGCAGGAGGGACCACCGGAAGAGATCTACGACCAGCCGAAGAGCGAATTCGCCGCAACGTTCCTCGGCGACGCCAACATCTTTCGTGGCGACAGCACTGGCAACGGCATCCGGCTGCCGGACGGCACGGCGATTGCCTCGGGCGTGGGTGCAAAGCTTGCCGCCGGCGCCAAGGCGAGTTGTGCCGTGCGGCCCGAACGCATCCGCATCGCGACGGATGGCGGGGCTTCGGATGCGGCCAATTCGAACGTGCTCAAGGGGCAGGTTTCCAAGCGCATCTTCGCCGGCAACAACAGCACGTATTTCGTCGAGCGCGAGGGCCAGATGCTGAAAGTGATCGTGCAGAACACCGGCGCCGACAGACTGGCGGAGGGCCAGGAGGTGGTGCTGCGGTGGTCGCCTGACAGTACGGTGCTGATTGCGGCGGGCTAGTCGACGCGGTTCGATAGATGGGACTGTTGGCGTTCCTTCGCACCCCCCTCTGTCCTGCCGGACATCTCCCCCGCAAGGGGGGAGATTGGCCGTCATCGATGTTTTCGCAAATCTCCTACATTGCAAGAATGAGTGCCGGGGTCGAAGCTGCCAATCTCCCCCCTTGCGGGGGAGATGCCCGGCAGGGCAGAGGGGGGTGCTGTCCCGCTATGCGATCGAGTAAGCGGCTGGAGTACCGATGACACTTGAACTGAGTGCGCACGACCGATCCATGCTCGACGGCGAGCAAGGCCCGTCCGCAGCTGCTGCCATGAAAATCCTGGTCGCTTTTTCCAATGCGGTCGGGGCAAGCAGCTTGCTCGACATTGCCGGCGCCCATATCGATGGCTGTCTCTACCACGGCAAGGCCGGTCTCGATTTCGTCGAGCGGCTGGTCGAGGGCGGCGGCCGCGTCCAGGTGCCGACGACATTGAACGTCGGCTCTTTCGATCTCATCCATCCCGGCATGGTGAAGATGCCGGCGGCGGAAGAGGTGCCGGCGCGGCGGCTGATGAAGGCGCATCTGGAACTCGGCTGCCAAGCGACATTCACTTGCGCGCCTTACCAGACGCGGTTCCGGCCAGCCTTCGGGCAGCAGATCGCCTGGGGCGAATCCAACGCCATCGTCTTTGCCAATTCGGTGATCGGCGCACGCACCAATCGCTATGGCGATTTCATCGATTTGTGCTGCGCCATGACCGGACGGGCGCCGGCCTGGGGCCTGCACTTGAACGAGAACCGGCGCGGCCGGATCCTGTTCGAGCTGGCCATTGCTGGCCTGCAGCCGAGCGACAGTCTGTTCGTCGGCATCGGGCTGGTGATCGGGCAAGCGAGTGGCGACCGCATTCCGGTGATTGCCGGCCTGCCGCAACCGCGCGACGAGGACCAGTTGAAGGCGCTGGGCGCGGCGGCGGCAACGACCGGAGCGGTGGCGCTGTTCCATGCGGTCGGCATCACCCCGGAAGCCCGGACTCTGGACGAGGCATTCCACGGTCAGGTGCCGGAGGAGACAATCCGCATCACGCGCGCCGATATCGACCATGCGCTGGCCAGGTTGTCTGGAGTGCCCGACGGCGCGCCGCTGGCGGCAGTATCGCTCGGCACGCCGCATTTTTCGCATGAGGAATGGATGCGCCTGTTGCCGCTGCTGCGCGAGGTCGCCCCGGGCCGGCGCATCCCGATCTATGTCAACACCGGCCGCGCGACGCTGACGCGATTGCAGGAGGAGGGAGCGCTTGATGGCATGGAGGCGTTCGGCCTGATCCCGGTCGCCGATACCTGTACCTATGTCACTGCGATCCTTGAGCGTCTCGACGGCGTGGTGATGACCAATTCCGGCAAATGGGCGCATTACGCACCTGGCAATATCGGCGTGTCAGTCGCTTTCGCCGAGATGAAGGATTGTATCCGTTCTGCGGCGGCCGGCCATGTCGTGCGGAGCGCCTCATGACGATACAACGAACCGGCAGCTTCCAACTGGCCGGCGAGGCTGAGGGCCGAGCGCTGGTGTTCTGGCAACCGCTCAGCTTCTGGGGCGGCATCGATGCCGAAACCGGCGACATAACGGACCATTCGCATCCTGGCCTTGGCCAGAATGTCGCCGGCAAGATCCTGGTCATGCCGAGCGGGCGTGGCTCGTCGTCTTCATCTTCGGTGCTAGCCGAAGCGATCCGCCTGGGAACGGCACCGGCCGGCATTCTCCTGGAACGCCCGGACCCGATCCTGGCGGTCGGCGCGATCGTCGCCGAATTTCTCTATGAGATCCGCATGCCGCTGGTGGTGTGCGACATTGCCGGCATAACCTCAGGCGACAGGATCATCATTGGTATTGGCGAGGACGGTGCTGCGATCGTCAGCGTTCGGCCAACCATCAATCCCGCAGCGCCACATAGCCAGTAGGCGGCGGGCAGCGCCCATCGGCTTTGGCCCGCGCACGTTGGATCGATCCGATCCCGGCCAGCGCTCTATCCGCAAGGATGGTGATGCCCCGATGTCGGCCTGTCTGCGATGGCATGGTCTCGCGGGCCGCCCTGCAGCCTGCGATGAAACCTCATCCGTCCGGATTTCTTCAGATGGGCTCCTGCTTGGACAAACGTGCCGGCTCGGCTCGCAACATTGGCACGATATTCCAAGCCACGCGGTTGACCATGAATGTGCTCTCCAGCCTATAATATACTAAGTTCATAGACTAAGTGCTGACGCTCAAACGCTCGCACGTTGGCCCTGTAAGAACCGGCCGCAAAAATGGGGAGCGCATCGATGCCGAAGACAGAATCCAACCCGATCGACCTTGGCACCAGGGCGGCCGACTTCCTGTTGCCGGATGCGCAAGGCGTGCTGCACAGGCTCGCCGATTTCGATGCCAAGCCGGCCTTGCTCGTGGCCTTCATCTCCAACCGCTGCCCGTTCGTCGTACTGATCCGCGAGCAGTTTGCCGCTTTCGCCAGGGAGTATGCCAGCAAGGGGCTGCAAGTGGTGGCGATCAACGCCAACGACCATGAGGCGCATCCCGAGGAGACGCTTGCCCGCATCGGCGAGGAGGCCGAAAAGTTCGGCTATTCCTTCCCCTATCTCAAGGACGCTTCGCAGCAGACGGCCAAAGCCTATGGCGCGGCCTGCACGCCCGACTTCTTCCTGTTCGATGCCGACCGGCGGCTCGCCTATCATGGCCAATTCGACGATGCGCGGCCCGGCAATGGCAAGCCGGTGACCGGTGCCGATCTGCGCGCGGCGGTCGACACGGTGCTGGAGGGCGGCAGGCCCACTGCCGAACAGGTGCCGTCGATCGGCTGCAACATCAAGTGGAGCGCCGGCAACGAGCCGGTGTGGTTCGCAAACGCCGATCGCGCTGCGTAGCCCTCTCGCGCTGTCGCGAACTCAGTCACCGAGCATCTATGCCCAAGTCGCAAAAATCCGCTTCCGACAGCTTGCACCTCCAAGCCGATGTGCTGGTGCTGGGCGGCGGGCCGTCGGCTGCCTGGGCGGCTGTCGCTGCTGCCGAAAGCGGCGCCAAGGTGGTCCTGGCCGACAAGGGCTATCTCGGCACCAGCGGCGCCACGGCGCCGTCCAACACCGGCACCTGGTGCGTGCCGCCGGGTGACAACAGGCATGCCGTCGTCGAGCGGCGCTGGCAGCGCACCGGCGAACTCGCCGACCCGCGCTGGATGCTGCGCTGCGTCGACACCGCCTACCGCAATCTGCTCAGGCTGTCCGAATGGGGCTATCCGTTTCCGAGCGAGGATGACGGACGCCTCTATATCGCCAATCTGCGCGGCCCGGACTATATGCGCTTCATGCGCCGCCGCGTGCTCCTGGCTGGCGTCACAGTGCTCGACCACCATCCCGCGCTTGAATTGCTGTCGGATGACGACGCCATCGTCGGGGCCGCCGGTGTCGCCAGGCAGGTTGGCCAGGACTGGCGCGTCGACGCCAATGCCGTGGTGCTGGCGACCGGCGGCTGCGCCTTCCGCGAGCGCATTCTGGGCGCGACCGGGCTGACCGGCGACGGCTATCTGATGGCTGCGGAAGCCGGCGCCAGCCTGTCGGGCATGGAGTTCACCGGCAAGTACACGCTGGCACCTTATGGCTCTTCCCTGAACAAGGGGCTGCCGTTCCGCTGGGCGTCGTTCCATCGCGAGGACGGTTCGCCGATCCTCGGGCCGACCGGCGAGCCGTTGCGCAACGGCATCGGCGACCGCGAGGAGGAGGTGGCGCGCGCGCTGATCGACGGCCCTGTCTATGCGCGGCTCGATCAGGCCGAACCGGCGCTGCAAGGCTGGCTGCGCCAGGGCCAGCCGAATTGCTTCGTGCCCTATGACCGCGCCGGCATCGATCCGTTCAGCGAACTGTTCCGCATCACCTTGCGCGCCGAAGGCACGGTGCGCGGCACGGGCGGCATCGATATCGTCTCCGACGACTGCGCCACCGGCGTGCCCGGCCTCTACGTTGCCGGCGATGCCGCCAGCCGAGAGATCATGACCGGGGCTGTTTCGGGCGGCGGCGCCGTCAATTCGTCCTGGGCGCTGGCCAGCGGCTGGTGGGCCGGCAAGGGCGCCTCCACACATGCCAAACGTCGAAACGGTAAGGCGTTTCGCAGTGCTGCGCGGTCGCTCGGCCAGGCTGGGTTGCGCCCGGCGGCAACGCCGCGCGCCGACATATCGGCAGGCGAAATCATCGAGGCGGTGCGTAGCGAAGTCACGCCGCTCGACAAGAATTTCTTCCGCTCTGGCGAGGGCCTGGAGAAAAGCAGCGAGCGGCTGGAGAGCGTCTGGCGCGATGTGCGCGACCATCTGCAGGGCGAGGGGCTCGACCGGGTCCGTACCCGCGAGGCGGCATCGATCGCGGCTGCCGGGCGCTGGTCGGTGGCCGCCGCACTGCACCGCACCGAGAGTCGCGGCATGCATCGCCGTACCGACCTGCCAGGCAAGAGCCCAGCCCTCGCGCACCGGCTGGTCATCACCGGCGTCGATGCGTTCCGTATTGCAGGCGCCTCCGAGCGGCTGGCGGAGCTGGCGTCATGATCGAGATCGTCTCGACCACGCGCTGCGTCGAATGCGACATCTGCGTCAAGGTCTGCCCCGCCAACGTCTTCGACGCGACCGACAACGGCGTGCCGGTGATCGCCCGCCAGGAGGACTGCCAGACCTGCTTCCTCTGCGAGATCTATTGCCCGACCGACGCGCTTTACGTCGCCGAATTCGCCGAAGGACCGACCGGCATCACAGAGGCCGAGGCCGACGCACGCCAGCTGTTCGGCGGCTATGCCCGCGCCCTCGGCTGGAAGCGCGGCAAGGCCGGCGGCTCGGAATTCGACCCGACGCACCGCATCCGCGTGGCGCAGTGACCGATCGGAGACAGACATGGACCGCCCAAACATGGACCGCCCAAACGTGGACCGCCCAAACGTGGACCGCATCGTCGTCAGCGACATCAGCAAGACCTTCCAGCTCAAGCCGGGGCAGTTCGTCACCGTCGACGGCGAGGCGACAGACCGCGTCACCGTGCTCGACGGCGTCGATCTTTCCATCCGCAAGGGCGAGTTCATCACGCTGGTCGGACCCAGCGGCTCGGGCAAGTCCGTGCTGCTCGACATCATCGGGGGGCTGACGCAGGCGACCGGTGGCGACGTCCAGCTCGACGGCCGGCGCATCACTAGGCCCGATCCAAAGACCGGCTATGTCTTCCAGCAATACGCGCTGTTTCCCTGGCGCACGGCGCTGGCCAACATCGAATATGCGCTGGAAGTTCGCGGCGTCGCCAAGGCGGAACGCACCGCTACCGCCCACCATCTGTTGGCGCTGTTCGGCCTTGCCGGCTTCGAAGACCGTTTCCCCAATCAGCTTTCCGGCGGCATGCAGCAGCGCGTGGCGATCGCGCGTGCGCTGGCCAGCAATCCGGAAGTGCTGCTGATGGACGAGCCGTTCGCAGCGCTCGACCAGCAGACACGCGAACTCCTGCAAGGCGAGCTGTTGCGGATCTGGGGCAAGATCAAGACGACGGTGATCTTCGTCACCCACTCGATCGACGAGGCGATCTTCCTCGCCGACCGCGTGGTGGTGATGACGGCGCGGCCGGGCGCGGTGAAAGAGATCATCGACATCGACCTGCCACGGCCGCGCGATGGCGACATCCGCGCCAGCGCCGAATTCAACACCTATCGCGCCCGCGTCTGGGACGTGCTGCGCGACGAGGTCAACAAGGCGCAGAAGGACTGGACCCTGTCGCCAGCCTTCAGTCACTGAGGAGCTGGACCCATGGCTTATCTGACCGAAAAGTTTGGCACTGCTGGAGCCCTTGATCTGTTTGCCGGAGCTGGCGAAACGGTAGCCGCCGCCAGAGTCCCGGCCATCAAGGCCCACAGTGCCAAAACCCGGAGCAAGACAGCGAGCCACGGCACCTTTGTCTACGGCCTGCCGCTACTCGGCCTGTTCTTCCTGCTGTGGGAGATCGCGCCACGGCTTGGCTGGCTGAACCGCATCTTCTTTCCGCCGCTGAGCGAGGTGCTGGTCGCCTGGTGGGACCTGCTCGCCTCGGGCGTGCTGGTCGAGCATATCGGCATCAGCCTGCAGCGCGCGGCCATCGGCTTCGCGCTCGGCGTGGTGGTCGCCATTCCGCTCGGCCTGCTGATGGGGCGCTATTCGCTGTTCGAGAAGGTCAGCGATCTCCTGGTGCAGACGCTGCGCAACACCTCTCAATTCGCGCTGCTGCCGGTGTTCATTCTTTTGCTCGGTATTGGCGAGGAATCGAAGGTGGCGATCACCTTCTACTCCTCGGTCTTTTTTCTTCTCGTCAACACGATCAGCGGCGTGAAGTCGGTCGATCCGCTGCTGATCAAGGCGGCGCGTTCGATGGGCACGTCCGATTTCGATCTGTTCCGAAAGGTCATCCTGCCGGCCAGCATTCCCTCGATCGTCGCCGGCGCGCGGCTGGCGGTGAAATCCTCGTTGTTCGCCGTAATCGGCGCCGAGATGCTGGCGGCCAAATCCGGCCTCGGTTTCCTCATCCAGAACTCGCAGCTGATGATGGAAACGGCCGACATGTACGCAGGCATCCTGACGCTGACCGTCATCGGCCTGGCCGTGAACTACCTGCTCGTCTGGTTTGAGCGTTGGGCGACCGCCTGGAAGAGCCAGTCCGACACTTCGCTCATTTAAGCCCGTCATTCATTCATCCCAATCAGGAAGGATTTTTCCATGTCCAGCATCTCGTTCAATGGATTTCGCAGGCTGCTTCTAAAGGGCGCCATTGCCGTCGTCATCGGCCTTGGCGGCATGCCCGCCTTTGCGCAGGACAAGCCAGATGTCATCCGCATCGGCAGCACGGCGCCCGGACACCTCAAATTCATTCTCGCCCAGCGGGACGGCTGGTGGGAGAAGGAATTCGGCAAGGACGGCATCAAGGTCGAGCTGGTGACCTTCAATGGCGGTTCAGAGGCGACGACGGCGCTGGCCACCGGCGCGATCGAGTTCACCTACACCGGCAACAATCCGGCGCTGCGCGTCGCGGCGTCCGGTGCCGACGTCAAGCTGATCGGCGTGTCGAGCTACGTGAAGGCAGGCGGCTCTTACATCATCGTCAAAGCCGACTCGCCGCTGAAGACGCTGCAGGATCTCAAGGGCAAGAAGGTCGCCTATCTCACCGGCACGGTGCGGCATTCGAATTTCAGCAAGGCGCTGAACAGTGTCGGCCTGAGCACGAATGATGTCGAAGGGTTGAACCTGCCTTTCGAGGCGTCCGGTCCGGCGCTGCTGCGCGGCGACATCGACGCCATCGTCGAGACGGATTCGACGGCGGCCAAGCTGGTCGACACCGGCGAGGCGCGCGTGCTGTTCGACACCGGCACGCATCCGGAATGGAGCGTGCCGAACGTCATCTCGGTCAACGGCGCCTTCGCGGCAAAGTACCCGGATCTGGTCAAGCGGCTGCTCAAGGTCGATATCCAGATTTCGCGCTGGGCCGACGCGCACCCCGACGCGACGATCAAGACCTTTGTCGAGGCGACCAAGTCGTCGGAAAAATCCGTGCGCAAGACCTATGCCGACGGCGTGTTCCACCAGGACCCGAAACTCACCGACGATGCGATCACCGCTTTGCAGGGCGAGGAAAAATTCATGGCGAGCGCCGGGCTGCTGAAGGGCTCGATCGACTACGGCAAATGGGTCGACAAGAGCTTTGTCGATGGTGCGGCCGCGGAAGTCGCTGCCATCCAGTAGACCGGAAAGACCGAGCGGGGCGGGCGCCTTTGGCGCGCCGCGCCGCTCGTTTGGTCCGTCAAATCTCCGGGATGTTCTCCTTGAAGATCACCTGCAGCCTCGGCTGATGCAGCTCGTAGGGCAGCCCCCTGACAGCATGGGTCAGGGTGTTGAGCGCTTCGCGGGCCTCGACCCGCGGATTCTGGTCGATGACCGCGTCGAGCGTGCCATCGAGCAGAAGGTCCTTGGTGCCGTCCGTCACCTCATGGCCGAGGAAGACCATGGACCGGGCGCGGCCGCGCTCCTTGAGCGCGCGCGCGATGCCGGTGTTGCCGGCGCCGACATTGTAGATCGCGGCAAGGTCGGGATGCCGCTCCAGCAGGGCAGATGCCTCCGAATAGGCCTTTTCGCGGTCGTCGAGCATTTCGCGCATTTCGACGATCTGCAAATTGGGTGATGCCTCCGTCAGGATATGGCGGAACCCCATCTCGCGTTCCTCATGGCCGCGATAGGACAGCGAGCCGGCGAACAGCGCCACCTTGCCCGGCCGTCCCGGTCCCATGAAGCGGCTGAGCAGATAGCCGGCGAGCCGCCCGGCAGCGCGGTTGTCGATGCCGATATAAGCGACCCTGGGCACATGCAGGATGTCGGAGGCGATGGTCACCACCTTGATGTCGTTGGCCGAAAGCGAGCGGATCGCCTCGCGCACCGTCGGGTGGTCAAGCGCAATGACGCCAACGCCTTGCGTCTGTCCGCGTAAGTCCTGCAGCAGGCGGGCGAGGCCGTCCGGGTTGAACCCTTCGATGGTGGCGATGTGCACATCGAGGTCGGGCCGTAACTGCGCCTGCGCCTCGATCTGGCGGTGCAGCATCTTGATGAAGGAATTGGTGCCGGCGGGCAGCGCGAAATCGAGCCGGATGACATCGCCTTGCGAGTGCCGCGGCGGCGCCCCGTTCGGGCTTTCGGCGATATAGCCGAGGCGCTGCGCCATCTCGAGCACGATTTCTCGCGTGCGCGCCCGCACGCCGGGGCGGTTGTTGAGCACTCGGTCGACCGTGGCGGCCGAGACACCGGCTTCCCGGGCTATGTCAGTCAGGGTGGACCGCACCGTCGTTCATCTCCTGCATGCGTCAGGTCGGCTGGCGACGGCTTTCGCGCCGTCCGCGATTCTGATGGGAAATGATGTATCCGCCCTTGGCCGATGCGCAAGCCGCCGCGCTAAATCAACTCGTCCCGCAAGGCTGCGCAGAGCCGGGAGCAGGTGTTTACCCTCAAATCGAGGCATCAGAAGAGACCTATAGATCCCGGTTTTGCGCATTTCCCAACCTTATTTGCGATGTTGTGATGTGTTTTGATTACTTATGATGTTGACAGGCTTCCCATGCTGCCGTCAATATCCCTCACAGGGTCGTGGAGGAAACGTGGCCCTAAGGGAGGAGTTTCAATGTCCAATTTGATCCGCATCTCGCGGCGTCGCTTGCTGGCGTCCGGAGGAAAGGCGGCCGTGATCGTGGCCGCCACCGGCATTGCGCCGCAATTCATTCGTCCCGGCCGGGCCTATGCGGCCGACGCGCTGGCGCCGGGCATGATCGGCGGCCCGACGGGCTTCGATGGTGCCGAGCGCTATCAGTATGGCGCCGAAACGCCGGAAGGCCGCGCGATCGAGGCGGCCAAGGCGCTAAAGGGGGCCGGCAAGGCGCCGGCCAAGATTGTGCTCGGCCTGTCCGACGGGTCGATCGGCCAGCTCACGCAGCCATTCCCGGCCGGCGCGCCGTCGATCAAGGATCTGTGGGAAAAGGAGACCGGCATTCCGATCGAAATCGTCGGTCTGCCGAACGGCCAGGAATTCACCAAGACGATGCAGGACATCTCCACCAAGGGTGCGGCCTACGACATCTATTCGACTGAATGGAACCGCCTCGGCGACCTCGCCGAAACCGGCGGCATCGCCAAGCTCGACGACTTCGTCGCGCAGTACAAGCCCGAGTGGGACGATCCCACGAACGGTTATGTCAACGGCGCCAATGGCGTGTCGCTGCTCAACAAATACCGCGGCTCGAACTATGGCGTGTCGCTGGACGGCGACTTCCAGACCTGGGTTTACCGCGCCGACCTGTTCGGCGACCAAGCCGAGAAGAAGGCGTTCAAGGACAAATACGGCTACGATCTGGCCCCGCCGAAAACCTGGAAGCAGCATGGCGATATCGCCGCCTTCTTCCAGCGCCCGGACAAGGGCCTGTTCGGATCTACCGATCTGCGCAACCAGGGCTGGGGCTACACCAACTGGTATCAGCGCTATGTCTCGATGGCCTCGCCCAACCAGTTCCTGTTTGGCGACGACGGCCAGCCGATGATCAATTCGGAACAAGGCATTGCGGCGACCAACGAATATGTCGCTTCGCTCGCGCATCATTCGCCGGATGCGATCTCCTGGGGTTGGCCCGAGCAATACGGCAACTTCGCCAAGGGCGGCGCGGCAATGACCTGCGCCTTCTCCAACCTGCCGAAATTCCTCGACAATGCCGGCAACAAGGATTCGGCTGTCACCGGCAAGATCGGCTCGATGCTGCCGCCCGGGCGCGAGATAGACGGCAAGCTGATCAGCCGCTCCGTGCTCTGGTTCTCGCTTACCGGCATGGTCTCGGCGCAGTCGAAAAACCAGGAGGCCGCCTACCTCCTGCTGCAATGGCTGGGTTCCGCCCGCATCTACGCGTGGATGAGCGCCAACCCCGGTGGTTACCTAGACCCGTTCCGGCTGTCGGATTTCTCCGATCCGCTGGTGCGCCAGACCTATCATGCCTACCACATGGACGTGGTGCGCGAGACGGTGGCCCGCACCGTACCGACCATCAACTATCCCGGCGCGACAGCCTTCCACAATGCGCTCGACGAGAACCTGATGGCGGCGCTGACCAAGGCCAAGACATCGGAGCAGGCGATGGCCGACACCGAGGCCGAGTGGAAGAAGATCGCCCGGCGCACCGGCGAGGACAAACTGCTCGAAGCCATCAAGACCAACAAGGAGGCCTGGCCGACTGTTCTCGATCCAATCGCCTGATCCGTCTCCCTGGATCACACCGAAGGAGGGGAGGAGCTTGCTTCTCCCCTCCGCCCACAACGCCACCAGCAAAGCCGCCAGATGAAGCGTTCCATTCCCTTCGAGATGTTCCGCTACGCCGCGATCTTCGCGGCCATGGCGGTGACGCTGGTGCCAATCCTGTGGATGGTATCGATGGCGTTCAAGCCGATCGCGGAATGGTCGGCGACCGGCGCCGACCTGACATGGTGGCCGAAGAACCCGACGCTCAGCAATTTCCGTTTCGTCTTCGGCGAGTCGACCAACAATCTGATCGTCGCGCTCGACCACACGGCGCTGAAGCCGATCCTCTCATCGCTGCTGTCGGCGGTTTTCGGCACGGTGATCGCCATGTCGGCGGGCACTGCCGCGGCTTACGGACTGTCGCGTTTCGGCTCGGGCCAGAACCTGCCGCTGGCATTGATCCAGCTGCGCCTGTTTCCGCCGATGGCGGTCATGATCCCGGTGATGATCATGTGGGCCTTCCTCAACTTCACCGACAGCTGGTGGGGGTTGGCGCTGATCTACGGAATCGTCACCTTGCCCTTCGCCTTCTGGCTGATGAAGACTTTCTTCGACGACATGCCGCGCGAGATCGAGGAGGCGGCCCTTGTCGAAGGCTGTTCGCGGCTGCGCGTCTTCACCCGCATCACGCTGCCGATGATGCGCGCGCCGCTGGCCAGTGCTGCGCTCTTCGTCTTCATCCTCAACTGGTCGGACTATCTGATCGCGCTGCTTCTGACGACGCGCGAATGGGTGACGATCCCGGTCTACATGGCTTCGTTGTCGTCCTCGATGACCGGGCAGCTCTATGGCGCCAAGGCAGCGCTCGGCCTGATCGCTGCCGTGCCGCCGGTCATCATGGGCATCGCCATCCAGCGCCATCTGGTGCGTGGGCTGACTTTCGGGGCGCTCAAGCAATGAGCGCGGTGACTGCCATGATTTTGAAGGACGAAATGAAGATCGTCGGAGCAAGGCCGGTTTCGCACGACGAGGGCGCAAGGCTGGGTTTCCGCCTGACGCTGCCGGCGCAGATCCTGGTGCTGTTCATCTCGGCCTTCCCGCTGTTGATGCAGCTCTATATCAGCATCACCGACTGGTCGCCGTTGTCGGGGCTTGGATGGTGGAACGCCTGGTCGCTGTGGAACAGCTTTGCCAACTACACCGACCTTGCCGCCGATGCGCGCTTCTGGAGTGCGCTGAGGCGCACGGCCATCGTCATGATCGTCTGCGTGCCGACGGAGTTCCTGCTCGGGCTGGCGCTGGCAACGCTGTTTGCCGACGATTTCCCGGGCAAGCGCATCTTCTACTCGGTCCTGCTGATGCCAATGATGGTGGTGCCGGCGGTGGCCGGCTACATGTTCTTCATGCTGTTCCAGTCGGGCGGCCCGGTGAACGACATATTGTCGGCGCTCACCGGTTCTCCCGTCACCATCGCCTGGCTGTCGGATCCGACCTTGGCGCTGATTGCCGTTATGGTCGCCGACATCTGGCAGTGGACGCCGCTGATGTTCCTCATCCTGCTCGCCGGCCTGGTCGGCGTGCCGGAGGACCAGATCAAGGCGGCGACGCTGCTCGGCGCCAATCCTTGGCAGCGTTTCGTCACCATCGTGCTGCCGAAGATGAAGACGATCATCATCATCGCGCTGGCGATCAGGGTGATCGAGAACTTCAAGATCTTCGACACGCTCTACATCATGACTGGCGGTGGCCCCGGCGTCGCCACCGAGACCATCTCCGTCTACATTTACAAGCTCACCACCCAGGACCTGATCTGGGGCTATGTGGCGGCGATAGCACTCGCCATATTGATCGTGCTCTCGATCGTCGCGGTGTTCGCCATGAATCGCATGGTGCGGGCACGCGAGGTGCCGGCATGAGCGCCATTCACCTGCAAAACCTGGTCAAGAAATTCGGCGACTTTACCGCGCTGAAGACGATGGACCTGGCAATATCAGACGGCGAGTTCATGGCGCTGCTCGGGCCGTCGGGCTGCGGCAAGTCGACGACGATGAACATGATCGCCGGCATGGAGGAACCGACCGGCGGCAAGATCCTGTTCGGCGAGCGCGACATGGCCGGCGTGCCGATGGGGCGGCGCGGCGTCGGCTTCGTGTTCCAGAATTACGCCATCTTCACCCATATGACGGTGCGCCAGAACCTCGCCTACGGGCCGAAGATGGACGGCACAGCGAAAGCCGAGATCGACCGCCGTGTTGGTGCGATCGCCGAGATGCTGCAGCTGACGCCGCTGCTCGACCGAAAGGCCGACCGGCTGTCGGTCAACATCTTGCAGCGTGTGGCGATCGGCCGCTCGGCGATCATGGAGCCGGCGATCTTCCTGCTCGACGAGCCGCTGTCCAATGTCGACGCCGCTTTCCGGGCTGTCATGCGCACCGAACTGAAGCAGCTGCAGCGTCAGTTCCGCCAGACCATGGTCTATGTCACCCACGACCAGCTCGAGGCAATGACCATGGCCGACCGCATCGCGGTCATGGATCATGGCGTGCTGCAGCAGATCGGCACGCCGCTCGAGGTCTACAACGATCCGGCCAATATCTTCGTCGCCCGCTTCATCGGCGCGCCGGGCATGAACCTGCTCAAGGGAAGACCGGCGGAGAGCGACCGCGGGCTGGTCGTCGATCTCGGACCGTTGGGCATCACCCCGCCGCTGCCGAGCGATCTCGCGGCGTCTATGCGCGGCGCGCGCGGCGAGGTGCTTTACGGATTCCGGCCGGAACAGGCGACGCTGGTGGAGAATGGTCAGGGTCTCGCCATGCAGGTCACCTTCGTCGAACGGATCGGTGCGCGCACCATCGTTCACCTCGGGCAGAGCGAGGCTGCCGTAAAAACGGTGTTCGACAATGATGTCGGCCTGGCGATCGGCGACACCGCCATCGTCGCACCCACCGTGTCGTCGGTGCGCGTCTTCGACGCCGCTAGCGGCCTTGCGATCAAGGCAGGTTGAGATGGCCGATATCGTCTTTCGCAATGTGACCAAGCGCTACGGCAATACGCTCGCTGTCGACGACGCCTCGTTCACGGTCAACGACAATGAGTTCTTCTGCTTCTTCGGTCCACCGCTGTCGGGCAAGTCGACGATCCTGCGCCTGGTGCTCGGGCTTGAGACGCCTGATGCCGGCGAAATCCTGATCGGCGGCAGACCGGTCAACACGGTGTCGCCGGCCGAGCGAAACGTGGCGATGGTGTTCCAGAACCTGGCGCTGTTCCCGCATATGAGCGCGCTCGACAATGTCCGCTTCCCCCTGGTCGAGCGCCGTGTCGCCGAGGTCGACATCAAAAGGCGGGTCGCGGACGTGGCGGCGAAGCTGCATATCGGCCATATCCTGCACAAGCCGCCGGGACAGCTTTCGGGCGGCGAACGGCAACGCGTGGCGATCGCGCGTGCCCTGGTGCGCGATCCCAACGCCTATCTGATGGACGATCCGATCTCGGCGCTCGACGCCAGGCTGCGCGAAGAGACGCGCGTCGAGTTGAAGCGCATCCAGCGCGAGCTCGGCAAGACGCTAATCTATGTCACGCACGACCAGGAAGAGGCGATGTCGGTCGCCGACCGCATCGCCATCCTTGAGGACGGCAGGATCAGGCAGATCGGTGCTCCGGCCGAGATCTATGACCGCCCGGCCAGCACCTATGTGGCGCGGCTGCTCGGCTCGCCGATGATGAACATCCTTCGATCGGAGCGCGGCGAGAGCGGTGTCGAGGCGGCTGAAGGCACGATCCGCATTGCCGACAAGGCGGCTCCCACTGATGCCGTCGAGATCGGGCTGAGGCCGGAAGACATCAAGGTCAGACCGTGGCCCATCGAGGGAAAAGAGGACGGGGGCTCGGGCCGTCCGGCGCGGGTGTTCGAGGTCGAGCCGCTTGGCGGCTACACCGTGGTGACGCTCGCTGCCGGGCAGGCGCGGCTGAAGGCATTGCTGCGCGGCCAGCCCGACATCCGGCCTGACGCGATGGTGGCGATATCCTGCGAGCCGGCCCGCGTGCATTATTTCGGACAGAGCGGGGGAGCGCTGGCACGATGACGGCGGCCGCAAGAAACGAGCTTCGGGAGGATCAGATGGCACACAAGGGCTTCGAGCCGGACGCGAAGGTCCGCACCAAGGAATATCGGATCGGCTGCGTCGGCGCCGGCATGATCATGGCCGAGTGCCATCTCGCTGCCTACAAGGAAGCTGGTTTCCCGGTGGTGGCGATCGCCTCGCGCACCCGAGCCAGTGCCGAGAAGGTGGCGACGCGCTGGGGCATCGGGACGGTGCACGATACGCCGGAGCAGCTGATCGACGATACGAATGTCGAGATCATCGACCTTGCCTTTCCGCCCGACCAGCAGCCGGCGCTGATCCGGCACGCGCTGAAGCAGAAGCACATCAAGGCGATCCTGGCGCAGAAGCCATTGGCGTTGTCGGTCGAGGAAGCGGTCAAGCTGCGCGACGAGGCGGCCAAGGCCGGCAAGATCCTCTCGGTCAACCAGAACATGCGCTACGACCAGTCGATGCGCGTCTTGAAGCAGATCATCGACAGCGGTGCGCTGGGCGACATCGTCTTCGCGCAGATCGACATGCACGCCATTCCGCACTGGCAGAGTTTCCTGGAGCATTACGACCGGCTGACGCTCGCCAATATGAGCGTGCACCATCTCGATGTGCTGCGCTTCCTGTTCGGCGACCCGGACGAAATCACCACGCTGACGCGCAAGGATCCGCGCACGAAATTCGACCATTCCGACGGCATCACCGTGTCGACGCTGCGCTTTCCTTCCGGCGTTCTCGCCGTGTCGCTGGAGGATGTCTGGTCCGGTCCGCGCCAGGATGGCTACAAGGACGACCAGCATATCAACTGGCGTGTCGACGGCACCAAGGGCGTCGCCAAGGGCACCATCGGCTGGCCGACGGGAGCGGCCTCGACGCTGACCTACGCCTCAACCGAAACCACCGGCGGCGAATGGATCAGCCCGAGCTGGGACACGATGTGGTTCCCGCATGCCTTTATCGGCGTGATGGAACAGCTCCAGCACGCGGTGAAGACCGGCACGCCGCCAGCGCTGTCGGTCGCCGACAACGTCAAGACCATGGCGCTGGTCGAGGCGGGTTACCGCTCGATCGACGAGGGCCGCACCGTCAAGCTTTCCGAGATCGCTACCTGATCACCGCAACTGAAATGCCAGACAACTGAATCGCTTACAGGGAGGAATTCACACCATGATGCAGGCAGGTATTTTCACGGGCTATTTCCCGTACGGTCTCGAAGAGACGGCGAAGAAGATCCGCGGGCTCGGTTTCAACACGGTGCAGCTCGACCTTCATTTCAAGGATGTCGACCTGTCAGCCGGGCAGATCACCAGGGACAAGGCCAAGACGGTGCGCGACGTCTTCCGCGACCACAATCTGCCGGTCTGCTGCGTGTCGGGCTACACCAACATCATCCATCCCGACAAGGCCGAGCGCGACAGGCGCGTCGGCTACCTCAAGGAGATCATCCGCAACGCCCGCCATTTCGGCAGCCCCTACGTAATCTCGGAAACCGGCACCTACAACACCGAATCCGACTGGGTGCATCACCCCAAGAACAAGACCGAGGAAGGGTTCGAGGAATGCCGCAAGGTGGTCGCTGATCTTGCCCAGACAGCCTATGATCACGGCGCGGTCTTCCTGCTCGAAACCTATGTCAACAACGTCGTCGGCTCGGTCGAGGAGACGGTGAAGATGTTCGCGCAGGTCGATCATCCCGGCCTCGGCCTCCTGATGGATCCGACCAATTATTTCGAGACGCACAACATCGACAGGATGGACCAGATCCTGAACCAGGTGTTCGACACGCTGACCGACAAGATCAGGATAGCCCACGCCAAGGACGTCAAGCGTTCGGGCGGCGACAAGTCCGAGAAGCACGCCGATATCGGCGACGAGAACGCGCTGGAGAGCCACACGTTCCGTGGCGTCGGTGAGATCGAGCTGCCGGCACCCGGCCTCGGCTCGCTGAACTACGACCTCTATCTCCAGCGGCTGGCGCAAAAGCATCCGAACATCCCGGTCATCATCGAGCATCTCTCGGAAGACGACGTGCCGCGCGCCAAGAAATTCCTCGACGGCAAGTTCCGCGCCAACGGTCTGTGAGAGCTGGTTAGCGCAGCCGATTGAGGGGACGACAGTGCAGTGAATGAAGCGGCCGTCACATGGTAGAACTTTACGGCAAGACGCTTTCGCGCCGGCAGGTCTCGGAACGCTCGGGCATGCTTTCGCAATTCGCCGGCGTGCGGCTGATGACGCTTGGCGACGGGGTGGAACGCGGCATCCGCATGCTGGAGTTCCGCACCGGCTCGGGCCTGCGCTTCACCGCGCTGGTCGACCGGGCGCTCGATATCGCCGACTGCGATTTCAGGGGACAGGCGATCGGCTGGCATTCGCCGAGCGGCTTTCGTCATCCCGGCCTGCACGACTATGAAGGGGAAGGGGGGCTCGCCTGGGCGCGCTCTTTTTCCGGGCTGCTCGTCACCTGCGGCCTCGATCACATATTGGGCCGGGAGGAAGTGCCGGTCGATAGCTACAATTATCCGGGCAGGAAGACCGTGGTGCATTCGCTGCACGGCCGCGTCGGCACCATTCCGGCGCGGCTGACCGGTTATGGCGAGGCCTGGGACGGCGACCGCTGCGTGCTGTGGGCCGAAGGCATCGTCCAGCAATCGGCGGTGTTCGGCGAGGACCTGCATTTGTTGCGGCGCATCGAGGCCGATGTCGGCGGCAACGAGATCCGGCTGTCGGACCGCGTCGTCAATCACGGCTTCAACCGTACGCCGCACATGTATTTCTACCATGTCAATGTCAGCCACCCCTTGCTCGATGAGGGCGCGCGCTATCTGGCGCCGATCCGCGACGTCGTCTGGGCCGGCCATGATGGCGAGCGCTACGAGGCGCAGAAGGTCGGCTACCGCACCGTGCCGGCGCCGCGACTGGGTTTCAGCGAACAGGTCTGGCAGCACGACATGGCGGCGGACGGCAATGGCGAGGTGCCAGTGGCTGTTGTCAACGACCGCCTCGGACTTGGCTTCGAGGTCGTGACCCGCAAGGAGCAGCTGCCTTGCGCCTATCAATGGCAGAATTTCCAGGCCGGGCAATATGCGCTGGGCATCGAACCCTCGACGCATCATGTGCTCGGCAATCTCGCGGCGCGCGAGCGTGGCGAGATGATCTGGCTGGAGCATGGCGAAGGCCGCTCTTATGATGCGGTATTCCGGGTGATCGACGGCGCCGGCGCGATCGCTGCTGCCGAACGGAGGATCGTCTCGATCGCCAGGCAACCGCAACAGGATTATCCTGCGCCGTCGGGCAACTTTCCGAGACTGGCGGGCAGGGCATGATGCGAAACGAATGCTCCGGCTGGCGGGCCGGAAATCGGAGGTCGATGTGATGGGACAAAAGCGCGACTACAGCCTGGTCGGCGAAAGCACACGCATCGCGATCGAGACCGGATTGGCCTCCGCCGAGTGGTACCACACCGACGTTCCTCGCAAGGCGATGAAGGAGCTGATGCAGCGCTCGGACGGACCGGCGATCCGCGACACGATCATCTGGATATCAGCCCTACTGGGCTCCGCCGCCGGTATCATCTGGTTCTGGGGCACGTGGTGGGTGGTGCCGTTCCTGCTCGTCTACGGCGTGCTCTACGGCTCCTCCAGCGACTCGCGTTGGCACGAGTGCGGCCACGGTACCGCCTTCCGCACCCGCTGGATGAGCGATGTCGTCTACCAGATCGCCAGTTTCATGCTGATGCGCAATCCGGTGACCTGGCGCTGGAGCCATGCCCGCCACCACACCGACACGATCATCGTCGGCCGCGATGCCGAGATCGCGGTGATGCGTCCACCGGACCTCTTGCGCGCCGCGCTTGCCTTCACCGGCATTCTCGATTTCCGCTATTCGCTGCCCACACTGGTGCGCAATGCGTTCGGCAGCATCTCGCCCGACGAGAGGAGTTTTATCCCCGAGATGGAGCTGCGCAAGGTCGTCACCGCCGCGCGCTGGCATATCGCCATCTATGTCGCGGCGATCGCGCTGGCGCTCTATTTGTGGTCGTTCCTGCCGCTGGTGCTGATCGGCCTGCCGCGCCTCTACGGCAGCTGGCACATGGTGCTGACGGGCCTGCTGCAGCATATCGGCCTGGCCGACAATGTCACCGACCACCGGCTGAATACGCGCACCGTCTACATGAACCCGATCAGCCGCTTCATCTACTGGAACATGAATTACCATGTCGAACATCACATGTTCCCGATGGTGCCCTATCATGCGCTGCCGAAGCTGCACGAAATGATCAAACATGACCTGCCGGAGCCCAATCCATCGATCTGGCATGCCTATCGCGAGGTCTGGCCGGTGCTGATCAAGCAGCTCCAGTACGAGGACTACTTCCTCAAGCGCGAATTGCCGCCGACGGCGCGGCCGTACCGCGAGGAATTCCACGCGCTGACCGTTCCGGCGGCGGCGGAATAGAGTTGCAGGAGACAGAGATGGCCGACTGGGTTGAAGCGTGCGCCGTCGATGATGTCGAGGAAGAGGACGTCATCCGCTTCGACCACGGCGGACGCACTTTCGCCATCTATCGCAGCCCGGATGACGAGTACTTCGCCACCGACGGCTATTGCACGCATGAGAAGGCACATTTGGCCGACGGGCTGGTGATGGACGACATCATCGAATGCCCCAAGCACAATGGCCGCTTCAACTACAAGACAGGTGTCGCCAAAGGCGCGCCGGTGTGCGTCAATCTCAAGACCTATCCAGTGCGCATCGAAGCTGGCAAGGTTATGATCGAGATCGGCTGACCTGCCGCACCATGTAACAGAGGGGACCCCTTTCGATGAGCCGAAAAAGACCGACCGTCGCCGACCTGCGCGCCATGAAGGGCAAGCGCCAGCTGACCATGCTACGCGTGCTGACGATGGACGAGGCCGAGGCCGCCGAGCGGGCAGGGGTCGACATCGTCTCGGTACCGCCCGAACTGGTGCTCAACCCGCAATACCGCGATGCGGCGCCCAGCCTGTTCACAATGCCCGGCGAGAATTTCTACGAGATCGGCACGGCGGACGATTTCGTGCGCTGGGCCTTTCGGCTCTACAAGGCCAGCGCCGACGCGGTCTATTGCAGCGCCGGTTACGCCACGATCAAGCGGATGGCGGACGATGCCATTCCGGTGATCGGCCATGTCGGCCTCATTCCTTCCCGCGCGACCTGGACCGGCGGCTTCAAGGCGGTCGGCAAGACCGCCGACACCGCCATCCAGATATTCGAAGCGGTAAAGCAGCTGGAGGCCGCCGGCGCCATCGGCGCCGAGATCGAGGTCGTGCCTGTCGAGGTGGCCAAGGCGATCTCGGAACGAACATCGTTGATCATGCTGTCGATGGGGGCGGGCACCGGCTGCGATGCGCAATATCTGTTCGCCGACGATATTCTCGGACAGAACCGTGGCCACATGCCGCGTCACTCCAAGGTCTATCGCAATTTCGCCGCCGAATATGACCGCTTGCAGGCCGAGCGCATCGCCGCGTTCTCGGAATATGTCGCCGACGTCAACAGCCTGGCCTATCCCGAAGACAGGCATGTCGTGCACATGGACCCGGCCGAGCTACGCCTGTTCCTGGACAAGGTCGGTCGGAGCTAAGTCCGTCTGCCAACTTCCGCTGGCGAGCGCCGCGTAGAGCATCTCGGCGTCGCTGCCGAGCATTGGCTCGAGATGGACACGCGGCTCGATCACCGTCTGGCCTCGCCTTGCGCGGCGCGACACGAAAGTTTGTTGCGCTATGCCTGGACGCGGCAAAACAAATGCTGTTCAAACCGCTCCCGTCATGACTGCCATTCCCGAGACCGAGACCTTACCCGAAACGGCCACCAATGCGCGGCGCGTGGCGCTGATCGTCGCCATCGCCTTCTTCATGCAATTGCTGGATTCGACCATCATCTCGACCTCGCTGCCGCAGATGGGCGCGTCGTTCGGCGTGCCGGCGGTGGCGATGAGCATCGGCATCACCGCCTATATGCTGACCATGGCGGTGTTCGTGCCGCTGTCGGGCTGGCTCGCCGACCGGTTCGGCGCCCGCAACATTTTCCTGCTGGCGATCGTCCTCTTCACACTGGCTTCGCTCGCCTGCGGCTTCTCGCAGAACCTGACTCAGTTCGTCGCCGCGCGTGTCGTGCAAGGGCTGGGCAGCGCGCTGATGACGCCGGTCGGTCGTATTCTCGTCTTGCGCAATGCATCGAAGTCCGAGCTGCTCAACGCCACCGCGCTGATCACCTGGCCTGCGCTGTTTGCGCCCGTTGTCGGACCGGTGCTCGGCGGCTTCATCACCACCTATCTGTCCTGGCACTGGAATTTCTTCATCAACATCCCGCTCGGCGTGGTCGGGCTGGCACTGGTCGCCCGCTTCATTCCGGGCGACCGCGAAGCAGACCCCAAACCGCTGGATTGGCCGGGCTTCGCGCTGACATCGGCCGGGCTCGCTTTGCTGCTCTACGGCCTCGAGCGCATCGCGCATCCGGAGGATGGCGTCCTGCCGACGATGCTCTTGATCGTAGCCGGCATCGTCATCGGCTGGCTGGCGGTGCGGCATCTCAGGCGCGCGCCGCATCCGCTGCTCGATCTCTCGTCATTCAAGGTGCTGACCTTCGCCATCTCGACGCTGGCCGCCGGCACCATCTTCCGGGTGGCGATCAACGCCACGCCATTCCTGTTGCCGCTGCTGTTCCAGGTCGGCTTTGGCCTCAGCCCGGTCGACGCCGGCTTGATGATCCTGGCCTATTTCCTCGGCAATCTCGGCATGAAGACGGTGACGACGCCGACGCTGCGCCGCTTCGGCTTTCGTTCGGTGCTCGTCGTCAACGGTCTGATCGCCTCGGCGGCGATCATAGCCTGCGCGGCGATCTCGCCGCAGACGCCGCAGGCGCTGGTCATCGTGTTGATGCTGATCGCCGGCCTGTCGCGCTCGATGCAGTTCACCGCACTCAACACGCTGGCCTTCGCCGATATCGATGCGGCGCAGCGTAGCTCGGCGGCGACACTGTCCTCGATGCTGCAGCAGGTGGCGATGCTGTTCGGCGTCGCGGTGGCGGCGGCGGTCCTCAATTTGTCGCAGATCGCCAGGGACAGGCCGGCGCTCGACCTCGTTGATTTTCGAATCGCCTTCCTGGTGATCGGCGCCATTGGGCTGGTGGCGGCGTTGCGTTTTCTCGCTCTGCCGGCGGGTGCGGGCGCCGAGGTCTCCGGCCATACGCCGGGAAATTGAAATCGAATTTTTCCACCTCATGCGGAGATAAATTCCGCCTTGCGCTTTCGTCTTGAAGTGGTTCTTTCACCGGTGGCCGTGATGGCGGAACCGATTGCCAAAAATGCAGGGTTTTCCATGGATTGCGCCAGCTTCGGCAATCGATGCGTCCACTCGGTGAATATCGCTGCCAGCCCAGGTTCTGAACGCGGATTCATTTGACGAACCGGCGCCGGGCCGATTAGCTTTCTTCCCAGGGATGGCAGCACTGCCATCGGGGCAAACGCAGACATGAACACGATCGGCTGGCCGAATTTCAGGAGCCTTAATCAGGAAGGCATTGTCTTTGCAATCGCGGTGGTGCTGTTCGTTGCCGCTGCCATCGGCCTGCCGGGCTTCATCGATCCCAACAACCTCGTCGCCATCATCCGCTCCGTGTCGGTGCTTGGCATATTGGCGCTTGGCATGGCTGTCGTCATCATCGGCCGCGGCATCGACCTCTCCGCCGTGGCGATCATGGCGATGTCGGTCGCCTGGTATCTGCAACTGCTGAATTCGGGCACGCCGGACGGGCTGGCCTTCGCCTATGTCCTGGCCGGTGTGCTGGCCATCGGCCTGCTCAACGGTTTTCTCGTTGCCTATGCCGATGTACCGGCGATCTTCGTGACGCTGGCGACCGGCTCTTTCGTCTTCGGCTATGTGCGCTCGCAACTGATCACGCAGGACGCCGTGCCGGTGCCGCAGGGCCACTGGGTCGAACTGCTCGGCGGCCTGCGCTTTCTCGATATTCCGATCGAGGTGTTCATCTTCGTCGGCCTCGCGTTCCTGTTCTTCCTGTTCCTGCGCTACACCAAATGGGGCCGTTACATCTATTTCGCCGGCGACAATCCGGTGGCGGCCCGCAACATCGGCATTCCGGTGCGGCCGATGCTGATGCTGCGCTATGTGCTTTCCGCCTTCGTGGCCCTGATCGCCGGCCTGCTGACGGCGGCCAGCCTGCACTCGATCAACACCCGCATCGTCAATTCGACGCTGCTCTACGACATCGTGCTGGTGGCGGTGATCGGCGGCATTGGCCTGTCCGGCGGGCGGGGCGGGGTGCGCAACGTGCTGGTCGGTGCGGCGCTGATCGGCATCCTGCTCAACGCCATGACCATCATCGACATTCCGCTGCTCTACCAGAACCTGATCAAGGCGGCGATCCTGCTCTGCGCGATCATCGTCGACGGCATCATCAATCCACGTGACGAGCAGACCGCACAGCAAGGCGACATTTAGGGATACCCGGTCCGGTCCATCCCGACTGGCCGGCAATGAAAACCGAAACGAGAGGATCTGACATGAAATTCATCAGGACATTGATGGCCGCCGCCACGGCACTCGCCGTCACCGCCTTCGTGGCGCCAACCTTCGCCGCCGACGATCCCGGCCCAGCGGCTTACGCGCAGGCGCTCAAGGGCAAGCGTGTCATGCTGGTGCCGCTGGCGATGGGCTTCGACCTGGCGCAGGGCTGGGCGCATTATCTGAAGACCGAAGTCGAGGCCTGGGGCGGCGTGTTCGAGACGCGCGATCCAAACTGGGTGGTCGATGCCGGCGCACAGGCGATCACCGACGCCATCTCGTCGGACACCAGGCCGGACGTGCTGATCATCCATGCACCGGACCTCAACTCCTATTCCAAGCTGATGAAGAAGGCGCAGGCCGCCGGCACCTACGTGATCCTGGTCGACAATCCCGCCAACTTTCCGGCCGACGCCTTCGTCGGCATCGATTGGGATCGGCTTGGCCAGCTCGAGGCCGAAGCGGCGATCAAGGGCTGCGGCGAGAATTCGTCGAAGAAGATCGGCCTCGTGCAGGGCGACCAGGCGAACTCATCCAGCCTTTACCAGTATGCCGGCATCATGAAGGTGCTGGACAAGCATCCCGACTTCAAGGTGGTGGCCAAGCCCGATTCCAACTGGGACGCAACGACCTCGCGCAACGTGACGACGACGATGCTGCAGCAGAACCCGGACATCTGCTCGATCATCGACTTCTGGGATGGTGACGCCACCGGCGCGTCCGCTGCGATCCGCGACGCCAAGCTCGACGGCAAGGTGTTCCTGGTCACCACCGGCGGCGGTGAGAAGGCGGCCGATTGCGACAAGCTGCAGGACGACACCTATGGCGCCGTGGTGATGACCGAACTTGCCCGTCAGTCGGGCGACATGAACGCCATCATCAAGTTCCTGCTGCAGAGCGGCCAGCCGGCCGGCACCTCGCACACCTACATCTACACGCTGGAAAAGGCGACCACCAAGGCCGACCTCAAGCCCGACAGCTGCTGGGACCTGAAGGCGCTGCAGGCGCAAGCGGCGGCGAAATAAGGCGATACTCTCCAACACCGATCAACGAGGTGGCCGGATTGCCCGGCCACCTCCTTCTCTTGCTGCAGTGACCTTATGTCCTTTCGCGAACGCCTCCAGTCCTGGCGCTACAATCTCGTGCCCGACCATGTCGTCGGCGAGATCCTGACCAAACGCTGGACCGACAACGCCATTCCGTTCCTGGCGCTGGTGGCGACGCTGGCAACCTTCGGCTCGATCATTCCCGGCTTCTTCAAGCTGACGGCGCTGCAGGAATCGACCCGCCAACTCGGCGAGTTCTCGATGGTGGTGACCGGCATGACGGTGGTGATGCTGGGCGGCGGCATCGACCTGTCGGTCGGCTCGATCTTCGCGCTGTCCTGCTTCTCAGCCGTCTATGTCTTCTTCATCCTCGAACAGTCGATCTGGCTGGCGCTGGCCGCGTCGGTCGCCACCGGACTCGTCTTCGGCGCCATCAACGGCTATCTCGTCGGGTACCTCAGGCTGCGCGCCTTTCTCACCACGCTGGTCACCTTCATCTTCGGCCGGGCGCTGTTCGACATCCTGGTCACCACCTATGCCGCCGATGTGCAGCTCTCGACCGCCACTTCGGATGTGCTCGACTTCATCGGCGACAGTACCTTCTGGGGCCTCTCCGTCTCGGTCTGGCTGGCGATCATCCTGGCGATCGTCACCCATATCGCGCTGACGCGCTCGCGGCCTGGCTGGCACGTGCTGGCTGTCGGCGGCTCCAGGCGCTCGGCGCACAATGCCGGCATTCGCGTGCGCCGCACGGTGTTCATGACCTATGTCTTCTCCGGCTTCTGTGCCTCCATCGGCGGCTTCCTCATCGCTTGCCGCTTAAGCGGGGCGGGGCCGGGCACCGGCCTCAACCTTGAGATCATGGCGCTGACGGCGGCGGTGGTCGGCGGCGTCAGCCTTGGCGGCGGGCGCGGCTCGGTGATCAAGGGGCTGATGGGCGCGATCATCGTCTTGACCATGACCAACGGACTGATCCGCCTGGGCTATGGCACCGGCACCAACCAGATGGTGCTGGGCATCATGCTGGCGGTGGCGGTGACCATCGACATCCGCTGGCTGAAGAACCGCCACAAGGTGCTGAACGAAGTCTATGTCGCGCCGGTCTATCTCAAGATGGGCGAAACACAGTCGGCCGCGCCCGGCTCCGGCACGTCATACGAACTCGACAACCGGCTATCAGCCGCCGACCATATCGGGCTTGGCGAGCTGGAAGGGCCGGAAGACGTCATCCTCGACCGCGACGACAACCTCTATTGCGGTACGCGCCACGGCGAAATCGTCCGCTTCTTCGCGCCGGACTATGTCAAATCGGAAGTATTCGCTCACATTGGCGGATTCCCGCTCGGCCTCGCTTTCGACAAATCGGGCAATCTGATCAGCTGCGTCGGCGCCATGGGGCTCTATTCGGTCTCGCCCGATCGGGAGGTCAAACGCCTGTCAGCCGAGACGTCGCGCTCCTGGACTTCGATCGTCGACGATGCGCGGTTGCGCGATCCCAACGACTGCGACATCGCGCCGGACGGGCGGATCTATTTCACCGATTCGACCAAGCGCTACGATGCCCATGATTGGGCGCTGGACTCGATCGAGAACCGCGCCACCGGGCGTCTGCTGGTCTACGACCCGAAGGACGGATCGACCGGGACGCTGCTCGACGGCTACCGCTACACCAATGGTGTGTGCATGGCGCATGATGGCAAGTCGCTGTTCTTCGCCGAAAGCTGGGCCTGCCGGGTGCATCGCTACTGGCTGGAAGGGCCGAGGGCCGGCACAGCCGAATGCGTCATCCGCGACATGCCGGGTTATCCCGACAACATCAACCGCGCCTCCGACGGCAATTACTGGATGGCGTGGCTCGGCATGCGCACACCGAGCTTCGACCTGTCGCTGCGCCACCCCGATATGCGCAAGCGCATGACGCGCCGCTTGCCGCAGGATGAGTGGCTGTTCCCCAACATCAACACCGGCGGCGTGGTGAAATTCAATGAGAAGGGCGGCATCGTCGAGGCGATGGGCGACCTCTCAGGCGGCGCGCACCCGATGGTCACCTCGATGCGCGAGCACAAGGGATATCTGTTCGTCGGCGGCATCCTCAACAACCGCGTCGGCCGCTACAAGATCGCTGGCGCCGACCCGAACTGGACCAGCCCCGCTTCTTATTGGGGGGCAAGGCCATGATCCTTGATCCGGTGCTCGACCTGTTTCGCGGCAAGGCGGTGACCATTCCGCCGCTTGACGGTGCTTTTCGGCCCAATACGCGGCTGGACGATGCGCTGGCTTTTGCCGAACTGACGGAGCCGGACAATCTGCTGGTTTCTGGTGAGAGGCTGCTGGCCTCCAGCGGCAACGCTGTCTATTCGCTTGCTGCCCGAACCGAGCCCAAGGTGATCGAAACCTTCCCGTCTGCCGTCACGGCGCTGGCGCTCTCGCCATCCGGCGAACTGACCCTGGGGCTGGAAAGTGGCAAGCTGCTGATATCAGGCAAGGAGGTTCCGCTGCCGGCTGATCTCAGCTGCATCACCGCACTTGCCTATGCGGATGACGGCACGCTGTGGCTGGCCAATGGCTCGGCCGAGCATGCGCCCTCGCAATGGGCCGCCGACCTGATGAGGAAGGGCGCGTCCGGTTCGCTTTGGAAGCGGGATGCAGCAGGTGGCGGCTTCCGCAAAGTGGCCGGCGACATCGCCTTCCCCTATGGGCTCTATCCCGTCGGCAGGGATGTTCTGGTCAGTGAAAGCTGGCGCCATCAGCTTGTCCGCTTCGAGGGCGCGACGGGCAATCGTTCGACGGTGTTGACTCATCTGCCAGGCTATCCCTCCCGGCTGTCGCCATCCGCCGATGGCGGCGCCTGGCTGGCTCTGTTTGCGCCGCGCAACCGGTTGATCGAATTCGTGTTGCAGGAAACGCACTACCGGCAGGACATGCTCGACCAGGTGCCGCCGGCCTACTGGATCGCGCCGGCGCTGGCCTCCAGCCGCAGCTTCCTTGAACCTCTGCAATGCGGCGGCATCCGCACCATGGGCATCCACAAGCCGTGGTCGCCGAGCCGTTCCTACGGGCTGGTGGTCAGGCTCGACCAGCAGATGCAACCGCAATTCAGCCTGCACAGCCGCGCCAACGGCACGCGCCATGGCATCTGCAGCCTGGCGGAGAAGGACGGCAGCCTGTTCATCGCCTCCAGGGGCGGTGACTGTGTACTGGCGGTCGACCTCGCGTCGGGAGGCTTCTGATGGAACCGATCGTTCGGCTGGAGAACGTCACCAAGACCTATCGCGGTGTGCCGGCGGTGAAGAATGTCAGCTTCGAACTGCGCAAGGGCGAGATCCACGCGCTGCTCGGCGAGAACGGCGCGGGGAAATCGACGCTGACCAAGATCATCGCCGGCGTCGTTGACGCCACGTCCGGCAAGATGTTCCACAAGGGCCAGGAGATCGCCTACGCTTCGCCGCATGCGGCGCTTGAAGCCGGCATCGCCATGGTGTTCCAGGAAACCAGCCTGGTGCCGTCGATGACGGTGGCGCAGAACCTTTATCTCGGCACCGAAAAGTTCCTCAACCGGCTGCGCGGCACCTACATCTCCGCGCAGCAGTTCCTGCAATCGCTGAATTTTCCAGTCGACCCCAACGCCATGGTGGCGACGCTGGGTGCGGCCAAGCGGCAGATGGTCGAGATAGCACGGGCGGTGCACCACAATGCCGAGATCATCATCTTCGACGAGCCGACGGCGACGCTGACGCCGGAAGAGAAGCGACACTTCTTCGCGCTGATCCGCAGGCTGAAAGCGAGCGGCGTGTCGATCGTTTTCATCAGCCACGCTCTGGAAGAGGCGCTGCTGATTGCCGACCGCATCACCATCCTGCGCGATGGCGAACTGGTGATCACCGACGACACATCGGCCTTCGACCGCGACAGGATCGTCGCCGCCATGGTCGGGCGCACGCTGTCGGGGCAGATCTACCGCCAGCGCGACGAGTCCAAGCTGCGCAAGGCTGGCAAGAAGGTGCTGTCGGTGCAGGACATCTCGATGAGCAATGTCGTGCGCAACACGTCCTTCTCGATCTTCGAAGGCCAGATCACCGGCGTGTTCGGGCTGATCGGCTCCGGCCGCACCGAGACCTTCAAGATCGTCTCCGGCATCTACAAGCGCGATTTCCTGCGCGGCGGCGCCATCGAGCTGGACGACAGGCCCGTGCGCTATCTCGTGCCCAGCGAAGCGGTGGCCGAAGGCATCGTCTACGTCACCGAAGATCGCAAGAGCGAAGGCATCTTCGAGACGATGGACATTGCCGAGAACCTGTTCGGCGGGCTTTTGGCGGCAGGCCGCGAAAAGGCCTGGGTAATCAACGCGCAGGAGATGCGCGCGCTGTCGGCCGAATGGACGAGGACGCTGAATATCAAGGCGATCAACGACAATGCGCGTGTGGTCGAGCTTTCCGGCGGCAACCAGCAGAAGGTGGTGATCGGCAAGGGGCTGGTGCAGCAGCCGCGCATCGTCATCTTCGACGAGCCGACACGCGGCGTCGATGTCGGCGCAATCGCCGAGATCCACCAGATCATCAACCGGCTGGCCGACGAGGGCCTCGCCGTCGTCGTCATCTCGTCCTATCTGCCGGAGATCATGAACCTGTCCGACCGGATTCTTGTCTGCCGCCAGGGCCGCATCGTCGAGGAGTTTTCGCCGGCGGAGGCCACCGAGGAGAAGATCATGTACGCGGCGGTGCATTAGATTCAGGTGAGGCCGGCCTGCAAACGGTGGCTTCCTGCGCTTCCGGTGCTCACGTACGAAAAGTACGCTCCGCTCCGGTTCTCGGAACCCGCCGTTTTCGACTCGGCCTGACCTGAATCTCTACGCCGCCGCCGGAGAAGTGAATCAGGCGAATGGATTGGCTGCGGTTGCTCAAGGCCTGATTCAACTCACGACGATCAAAATGAAGGGAAAAATGCCATGGCCACCACAAGACTTCTCAGCGATGCCGAGGTGGAGAAAGTCCCGGCGGTGAAGGCCGTGTTCGACGATATCCGCGCGACGCGCAAATCCGATTTCGTCAACAATTTCTGGCGTGGGCTGGCCAACGATCCGCCGGCGTTGAAGCGGATCTGGGAACAGCTGAAGGTGGTGATGGTCGCCGACAGCGCCATCGATCCGCTGACCAAGGAAATGATCTACATCGCGGTGTCGACCGCCAATGGCTGCTCCTACTGCGTCCACTCGCACACGGCGGCAGCGCGGGCCAAGGGCATGACCGATGCGCAGCATGGCGAACTGGTGTCGATCATCGGGCTCGCAGGCCAGACCAACCATCTGGTGATCGCGATGCAGATCCCGGTCGATGCGCAATTCGAGGTGAGGTGAAGGGTGCCTATATCGGCCGGTAAACCTTCTCCGCCGTGTTCCAGAAAATATCCGCCTCCGCCGCCGCGCCATGATTGGCGATCGCATTGCGGTGCGCCTTGATCAGTTCGGCGTGGCTGGTCCATAGCTTCTCGATCGGGAAGTTCGAGCCGAACATCAGATGGTCAGCGCCCAGGATCTCGATCGCGTGGTCGACGATGTAGGCGATCAGCGCCGGGTCGTTGCGGTGGACGAAGGTGCCGAGGCCGGAGAGCTTGGCGTAGAGATTGGGTGCGGCCGACAGCGTGCGCAGGCCGGTCTTCCAGGCTTCGATGGCTTCCGGCTCCATGCCGGTTAGCATGCCGGCATGGGTGAGGATGAAATTCGTTTCGGGGTTTTCGCCGACCAGCGTCAGGCCGTCCTTCATCTGAGCAGGGAAGAGCTGAAGGTCGAAGGACAAGCCATAATCCTTCAGCCGCGCTACATTCGCCCGCACCTTGCGGTCGATGACCTGGTCCGCCGAAGCCGCAAAACGGAAGGCCGGCGTCTCGTGCCAGTGTAGTTGCATGCGCACGCCGCGCAGCAGCGGATATTTTTTCAAGCGATCGATCTGGGGCCTGATGTCGTCGGCGGTCATGTCGGCGTAGCCGACGATGGCATGCGGCCAGTCGGTCTCGTCAGCGGTCTTCTGCAGGAAGGCGACTTCATTCTCGAAATCCTTCCTGGCCCAGTTGGTCTGGACATAGACCGCCTTTTCGACGCCGGACCCCTTCTGATCGGCCAGAAACTCCTCGATCGGATAGTCGCGGCGGATTGGCTCGTAGGGGCCGAAGATGCGCGGCAGCATCGGTCCGACCAGCCAGGGCTGGTCCTTTTGGCGCCAGATGTGAAAATGTGCGTCGATTACCTTCTGCATCACGAAACCCTCTTCCAGATTGTCGTCGCCGCCGGGGCAGGGCGGGCGAGCGACAGGATGAAATCGGTTAGACCCTTGAGCGACGAGCCGTCGACGAGATCGTCGATCACCGGCAGGATGGCGCGAAGTGCCGCCGTTGCCGGCCTGAAGCGCGGGTCGCCGGCCAAAGGCGTTGCCAGCGACAGCCGGAACGCGCGGGCGCTCAGCCGGCGCATCGCCATTTCCAGCTCGCCATGGTCGCCGCGTTCCAGCGCGTCGGACAGGATGACGACCGCGGCACCGCGCGCGAAAGCGGAAAAGCGCGGCACTGAGAGGAAGGCGAGCAGTGTCGGTCCCATGCGGGTGCCGCCGTCCCAGTCGTCAACCTGGGCGGCCGCGCGGGCCAATGCCTGGTCGCGGTCGCGGATACGCAGTGCTGAGGTGATACGGGTCAGCCGCGTGCCGAAGGTGAAGATTTCGGCGCGATCGGCGCCTTGCACCGCGACATGCGCCAGTTTGAGATAATCCGCTGTATGCAGCTTCATCGAGCCGGACACGTCGATCAGCAGCAGCAGCTTTCGGGGGACGGTCTGGCGGCGGCGCAGCAGCGGTGAGGGCACGTCGCCATCGGCACTGACGATTTCCCTGAGCGATCTGCGCAGATCGAGCTTGCCGCGCGAGTGCGTGCGCATGGTGCGGAACGAGCGGCGGGCGGGCAGGGCGGACGCCAGCTTGCGGCGGAACGCGGCAAGGCCGTCATCGTCGCGCTGGAAGTCGCGGCGGCTCAGTTGCTCCAGGGCCGAGGACAGCTCGCCGCCTTCTTGCTGCCGGTCGGCTTCGATCTGTTGTTCGTCGGCGCCGCCATCATCCTTGATGCAGGTTTCCTCGTCGGCGTCGCCTTCGACCATCGCCGATGTATTGCCGTAGAAATGGCTCTGGAAATGCGCCTCGAATTCGTCGCGGCGGTCGGGCGGCGGCGCTAGCGTCGCGAGCGCCGCCTCGCGGATATCGGCCATCGAGCGCGGCCCGAGCAATGTCACCGCTTGCATGAAGCTGGAGACCTGATCCGGCGCTATGGCAAAGCCGTAGCGGCGCAGAAGGCGGGCAAAGCCGAGCAAGTGCGCGGCGGCGCGGGGCAAGCTTTTCCCCCGCATCATTGCGTGGCGCCCCCCTCTGGCCTGCCGGCCATCTCCCCCTCAAGGGGGGAGATTGGCAGCTTTGACGCGTCGCCTGGTACTGCGACGTGGGGGATTGGCGAAAGCCGAGATGACAGCTGATCTCCCCCCTTGAGGGGGAGATGGCCGGCAGGACAGAGGGGGGCGCTGTCCCGCCAGCGTTCCGGAAGGAACGGGGCGAAGGGGTCGTTGACGTCGCGCATCACGCCAGCGCCTCCTCGACAATGCGGCCAAGCTCGGGCGCGATGTAGGAGAGATCCTCCTCGTCCTTGATCAGCACGCCGATGGCGCGGCGGAAGGCTTCCGGCCATGGGCTGCCGCCTTTTTCCAGGATGGTGGCGGCGTTGGCCCATTCGACCGCTTCGGCGATGCCTGGCGGCTTGGCGAGCGGGCGGGCGCGGATGGTCTGCACGGCTGCGGCCACCGCGCGCGCCGTTGCCTCGGCCACATCGCCGGCGCGCAGCATGATGATGGCGGCCTCGCGCTCGGCATTGGGATAGCCGATCCAGTGATAGACGCAGCGCCGGCGCAGCGCCTCGGCGAGTTCACGGGTGCGGTTCGAGGTCAGGATGACGATCGGCTGCGCGGTGGCGCGGATGGTGCCGCGCTCGGGAATGCTGATTTGGAAATCGGAGAGGAATTCCAAAAGCAGTGCTTCAAATTCGTGGTCGGAACGGTCGATCTCATCGACCAGCAGTATGCGCTGCTCCGGCGCCTTCAGCACCTGCAGCAGCGGCCGCGCGATCAGGAAACGGTCGTCATAGATATCGATCTCATGCTCGCCGGCATGGCGGATGGCGAGCAGCTGGCGTTGATAATTCCATTCATAGAGCGCATGCGCGGCGTCGATGCCTTCATAGCATTGCAGCCGCACCAGATCGCGGCCGAGCAGCGCGGCGATCGCCTTGGCCGCTTCCGTTTTGCCGACGCCGGGCGCGCCTTCGAGCAGCAGCGGCTTGCCCAGCCGGATCGCCAGGAAGATGGCTGTGGAAAGGCTCTCATCCGCCAGATAGCGTGAGGCGGCCAGATGCTGTGCCACCGCCTCCGGCGAGGTCGCGACAGTCTCGGCGCTTGTCCCGTTCATTGCGGCCCTCAGTTCGCCGCTTGCGCCTTCAGCGCGCGCAGAATGCGCTCCGGCGTGATCGGCAGCGTGTCGATGCGCACGCCGACGGCGTCGAAGACGGCATTGGCAACCGCCGGGATCTGCGGGTTGGCGCACATTTCGCCCGGCCCCTTGGCACCGTATGGCCCGTCTGCCGAGGGTCGCTCCAGCACGATGATCTCGGTCTCGGCAAGGTCGCCGGGGCCGGGCATCAGATACTGGTTGAAGTCGGTGCCGCCATGGTCGCGGTTGGGATAGTAGGGTTCGGTGGTTTCGTAGAGCGCGTGACTGATGCCCATCCACGAGCCGCCGACCAATTGCTGCTCGACCATTTTCGGGTTTAGCGCGCGGCCGATCTCGAAGACGTTCTTGACCGTCAGCACGGTCACCTCGCCGGTCTCGTCATCGACCTCGACCTCGGCCACGGTGCAGGCATGCGCGTAGCAGGTCGACGGCTTCATCGCGCCGGTCTCTTTCTCCGGATAGGAGCGCGGGATGAGGAACATGCCGCGGCCGGAGATCGAGCGGCCGCGCTTGAAATGCGCCGACAGCGCGACGTCGAAGATCGAGATCGATTTCTGCGGAGCGCCCTTGACCAGGATGTTGCCCTGGCCGTCGGTCTCGAGGTCGGAGGCATTCACCTCCAGCTCCTCGGCCGCCACCTCCAGCATCACCTGGCGCGCCTCCCTAGCCGCCTGGATGACGGCATTGCCGGCGCGATGCGTGCCGCGCGAGGCGAAGGTGCCCATGCAGTGCGGGCCGGTGTCGGTGTCGGCGGTGTCGACGACGACGCGGTCGGTCGGCACGCCGATCGTTTCGGCGCAGATCTGCGCCATGATCTGCTTCATGCCCTGGCCGAGATCGACCGAGGACAGGGTCACCATGAAATTGCCGGTCGGCGTCGAATGCACCAGCGCCTGCGTCGGGTCGCCGCCGAGGTTCATGCCGGTCGGATAATTGATCGCGGCGACGCCGCGTCCGCGCCTGATCGCCATCTCAAGCTCCCTTCACATAGGAGGACATGGCCATGAATTTCTCCGCCACCGGCCAGTTGGCGGCGCGCGAGGCTTCCTGCATGCACTCGATCAGCGCCGCGCCCTCGGTCGGCTGGCGGTGCGCCTTCATGTCGCCGTCGCGATAGGCGTTGATGAAGCGGAATTCGAGCGGGTCCATGCCGATCAGCCGCGCCAGCTTGTCCATCTGCACCTCTAGCGCGAAGTCGCCAATGGTGACGCCGAAGCCGCGCATGGCGGAGGAGGGCGTGCGGTTGGTGTAGACGCAGTAGGTGTCGATCCAGACATTGGGGATGGTGTAGGGACCGGGATAGTGCCCCGCACCCTTCTGCGCGCCATAGGGCGAGTGGCGCGAATATGCGCCGGCGTCAGTGTAGCCGGTGACCTTGCGGGCAACGATACGGCCGTCCTTCATGACGCCGTCCTTGATGACGATTTTTTCGGCGGCGCGAGGTGACGATATCTGCATCTCCTCTTCGCGGCTGTAGATAAAACAGACTGGTCGTCCTGTTAGCTTGGCGCCGAGGATGGCGATCGGCTCGACGATGACGTCGACTTTGCCGCCAAAGCCGCCGCCGACGGTGCCGCCGACGAAATGCAATTTGCTGCCCGGCATCTGCAGGATGATCGATGTGTTGTCGAGGGTGAAGAACATCGCCTGCGTGTTGGTGTAGCAGGTGAAGCGGTCATTGCCCTCGGGTACCACAAGGCAGCCCGTCGTTTCGGTGGGCGCGTGCTCGATCGGCGAGGACTGGTAGCTCTGCTCCAGCACGTGGTCGGCGCCGGCGAAGCCCGCCTCGACGTCGCCGAAGCGGACCTTGCGACACTCGCCGCTGTCATAGAGGTAGTAATTCTGGCCGTGGTACTCATTGACCAGCGGGGCGCCGGGCTTCAGCGCTTCCTCCATGTCGAAGACAGCCGGCAACACCTCATAGTCGACCTTGACCTTGGCAGCGGCCTCTTGTGCGGCGCGCTCGGTCTCTGCCAGCACGGCGACCACGGCCTCGCCCTTCCAGCGCACCTTGCCGTCGGCCAGAACGGTTTCATCCTCCGGCCCGATCTGGATCAGGATGAGAATGGTGTAGACATTGTGCGGCACATCCTTGGCGGTCAGCACTTTGACGACGCCCGGATGCTTCTCGGCTTCCGACGTGTCGATCGAGCGGATGCGGGCATGGTGGTGGGGGCTGCGCACCATCTTCAGGTGCAGCATGCCGGGGAAATTGCGGTCGGCGAAAAAGGCGGTCTTGCCGGTGACATGGCCCGGCGAATCCGAACGCGGCCTCGGCTGTCCGATCTCGTGCAGATCGTCCTTGCGGACATCGGCGAAGTAGTTCTTGCGTAGTTCCATTCTTTTGTTCCCTCAGAGCATGATGCCGAAAAGTGTGAAGCGGTTTTCGGACGACATCATGCTCTATCTCTTTGATTTAGAGGCGGATTCAGATTTCAGGCCGAATCGACCTGAAATCATCCGGCTCTAGGCCGTGTTCTGAGAGTTGGACCGCGCGGCGGTCAGCACCGCCTGGATGATCGGCTCGTAGCCGGTGCAGCGGCAGATGTTGCCCGACAGCGCCTCGACCACCTCGTCGCGGCTGGGGTTCGGGGTGTGGTCGAGCAGCACCTTGGCGGCCATGATCATGCCCGGCGTGCAGAAGCCGCATTGCGTGGCGAAGGCGTCGAGAAAGGCGCGCTGCAGCGGGTGCAGCACGCCAGCTTCCGAAAGCCCCGCCGTCGTGGTGATGGCAACGCCATTGCAGGTCTCGGCCAGCGTCAGGCAGGAGAGCCTGAGTTCGCCGTCGATGATGACCGAGCAGGCGCCGCAGGTGCCTTGATGGCAACCGCCTTTCGGCGAGGTGTCGCCGATCTTGTCGCGCAAGGCGTGCAGCAGCGTCGTGCCGCTGTCGATGAATTCGGCCGTTTCCGCGCCGTTGAGCGTGAACTGAACCGGGACCTTCGCCATGTTTTTCCTCCCAGCGCGCCTGCCCCGCAGGGCAAGCGCGCGCCCCCGACAGGTTATTAGCTGAGCAGCAGCCGGCCGAGATGGACCGGCAGCACTTCGTTGCGATACCAGGTGCTGGCAATCGGATCGGTTGCCGGCGAGGTGCCGTCGTTGACTGCTGCCAAAGTCGGCGCGATGCCGTCCTTGGTCAGGCTTCGGCCGATCAGAGCGTTTTCGGCTGCTTTGGCACGCATTGGCCGGTCGGCCATGCAGCCCAGCGCAATCCTCGCCGAAGACACGGTGCCGTCCGGCGCCTGTTCCAGAACGCTGGCGATGCTGAGCACCGAGACGCCCTTGGGCTTGACCCGCGACACTTTCAGGAAGCGGAAACTGTTGGCTTTCGGCAACGTGAAGCTCACGGAAGTGACGATGGCGCTGCCGCCTTCCCGATTGGCCAGGAAGGTCTCGATCGACGCTTCGCCGTCATCGGTGCCGACAATGGCGTCGAGCGCCAAAAGGGCAACGGCGAAATCGCCATAGGGAGCCGGCGCGAACAGATTGCCGCCGACGGTCGCCATGTTGCGGACCGCCGGGCCACCAACGGCGCGGGCGGCCTTGGCGAGGGCGCCGAGGTCCGGATGGCGGGCGATCGCCGCCATGGTCACCGAAGCGCCGATGCGGACCTTGCCGCCGGCAACCGCGATGGTGGACAGAGACGACTCGGTCGACCTGACAAAGCCGGAGACCGAAACATCGCCCTCGTTAGCCGCGCGGATCACAAGTGTGCCGCCACCGAGATAGCGCGTGCCAGCGGCTTTCAGCGCCGCGTTGGCGTCCTTGACTGTTGCAAAGGTCTGCAGTGCTAGCGCCATGGTTTGGCTCCTGTCAGCTCTGGCCGGCGAAATGGCTCTTCAAGGCATTGAAGCCGCCCTGGAAGACATTCGCCCCCATGCCCTCGGCCAGCTTGTCGGCTTCCTCGGGTGCTGCGTCGAAGCTGGCGGTCCATTCGGCATAGGTGCGGTCGCCATCGGTAACGCGCCGCAATTGCAGCGTCGCCCTGTGGTTGGTCAGAGGCTGCGGCGTCTCGAGGATCGAATAGCTGACGAGGAAATCCTGGTCGGAGAAGTCGAGCAGCTTTTCGCGCAGGCGCGCGCCACTGATGAGGTGAAGATTGCGCACGCAGCCTATCGTCGAAGCGTCCTTGCCGTCCTCGATATGGCTTTCGACCATGCGCGGATGCCAGCTTGGCAATCCGTTGAAATCGCGTATGCGAGCCCAGACTTTTTCGACCGGCGCGTCGATGACGCTGGAGATGGTGACTTTCGCCATATCTAATGTTCCCTTGCAAATGCGATCCGGTGCAAGGGTAGGGCGGCAGGTCTAGCGACGCTTATCAATGCGTCTTGAGTGCGTATCAAGGAGTCTGAAAAAGGGGTGTCGGGGCCGCTGGTTCAGGCGATGGCTCGCGCGGCCTCACGATAGACCGTCGGTGGCACGCCGACATGGTCGCGGAAGAAGCGCGAGAAATTGCCCTGCGTGGTGAAGCCGAGGTTGCACGCGACCGAGATCAGCGGCTCCTGCGACCATTGCAGCTGCCGCACCGCTTCCTCCATGCGCAGAGTGTTCCAGTAGACGTTGGGCGTCAGGTTGGTCTGTTCCTTGAACAAGGCGAAGAAATGCGGCCGCGACAGTCCGACGCTGCGCGCCACTTCATCGAAGCAGATGCGCTCGCAGACATTGGCCTTCATCAACTGGATCGCCTTGCGGACCCGGAAGTCCTGCATGGTGTTGATGCGGACACGCACCTCCTGCGGCGCCGAGGCGTCGGCGGCATCGAGCACTGAGTCGATGAAACGCTCGATCTCGTAATTGGCGATATCGTCGATGCTCTCATTGTCGCTGAGATGGTCGAGCAGATTGGCGGCGGCCTGATGCAGCCAGGGCTCCAGCGTGATCGCGGCTTGCGCAAACAGCGGCGCGGACGCAGGCAGGTCGCGGCGGCGCCGCGCCCAGTCCGGATCGATGTAGAAGGCGAGAAACAGACCGGGCGTCCCGTTTTGCGATAGAACATGGCTGTGCGGCTGGAAGGAGTTGATGCCGGCGGCTGTGTCGGGTCCGAGCCGCACGGTCTCTCGGCCGATGGTCATCTCCCCGGCCGTGCCTTCCAGCCAGATGATCAGATGCGCCTCGACATGGGCATGGGTGACAAAGTCGCTTGCGACATTGAGGACAGAAACATGTCCGAACCGGCCCCAGTAGAGCCTGATCGCTTCCGTCATGGGTATATCCTCCCGCAGACGACTGGCCTCCCTTCGCCTGCATCGGGATAGTGCGGCTGAGTTCGGGGCCGCGTCAAGACGCGGGGCTGCGACGAAGGTGAATGACGGTCGATGCCGGCGGATTTTCAGACTGAGCGATAGGTTTCCCCTTCTCCCACAAGGGAAGAAGGGAAGAACGCCCTCTCAAACCGAAGCCGTCAGCGCAAGCCGCCCACGAGGCTGAACAGGGCGTTTGTCACAGACTGTTTTGTCGTATGACGATGATCTCTGGGCAACCGGTTCCGTTTGTCCGAGAAAACCGGTTTCCACTCTTGGGGATCATGGTCTTAATCGCTGCGGCGGAAATTGCGGATGCGGTCGAACAGCACCGCCAGCAGGATGGCGCCGCCGATGAACACGCCTTGCCAGAAGGCATTGATGCCGAGAAGGCCAAGGCTGTTGCGGATCACTTCGATCAGGGCCGCGCCGACGATGGCGCCGAAGGCGGTGCCGACGCCACCAGCCAGATTGGCGCCGCCGATGACAGTGGCGGCGATCACCTGCAACTCCATGCCGGTGCCGAGATTGGTGGTGACGGCGCCCAGCCAGCCGGTCTGGATGATGCCGGCAATGCCTGCCGACAGCGCCGAGATCATGTAGACGGCAACCTTGATCTTGCGCACCGGCACGCCGGTCAGTGTCGCCGCATGCTCATTGCCGCCAATGGCGAAGATGTGGCGGCCGAACTTGGTCCAGCGCAGGATGAAGCCGGTGATCAGCGCCAGAAGGATCATGTAGAGAACCGGATTGGCGATGCCGAACACCCAGGCGCCGCCGCCCAATGCCAGCAGTTTGGCGTGGTCTGGCCCGAACTGGAAGACGACGGTGTTGTTGGAGGCGACCATCGCCAGGCTGCGGGCGATCGACAGCACACCGAGCGTTACCACGAATGGTGGAAAGCCAAGATAGGCGATCAGGATGCCGTTGAAGGCGCCGATGGCGAGCGCGGTTGCGATAGAGGCCAGAATGCCGACCTCGATCGAGTAGCCGGCATGCATAGTGACGGCCAAAATCATCGACGACAGGCAAAGCACCGAGCCGACCGACAGGTCGATGCCGCCGGTGATGATGACGAAGGTCATGCCGAGCGCGATGATGGCGACGAAGGTGATGTTGCGGGTGATGTTGTAGAGGTTTTTCGACGTGGCGAAGGCGTCGGTGGCAAACGACAGGAACACGCACGCAAGGATGACGGAGATCACCACCCAGAAAGTCTGGCTGGCAAACAACCTTGCCGGCAAGGATTGCTGCTTGTGCTCGATCGGCTGGTCAATTGTCAGTGCCATCATCGACCTTCATTTGCTGTCATAGTGAAAAGCTTGAAATCAAACCTGTTCGATGGCGCCGGTGATCAGCCCGGTGACTTCCTCGGGCGAACTCGACGCAATCGTCTTGTCGGCGACCTTGCGGCCGCGCCGCATGACGATAACGCGGTCGGCGACTGTGAAGACATCGGGCATGCGGTGACTGATCAGCACCACGGCGATGCCCTGGTCGCGCAAATGGCGGATCAGGTTCAGCACCTCGGCGACCTGGCGCACCGAAATTGCGGCCGTCGGTTCGTCCATCAGCACGATCTTGGCCTGCGACAGCATGGTGCGGGCAATCGCCACCGCCTGGCGCTGGCCACCCGACATCTGCTTGACGAGGTCGCGCGGACGGGTCTCGGACTTCAATTCGGCGAAGAGCTGGCCTGCGCGCTTGTACATGGTCGCATAATCGAGGATGCGGAGCGGTCCTAGGCCGCGGCGCAATTCGCGGCCGAGATAGACATTCGCCGCCGCGGTCAGATTGTTGCAGAGTGCCAGATCCTGGTGGACGATCTCGATGCCGTGCTGGCGGGCTTCCGCCGGCTTGTGCAGGATCAACTCCTTGCCGTCCATTCGCATGGTGCCATGGCTCGGGCGGAAATTGCCGGCGATCATCTTGACCAGCGTCGACTTGCCGGCGCCGTTGTCGCCCATCAAGCCGACCACCTGTCCGGGCTCGATCGACAACGAAACGTCGTTGACTGCCTGGATGGCGCCGAAATGCCTTGAGATGTTGGTGAGTTCGAGAACCGCCACCAGCCTTAACCTCCCCGTGCCTTGCCTGCTTTTCCGGTGGACCGGGCGCAGCTTTCGCCACGCTTTTCCAGCTCCTCCCGGAAACAGCGCTGACCTGCATCTACGCGAATGCCTGCGCAGGCGTCAATTGTCAGACGAATAAGAATTGGCGATAGTCATGGAAATGCGGCCGGAGGCTCTTGCGGGACGGGGTTGAATCTTTCGAAAAATCAGTTTTGTAGGACAAATGGCATTGACGTTGGCCGCGAGCCGAGATTAGCTGAGCATCGGAGGACTAAATTTAATATACCGGTCCCATGCCGGCCTGCCGCGCGGGATCATCGGAGGGTTGTCGGTCGTTGCCAGTCAGTTTTCGATCTGGCCGACCGAAATGAAAATACTTATCGGCCTGGCGTATGACATGAGCGCTCGCACAACGACCCTCTGTCATCACGCATCCGGTCGATCTGTGTGGCGGGCACGCCGTGTCCGTCTGTTTCCAAGGGAGGACTGACATGAGGAAAACACTTTTGCTCGCCGCCGTCGCCGCCATGGCGCTTGGCGCCGGGCCGGCTTTGGCCAAGAAACAGCTCGTCATTGTCGTGAAAGGTCTCGACAATCCGTTCTTCGAAGCCATTCACCAGGGCTGCGAGAAATGGAACAAGGAAAACGCCAGCTCGGAATATGAGTGCTTCTACACTGGTCCGGCGTCGACTTCCGATGAAGCCGGCGAAGCGCAGATCGTCCAGGACATGCTGAGCAAGGCCGACACGGTGGCGATGGCAATTTCGCCGTCCAACGCGCCACTGATCGCGCAGACGATCAAGACCGCCAATCCGACGATCCCGATCATGACCGTCGATGCGGATCTCAGCAAGGAAGATGCAGCACTTCGCAAGACCTATCTCGGCACCGACAACTATCTGATGGGCAAGAAGATCGGCGAGTACATCAAGAAGGGCAAGCCGAATGGCGGCACGATCTGCACCATTGAAGGCAACCCGGCTGCCGACAACATCCTGCGTCGTGCCCAGGGCATGCGTGATGCGCTTTCGGGCAAGGACGGCCTCGCCGCACTTGCCGGTGAAGGTGGCTGGACCGAAGTTGCAGGCTGCCCGGTGTTCACCAATGACGACGGCGCCAAGGGCGTACAGGCGATGACCGACATCCTCGCCGCCAACCCCAAGCTCGACGCCTTCGGCATCATGGGCGGCTGGCCGCTGTTCGGCGCGCCGCAGCCCTATCGCGATCTGTTCGGACCGCTCAAGGACCGGATAGCCAGCAACGACTTCGTCATCGGTGCCGCCGACACGATCGGCGACGAGGTGGCGATCGCCCGTGACGGCCTCGTGACCGCGCTGGTCGGTCAGCGGCCGTTCGAAATGGGCTACAAGGCGCCGTCGGTGATGATCGACCTCATCGAAGGCAAGGCCGTCGCCGATCCGGTGTTCACCGGCCTCGACGAATGCACCAAGGATACTGTCGACACCTGCATCCAGAAGTAGGTTTTCGATTTCGGGGCGCTCGGCAACGGGCGCCCCGTCACTTCCTGAATTGGACGCAATGGTTGGGGCGACAGGCGCCGGCTTTGGCGCGTCCATGGTTTGGATTTTTCGGCAAGATCGGCGCACCGTGCAGGTTCGGGCCAGTCCGGACGTCAGACAGCCGACGCATTGGAACGTGGATGCCGGACGAAAAGTCAAAAGAGCGAGCCGATCGGACCAAGGCACAAGCCAGCCGCCGTACGGCCGTCATGCGAACGGGTGGTGCGGCGCACTTCGCAGGGGCGAGCGTGCATGTCTCGCTGGCCGGCGAGATTGGCTTGCGGATCGTGCGCGGCGACTATCCGCCCGGCACTATCCTGCCCAATGAGGCCAAATGGGCCGAGATATTCAATGTCAGCCGTTCGGCGGTGCGCGAAGCCATCAAGATGCTGATGGCGAAAAGCCTGTTGGCATCGCGCCCCAAGATCGGCAGCTGGGTCGAGCCAAAGGAGCGCTGGAACCTGCTCGACCGTGACGTGCTTGCCTGGTACGCGACCGCTCCTGACCGCGAGGCTTTTCTGCGCACCGTACAGGAGTTCCGCCACATCATCGAGCCCGAGGCGTCGGCCTTTGCCGCCGTGCGGCGCAGCGACCAGCAGATGGAGGAGATCAGCCAGGCCTGCCGCGACATGAACGAGGCCCTGAGCCTGCAGGACCGCATCCGCGCCGACACGCGCTTTCATCTCGCTATCCTGCGCGCCTCCGGCAACGACCTTTTGGTGCCGCTCGGCGTTCTGATCGAGTCAGCGCTCGACCATCTCTTCGCGTTCACAACGCAGCAGGTCGGTGATCAGCGGCAGGCACAGAAACTGCATGAGGCGATCGAGAAGAACATCCGCCTGCGGCGTCCGGTAGCCGCGCGCAGTGCCGTGCACAAGCTGCTTGAAAACACCGACGACGGGATCGGGCGATCAAGGCGGTGACTGGCGCCTTTGGACGGCTCAGATCGTCTGCTTCTTGCCGTCCTTGGTCGGCATCAGGTCGACGCCGTTGATCTTGCCGATATGCGTCGCCAGCATCGGCACGAATTGCTCGGCCGGGCCGGTGGCATGGGCGCCGGCGAAGGAGTTCTTGGTGGCGTTGCCGAGCGGATTGGCGATGCCGGCCGCCCCCGCCATCGATTCCAGATAGGTCAGGTCCTTGAAGGCGTTGGCGATCGAGAATTTGTGGGCGTCGCGGTCGCCCTCCAGCGTCCAGCGCATGAAGGTCTGGTAGAAGCCGCAATCCATACGGCCATTGCGAATGACGCTGTCGAAGCGCGGCGGCGAGATGCCGACCTTTTCAGCCAGCGCCAATGCCTCGGAATAGATCGCGGCGTAGCCGAGCGAGATGAAATTATTGAGCAGTTTCATGCGGTGGCCGTCGCCGGTGTCGCCGATATGGACGATGCGGCCGGCCCAGGTTTCGATCACCGGTTTCACCCTGGCAAAGAGGGCGTCCGGCGCGCCGACCATGGCGTCGAGCGTGCCTTCCCATGCTTCCTTCGGCGTGCGGCTCAGCGGCGCGTCGACAAAATCGATGCCGAGCGCCTTCAGTTCCGCTGCCAGTGCCACCGTCGAGACAGGATCTGAGGTCGAGCAATCGATCACGACCGAGCCTTTCTTCAAACCCTCCTTGAGGCCGCCGGGGCCGCGAATGATGGCTTCGACCTCGCGTGAGCCGGTGACGCAGATGAAGACGATTGTCGATGCCGCCGCCACATCGCGCGGGGTCGATGCTTCCTTCGCACCTCGACCGATCAGGTCTTCCGCCGGCTTGCGGTTCTTGCGGCCGAGAAAGGTCAGGGCGTAGCCCTTGTCGACGATGTTCTTGGCGATCCCGTGTCCCATCAGGCCAAGGCCGATGAAGCCGATCTTTTCGCTCGCGGCGGTCGTATTCATGTCTTCAAGTCCTGTTGCAATGATTGATGATCGGCGCTGCCGTTTTGCAGGCGAGGGCGGTTGCGGATCGCGGTATTGTCTGACAATACACATAAATTCCAGAGGATGTGGAGAGCAAAATGGCGAAGCGGATCATGTTCACCGGCGGCAGCGGCAAGGCTGGACGCCATGTCGTGCAGTATCTGGTGGAGCAGGGCTGTCAGGTGCTCAACATCGACACCAAGCCGCTCGGCAACCCCAAGGTGCGCACGCTGATCACCGACATCACCGACAGCGGGCAGGTGTTCAACGCGCTGTCAAGCTACATGGGCCTGCATGAATTCGACCCATCGCTGCGCCCCCAGCCGGTCGATGCCGTGGTCCATTTCGCCGCCATTCCGCGCATCATGATTACCACCGACAATGAGGTGTTCCGTATCAATGCGCTCGGCACCTACAATGTCATCGAGGCGGCTGTGAAGCTCGGCATCCCCAAGGTGGTGATCGCCTCCAGCGAAACGACCTATGGCCTGGTTTTCGCCAACGAGCCGCGCGATCCCAAATATTTCCCGCTCGACGAGGAGTACGACGTCGATCCGATGGACAGCTATGCGCTGTCCAAGGTCGTCAACGAGAAGACGGCACGCGCGTTCGCACAGCGCAACGGCACCGATATCTACGCCTTGCGCATTGGCAACGTCATCGAACCGCATGAATATTCGCTGTTTCCGAAATGGTTCGCCGATCCCGGTTTCCGCAAACGCATCGCCTGGAGCTATGTCGATGCGCGCGACCTCGGCCAGATAACGTTGCGCGCCATCGAAAAGGATGGCCTCGGCTACCAGGTGTTCAACGCCGCCAACGATGACACCTCGTCCGATCTGCCGACGGCCGAACTGTTGAAGCGTTTCTACCCCGGCGTGCCGGTCAAAACCGAACTCGGCGAATACGAAACGCTGCTGTCCAACCGCAAGGCGCGCGAGGTGCTGGGTTTCCGCCCGGAGCATAGCTGGCGCAAATACGTCACGACGGCCTGAACCACGAGAGCAGCTGGGCTGATCTGTGCACAGCGCCCGGCTTTGCGGCCCAAGCCGCTTGCCGCGCTTGACAGCACCCCTCAATCCGGACTTTCTGGAACCCATGCGGGACGCGAAGCCGAACAAGGAAAAATCGCCAGCGAAAGCGGCTTCCACCGAGCGTTCCGCCGGCGTTCGCCGACCCGACGCGGCGCGCATTCCAGGCTCGAGCGTTCATGCCTCGCTGGCCAGCGAGATCGGCCTCAGGATCGTGCGTGGCGACTATCCGCCCGGCACGATCCTGCCGAATGAAGCGAAATGGTCGGAGACCTTCAGCGTCAGCCGCTCGGCGGTGCGCGAAGCGATCAAGATGCTGATGGCCAAGGGCCTGCTGGCCTCACGCCCCAAGATCGGCAGCTGGGTCGAGCCGAAGGAGCGCTGGAACCTGCTCGACCGCGATGTGCTGGCCTGGTACGCGACGTCGCCGGATCGCGAGGTGTTCCTGAAGACCGTGCAGGAGTTCCGCCATATCATCGAGCCGGAAGCGACCGCCTTTGCCGCGATGCGGCGGACCGACGAACAGATGGCCGAGATCAGCCAGGCATGCCGGGAGATGGGCGAGGCGGCCAGCCTGCAGGATCGCACCCGCGCCGACACCCGCTTTCACCTCGCCATCCTGCGTGCCTCGGGCAACGACCTTCTGGTGCCGCTCGGCGTGCTGATCGAATCCGCCTTCGATCATCTCTTTGCCTATACGACGCGGGAGATCGACGATCTCAATCATGCGCAGAAGCTGCATGAGGCAATCGAGAAGAACATCCGGCTGCAACGCCCGGATGCGGCGCGCAACGCGGTGCGCAAGTTGTTGGCAAACACCGACGGCGTCATCCGCGCCCGATAGGGCCTATTGGGCGCTGCTAATCGTCTTTCTCACGCCCGAAGGCGGCGCGCAGTTCGTCCTTGGCGTCCTCAAGTACTTGTCTGCGCTCGGCGGGCAGGTTCTTGCCGGCGCGGTTGATGTAGAAGTTCAGCATCGACATGGCTGACTGGAACGGTCCGGCCTTGCGCCGGTGGCTGTGTTCGGCGGATCGCTTGAGCGAGGCGGCGATCTTCTTGGCGTCGTCGGATTCGAAGACGTGGTCCTCGAGATCCAACGCATCGCTGTGCTCGGTCACGTCGGCCGACCATTTTTTCTTCGCGCTCACGGCAGGACTCCTTATGCAGGGGGCTGGCCGGGAAACTCCGCACTTTGGCATCGGTTCCCACGTCCCTGGCTCTGGAGCCACGGATTTGCCCGCTGTGGCGCTGCTGCGGCTTGAGGATGGGCCGATACTGGGCGCGAGACGGCAGCCGAACTGAGAGCGCCGACAGGAAACGCATTGGCCCGAACCGACAGCATTCAGCCGAGCACCGGCATCGACAGCTCCTATGCCTGGATGCGGCTCGCCATCTCGATGCTGCTGGCGACGATCGGTGCCGTCGGCATGTGGGCGGTTGTCGTGGTGCTGCCCGCCGTGCAGGCCGAGTTCGGCGTCGACCGCGCCGCGGCGTCCATGCCCTACACCGCGACCATGGTCGGCTTTGCCGCCGGCAACGCGCTGATCGGCCGCGCCATCGACCGTATGGGCTACTGGGTCCCGGCGCTGCTCTCTTCGATTGCGCTCTCCGCCGGCCTCCTGCTCGCGGCGCTGTCGACCTCGATCCTGCAGTTCACCCTTGCCCAAGGGCTGCTGATCGGCGTCGGTACATCGGTGATCTTCGGGCCGCTGATCGCCGATATCTCGCACTGGTTCAACCGCCGGCGCGGTGTCGCGGTGACCGCGGCGGCCGCCGGCAACTACCTTGCCGGGGCGTTCTGGCCGACGATCATGCCGACACTCATGAAGGCGGAGGGCTGGCGTTTCACCTATGCGGCCATCGGCATCTTCTGCCTGGTGACCATGGTGCCGCTGGTGCTGATGCTGCGGCGCGGTGCCCCGACGGCGGCAGCCGCAGGTTCGCCCGGGAGCCGGCCGGTGCAGCCGATCTCGCTGTCGCCGGCGGCGTTGCAGGTGCTGCTGGTTGTCGCCGGCCTCGGCTGCTGCGTGGCGATGTCGATGCCGCAGGTGCATATCGTCGCCTATTGCATGGATCTCGGCTACGGCGTGGCACACGGCGCCGACATGCTGTCGATCATGATGGCGGGCGGCGTCGTCAGCCGGTTGGCATCGGGCTTTATTGCCGATCGCATCGGCGGCATGAAAACGCTCATGATAGGTTCGGTGCTGCAGTGTCTGTCGCTGCTGTTCTACATCCCGTTCGACGGGCTTGCCTCGCTCTATTTGGTGTCGCTGGTATTCGGCCTGTCGCAGGGCGGCATCGTGCCTTGCTACGCCATCATCGTGCGCGACTACATGCCCGCCAAAGAGGCCGGGCAGCGCATAGGCATCGTCATGATGGCGACGATCTTCGGCATGGCGATCGGTGGCTGGATGTCGGGCTGGATCTACGACCTCACCGGTTCCTATGCCGCGGCGTTCCTCAACGGCATCGCCTGGAATTTGCTGAACATATTGGCGATCGGCCTGTTGTTCTGGAAAGCACGGCGCAGCGCCGCCGTGACGGCTTGAAGGCTGGCAGGATTGTTGCCGTTGCTTGACAAGGACAACACGCTGCGCGACGCCAGAAGGCGAGTGGGTGCGGCAAAGCGGGCCGGCGGGATGGTGACAGCAAAAACGATCGTATCGCGACCGCGCCCTGCCGGGTGCATTCCCGAGCGAGCGCGTCCGTGATCAAGCCGCGCTCTCGCCGTGGCAGAGGCCGCCCGACAATATCGGATGTCGCGCGCAAGGCCGGAGTCGGCGCCATCACCGTGTCGCGCGCCTTGCGCGAGCCGGAGCGCGTCTCCGAAGAACTGCGCCGCCAGATCCAGGCCGCCGTCGACGAACTCGGCTATGTGCCGGACCCGAATGCGCGGGCGCTGGCTTCTGCGCGCGCCGAGGTATTCGGCGTCCTGGTACCGTCGCTCACCAACAACGTCTTTGCCGAGGTGGTGCGCGGCATCTATGACAGCCTGTCGGACAGCCCATTCCGCATCCAACTCGGCAACACCCATTATTCCGGCCTCGAGGAAGAACGGCTGCTGCAGGTGTTCGGCTCGCAGCGGCCGGCAGCGCTGATCGTCGCCGGCATCGACCAGACACCGGCCTCGCGAAAGCTGCTGGAGAGCGCCGGCTGCCCGGTGGTGCAGGTCATGGAAACCGGGCCAGATCCAGTCGACATGATGGTCGGCTTCTCGCATCTGGACGGCGGCAGGACGGCCACCGAACATCTGATCGAGGCTGGCTATCGCCGCATCGGCTTCATCGGCGCGCGCATGGATCCTCGCTCGCAGCGGCGCCTTGCCGGGTACCGCGCTGCGATGGAGGCGGCCGGCCTGTTTGACCCGCGCCTCGTCACCACCACGCCGGTTCCGTCCAGCGTGTCGCTCGGCCGCGAGATGTTCCGCGACGCGCTGGCCAAGGTGCCGACACTCGACGCTGTCTTCTGCAACAATGACGACATCGCGCTCGGCGTGTTGTTCGAGTGTCATCGCGCCTCGATCTTGGTGCCGAAGACGATCGGTATCGTCGGTTTCAACGACCTCGACATGATGCAGGTGGCGTTCCCGTCGATCACCAGCATCCGCACCCATCGCTACGAGATCGGCAGGCGTGCGGTCGCCATGGCGCTGGCTGCGATCGCCGGCGACAGGCCGGAGCAACGGATCGTCGATCTCGGTTTCGAGCTCAAGCGCCGCGAGAGCACCGCCCGTTGAATACACAGAAACGACTGTGCGAATGCCGGTTTACAGGACAATTTGGTAGCGCTACCATTTTCCGCTGAGCAGATGGGCGCGCAGCGGGGTGCGGCTGTTTATTATACATAAGCGACAACTAATTCTTGTTTATTATGGATAATATGATAGTTTTCGCCCGGCTGGCGGTGACAAGGGGAGGAACTGGGTCGGCCGTCACAGGCGACTAAAACGCGTATGCCAAGGCAAGGAGGTGCCGGCCCGATCGCGTCAATAATTTCGCATAGCGAAAACCACAATCAGAACTGCAACTGGGAGGAATATCGATGATCAAGTCACTTGTTGGTGGCATCGTTGCCGCCACTGCATTCGTCATGCTGAGCTCGTCGGCGATTGCCGCGGGCCCTGAAATCGTCAAGGGCCCGGCAGCGGAGCCGGATTGCTTCGCACCCTGGGCTGCGGATACGCAGTTCTTCAAGTTTCCCAAAAAGGACGGCCCATACCGGATCGCGCTCGCCAATGGCTACATCGCCAACACCTGGCGCATCCAGATGATCCAGACCGCCAAGGCTTACGCAGCGCAAAAGGACGTCGCCGCCAAGTTGAAGGAATTCAAGGTGGTGTCGACCGGCGAGGATGTGCCGGCGCAGATTTCGGCGATCAACAACTTCATCGATTCCGGCTATGACGCCATTGTCGTCAACGCGCAGAACCCGACCGCTTTCGCGCCGGTCATCAAGCGCGCCAAGGAGGCCGGTGTCGTGCTGGTTGCTTTCGACAACATTCTCGACACCAAGGACGCCATCAACGTCAATGTCGATCAGAAGGGCCTCGGCGAACTTTGGGGCAAATGGCTGGTCGACCATATACCCGATGGCGGCAAGATACTTGAGGTGCGCGGTGTTGCTGGCACGTCGGTCGATACCGACCGCCACAATGGCATCCATGAGGTCTTCGATGCTTCGGGCAAGAAATGGGACGTCACCGAAGTCGCCGGCAAGTGGGATGATCCGACAGCGCAGAAGGTCACGGCTGACGCGATCGCCACCAATGGTCCGTTCGTCGGCATTACCGGCCAGGGGGGTGACACCGGCATCGTACAGGCGATGATCGACGCCAAGCATCCGTTTGTACCGTTCGGTGGCGAAACCGAAAACGGCTTCCGCAAATTCTGCGCGGCTCATGCCGCCGACGGACTGAAATGCTCGTCGGCCGGCACTGGCCCGGCGCAGGTGGCGGTCGCCATCAAGACGGCGATTGCCGCGCTTGAAGGCAATGTCGTACCGCAATCGGTCAAACTGCCGTTGGCGATCGTTGAGGATCCAAACTTCAAGGCCGGGCAGGATTTCTTCCCCGACCAGTCCGACAATTTCTTCGTCGGCAACTCCTTCCCGACCTGCGGCATCAATTTCACGGCGCAGGAAATCATGGGTCAGACCAAGGCCGACCAATAGGCTGAACAACCGGCGCCGTGGGACCCACGGCGCCGACCACTCGATAGTCTGGTCGTCAAAATGCCTGGGGAGGGCTGATGGACGGTGCGGTTCCGCTCTTCCGGATGGAAGGTATATCCAAGCGCTATGGTGGTGTGCGGGCGCTGGAAAAGGCCGAACTTTCGGTCACGTCCGGCAGCATCCACGCCATCCTTGGCGAAAACGGCGCCGGCAAATCGACGCTGATCAAGGTCATGGCGGGCGTCGTCGCGGCCGATGAAGGCCGAATGACGCTGGATGGCCGCGAGGTGACGTTCGCGTCGCCGGCTGCTGCCAACCAGGCCGGCATCGTCTGTATCTTCCAGGAGCTGTCGCTGGTTCCAGAACTCAGCGTCGCCGACAACATCGTCATCTCCGATCCGCCCAAACGCTTCGGCATGATCGACCGCAAGGCGCAGCGCCGCATTGCGGAAGAGGCGCTGGCGCGCGCGGGTGCGGCCGACATTCATCCGTCGGCACTGGTCAAGGACCTGCCCTTGTCGCGGCGGCAGATGGTCGAAATCGCCAAGGCACTCGCCAGAAAGCCGCGCATCCTGATCCTCGACGAAGCGACGTCGGCGCTGACGGCGGCGGACGTCTCGAACATCTTCGCGGTGTTGAAGCGGCTGCGCTCGGAAGGGCTGGCCCTGCTCTACATCTCGCATCGCATGAACGAGATCGCCGAGTTGGCCGACCAGTGCACGGTGTTCCGCAATGGTCGTAACGTCGCAAGCTATCCGGCAGGTTCGAAAAGCGACAATGAAGTGGTCGAACTGATGATCGGCCGCGAATACAGCCACATCTTTCCGCCGAAACCCGCGGCCGTGCCTGCGACCGCCGCCCCCAGGTTAGAGGCCCGCAAGCTCTCGTGGACCGACCGACTCGACAATATTTCATTGACTGTCAGGGCCGGCGAGGTGGTTGGCCTCGGCGGCCTTGACGGCCAGGGCCAGCGCGAATTGCTGCTCGCCTTCTTCGGTGTGCTGCGCGGCCTCAGCGGTCAAATCCTGATCGACGGCAAGCCTGTATCGATCACCAGCCCCGCGGCTGCGCGCGAGGACGGCATCGGCATGGCGCTCATTCCCGAGGACCGCAAGACCGAAGGCCTGATGCTGCCGATGACCGTGCGCGAGAACCTGTCCTTCGCGGCCCTCGACCGGCTCTCGAAAGCCGGCATCATCGACCGCGCCGCCGAGCAGCGGCTGATCGACGACATGGTCGGCCTTTTGGCGATCAAGACGGCGGGCCTCGACATTCCGGTCGCGGCACTTTCGGGCGGCAACCAACAGAAGGTTGTCATCGCCAAATGGCTGATGCGCCAGCCGCGCATCATCCTACTCAACGATCCGACACGCGGCATCGACGTCGGCACCAAGCAGGAGCTCTACCAACTGATGCGCAAGCTTGCCGATGCGGGTGCGGCGATCCTGTTCTATTCGACCGACTATGACGAGTTGATCGGCTGCTGCGACCGTGTGCTGGTGCTCTATGATGGAGCGGTCAAGCGCGAGCTGGTCGGCGCCGAGATCAGCGAGCGGGCGCTGATATCGAGTGCGCTCAACATCCATGGCGAGGACAGCCCCGTGAGCCTGGGAGCGGACGCATGAAGGATTGGCGCTACTGGCTTGCCGAGCAACGCGGAACGCTGCTGGCATTTGGCATCTTCATCGTCATGTTCGTCATCTACACCTCGAACCATCCGGCCGGTTTCACCGCCAATGTCGTGCAGACGGCGGCGAACAAGGGCGTGCTGCTCGCCTTCGTCGCCATGGCGCAGACGCTGGTGGTGATCACCGCCGGCATCGATCTGTCCATCGGCATGATCTTCCTGCTCACCAATTGCCTCGCCTCGTGGCTGGTGGTGGGCACGCCGATGCAGACGACGCTCGGCGTCATCGCCGTGCTGGCGGTGGGCCTGCTGTGCGGGGCGATCAATGGCGCCATCGTCATCTACGGACGGCTGCAGCCGATCGTCGCCACCATTGCCACAGGAGCCATCTATTACGGCATCGGCCTTCTGCTGCGGCCGTTTCCGGGCGGTTCGGTCAATGAGGATCTGGCCGATGCGCTGACCGGTCGTGTGTTCGGCGAGGTGCCGGCGAGCCTCGTGGTGCTGCTTGCCATCGTGCTGGTGATCTGGGTGCCGTTCAGCCGTTCGGTGCTCGGCCGCGCCGCTTACGCGGCCGGGTCGTCGGAGACGGCGGCGTACATGTCAGGCGTGCCCATTAGGCGCGGCAAGTTCGCCGCCTACACGCTGGCCGGGCTGCTGGCGGCGATCGGCGGGCTGTTCCTGACGTTCTTCACCTATACGGGCGAGGCGGCCTACGCCAGCGGCAACGCCTACACGCTGTTTTCGATCGCCGCCGTTGTGCTCGGTGGCGTCTCGCTGTTCGGCGGCAAGGGCAGCGCCATCGGCGCGATCTTCGGCGCGCTGGCCTTCCGCACCATTGGCGACCTTTTGTTCGTCTTCGATTTCGATCCGCTCTGGCAGCCGCTATTCCAGGGCGTTATCCTGCTGGTCGCCGTCAGCCTCGGCGCCTTCGCACTGTTTCGGGTGCGCAACCGGCTGGAGTGGTTCCTGTGAGCGAAACGACGCTTGGCGGCATTGCCAGCCGCATGCCCAGGTTCATCCGCCGCGCCGATCCAGCGGTGCTGACCGCCTTTGCCTGCATTGTGCTGTTGCTGCTTCTTGGCAGCCTTTATTCGCGCAGCTTCCTGTCGCCGGAGTACCTGCTGCAGCAACTCAAGGTCGCCTCGTTCCTCGGCGTAATCGCCACCGGCATGATGCTGGTCGTCCTGCTCGGCCAGATCGACCTGTCGGTGCCCTGGTGCGTGGCGGCGGGCGCGATGATGGCCTGCGCGGCGGCCGCCTATGGCCCGGCCGGGGTGGTGCTGGCGATCCCGTTCGGCATTCTCTGCGGTGTGCTGATCGGTATCGTCAACGGCATCGGCGTCGCCTACCTGCGCATCCCCTCGATGATCATCACGCTGGCCACCAACGCCGTCGCGCAGGGGCTGATGGTCGTCTATACCGGCGGCTTCTCGCCGCAGGATTCGGCGACGGGCGCAATGCGCTACCTGGCGACCGGCTTCGCCATTCCGGGCGTCCCCAACGCCGTCATCATCTGGGCGCTGATCGGCGCTGCAATGGTGTTCGTGCTGACCCGCACCAGCTTCGGCCGCACCGTGTACGGCATCGGCAACCGCGAGCGCGCCGCCTATCTCTCCGGCATCGACACACGGCGCGTGGTGATGATCGCTTTCGCGGTATCGGGCGGGCTCTCCGCTTTCGGCGGCGTGCTGCTCGCCGGCTATGCCTCCAAGGCGGCGCAGTCGATGGGCGATGCCTATCTGCTGCCATCGATCGCAGCTGTCGTGCTTGGCGGCACCTCGATCCTGGGCGGGCGGGGCTCGTATCTGGGCACCGTCGCCGGTGTCATCCTGATCACCCTGCTGCAATCCATCCTGTCGGTCATGCAGATGCCGGAGGCGGGGCGGCAGATCATCTACGGCGTCGTCATCGTCGCCATGCTGCTGCTCTACGGCCGCGCGCCGGCAAGCCGCTGACAGTGGGCGAAAGGCCAGCACAGGCGCCAATTGGCGCTCCCGGCTCATTGCCCCAAGCCATCGTGGTGATGGGCGTCGCCGGCTGCGGCAAGTCGGCCGTCGGTATTGCACTGGCGGCCGCGCTGGGCGTTACCTTTATCGAGGGTGACAGGCTGCACCCGCCGGAAAACGTCGCACGCATGGCCAGCGGCAAGCCACTCACCGATCAACTTCGTGAAGGCTGGCTTGACGCGATCGGCGAGCGCATCGCTGCGTCGATGGGGCAGGGCGAAGGCGTGGTTGCCGCCTGCTCGGCGTTGAAGCGCAGCTATCGCGCGCGCTTGAGCGGCTTCTGCCCGGCGATCGTCTTCCTCTATCTGCAGATCGACGCTGCTACGGCCAGGTGGCGTGTCGGCAGCCGCAAGGGCCATTTCATGCCGGCAAGCCGCGTCGACAGCCAGTTCGCTATCCTAGAGCCGCCGACGGCGGATGAGAGGGCCTTGACGCTCGATGCGACCCGCCCGGTCAGCGAACTCGTCAGTGCGACCGTCCACCAGCTAACGCTGGTCGATAGGAATTTTTTCTTGATTCCCTGCCCTCAGCTATGGTACATGTTTGTCCATGGTGCTGATTTGCGCCAGTGACCCGCCGTGCAGGCGGGTTTTTCGTTTGATGCTCCGTCAGCCTGCGCGCCGGCAAAGGCTCCGAAGGAACCCGTCAACCCCAGTTCGTTGCCCTGAACCGGATCGTAGGCGACCAGCGGCCTGCCACCGGATGCGCGGCGAACTGCAGGCGGCGGCGATGGCGAAGCCGCCAGCAAACCCTCGAACAGTTTGCGCGCATCGGTGTCTTCACCAAACACAGCGCGGGTGGCGGCGGCGTAAGCAGGGAATTCCTTGCCCATATGGCGCTACAAGCGAAACCTCGATACGCGGCGGCAGATTGGCAGTCGGTGGTCTAGATCTGTGACGTCAGTTCGACGGGGAAATCATCATTGTCGGCATCGCGCATGGCGGCGAGGCTGCGATTGTCCAGCACTTCGGCGATCGCCTGCCGCACCTCCAGCATCATCTGCCGGACCTGGCAGGTGGCCTCGTCGCAGTCGTCGCAGCGCTGATACTGCGTGCGGCTAGCGCAGGGGATCGGCGCCAGCGGCCCGTCAAGCACCCGCACGACATGGCCGATCTTGATTTCAGAGGCCGGCCTGGCGAGGCGATAGCCGCCTTCCTTGCCCTTGCGGCTCTGGACGAAACCGGCATTGCGCAACTCGCCCAGGATAGCATCGAGGAATTTCTTCGGAATATTGTTGGCGACCGCGATGTCGTTGACGAAGGCCAATTGGCCCAGTGGCAGGCCAGACAGATGCACGAGGGCCTTGAGGCCGTATTTGCCTTTTTTTGTCAGCATGCCCAGATCACCCCATTGAAGCCCCAACCACTCGCATCTGGCGACTGTTTGTGTGCAAATAATGACGTTTTTGCCGTGCGGCGATATTTCGCGAAAACAAGGCGCCGAATGGCATGTTAGGCGCAAACACGTTGATTCTTTGTAACGTTCTGCACGGATGACGCCGATATTTCGCTGAAAACCGGGTTTCCGGAGCACAAAACGAAGAATGCCGGCAAGGTGCCGGCTTTCTTCATTTGCTCCGGATGTTTGTGCCGTCAGCGGCTGCCATAGGTCTGGTCGAGCAGGCCGCCTGCGGCGAAATGCTCCTTCTGCACCCTGTCCCAGCCGCCAAAAACGCCTTCGACGGTCAGCAGGCGGACGTCGGGAAACTGGGCTTTGTATTTGGCCTCCACTGCCGCGTCGCGGACCCGGTTGCCGTTCTGGGCGAGAATGTCCTGGCCCTCCGGCGTGTACAGGAAGTCGAGATAAGTCTTTGCCAGATCGCGCGTGCCATGCTCGTCGGCGACCTTGTCGACGATGGCGACCGGGAATTCGGCCAGCAGACTGACCGAGGGCGTGACCTGCTCGAATTTGTCGTCGCCATACTCCCTGCGGATGCCGCGCGTCTCGGACTCAAAGGTGATCAGCACGTCACCGATCTCGCGCTGCACGAAGGTTGTGGTCGCGGCGCGGCCGCCATTGTCGAAGATCGGCACGTTGTTGAACAACTTGGTAATGAACTCCTTCACCTTGGCGTCGTCGCCCTTGAAGGCTTCCTTGGCATAGGCGGTGGCCGCCAGATAGGTGTAGCGCGCATTGCCGGAGGTTTTCGGGTTGGGGAAGATCACCTGCACGTCGTCGCGCACGAGATCGTTCCAGTCCTTGATATGTTTGGGGTTGCCGGCGCGCACCAGGAAGGACGGCAGCGAATAGAAGGGCGAGGCGTTGTCGGGGAAATCCTTCTGCCAGTCGGCCGAGACGAGGCCCTTCTTGACGAGGAAGTCGATGTCGGTGACCTGGTTGAAGGTGACGACATCGGCAGCGAGGCCTTCGGCGATGGCACGCGCTTGCGCAGAGGTGCCGGCATGCGACTGGTCGACGGTGACGCCCGGATGGCGCGCGATGAAGGCCTTGTTGATTTGGACGAACAGTTCGCGGCCGACATCATAGGATGCGTTGAGCAATTTATCGGCCGACCAGGCTTGGGAGGATGCCAGGAGCAGGCCGGCGACGGTGGCGACGCCGAGGAAAAATCGCTTCATGAAAACAAGCTCCGGGTGCAATGGGTTTATGGTCGAACCATAGCTGTGGCGCGCGGTGCGCGACGAGGCACGCGAGACGGCTCTGTGGTTGTGCTGCGAGAAAAGTTATCGGCCGAAACAACCGGATGCCAGGATTTTCTTCCAAAGAGAGACACCCTTCAGATCTGATCGTGGGCAAGAAGATCGCATCGCGATGCTGGGTCGAGAACTGGCTGGAATAGCGCTCGACCGAGTATCAGGCAGGCGGAAACAGCTTCCAGCGGCCGGGACGGAACGCCACCCGGCTTTTCTGCGCCGCGGGATGATCGACAGGCAGTTCGATTTCGACCCGCTGGCGCTCGCCGCCGATCTCGAGTTCGACGCGCCGCGTGCCGGCGACGCGGCGGCTGGCGGCAACCGTGCCGGCGATGCAGCCGCTGCAGCCGTCAAGCAATTCGACATGGTGCGGGCGGAAGTAAAGCGTCGCTTCGCCCGAGGGCTCGTTGGGCGCGGCAAGTCCGATCGGACGGTCGGCGAGCCAGATCTCGCCATTTTCGACCTTGACCGGAAGCGAGCTCGATTCACCGATGAAGCCGTAGACGAAGGGCGAGTTGGGCGCGTCGTAGATGTCGTCGGCAGTGC